>NZ_JBHTVA010000080.1:0-33659 GCF_042793325.1 Embleya sp. NPDC056575
GACCGGGCGGGCGCGGCCCTCGCCGCCGAGCCCCGCGGCGCCGCCCCCCCGCGCCCCCCCCCCCCCCCCGCACCCCCCCGCGGGGGCGCGGCGGGGTCCGTACCCCCTCCCCCACCCCGCGAGAGAGTTGCATGCCCGTGAATCTCGCTCTCACCACCACCGATCCGCAGGGCCGGCGCTCCGATCACCTGCTGGACGTGCCCGATGCGGCGACCGTCGCCGACCTCGGGTCGGTGCTGGGCGCCGCCGATCTGTTCCTGGGTGATCGGCGGCTCAATCCCGACGCGCGCGTGGGCGCGAGCGGCATCCGCGCCGGCGCGGTGATCGGTCTCGGCGCTCCCGCGCCGACCGCGACCGCGACCCGGGCGTGGCGACCGCCCGGGTCCGATCCGGTCCTGGTCACCGTGCGGCACGTCTCGGGCCCCGGCGCGGGCCGGGTGTGGCGGCTCGGCCCCGGCCGGCACGAGGTCGGCACCGATCGGGCGTGCGCGTTGCGCCTGGACGGCGGCGGCGCCCCCGCACAGGGCACCTGGATCACGGTCGGCACGGACGGCTCCCTCACCGTCGCCCTCCCGGACGACGCCGACGAGGGCGACTGCGGCCTGCGCAGCCTCACCCCGCCGCCGCCCGTCGACCCGATCACCGGCACGCCGCTCTCCACCGAGGAGCCCGCCGGCACGCAGGAGGGCGGGCCCGGCGGCCACTCGACCGAGCCCCCGCCCACGGGTCCGGACGGACAACCCGTACAGCCGCCGCTGCCGCCCGTCGGCCGACTGCCGGCACTCGACGACGGCTCGCTGCCCTGGCCGACCTACGCCGACCTGTCCCTCGGCGAGCACCTGCTGCGCCCGGGCCCGCCGGAGGAACCCGAGGCCGCGGTACGCCCGGCCCCGGACGGCCTCGGCATCGAGTACAACCGGCCGCCGCGCATCGCGCCGCACCTGGACGCCGAGTCGATCCGCATGATGGGTCCGCCGACGGACAACAGCAAACGCCCGTTCCCGTTCCTGATGATGATCGCCCCGCTCCTGATGGGCCTGGCGATGATGTTCCTGTTCCGAAGCCTGTTCTTCGTCATCTTCGTGTTCTTCACGCCGCTGATGGCGGTCGGCAACTGGATCTCCGGCAAGCGCACGGGTCGCCGGGACTACCAGGAGGCGAAGCGGGTCTATCGCATCCGCCGGTCGGCCCTCGAAGCCGAGATGCGCCGCGCGACCGTCGAGGAACGCGGGCTGCGCAACTCGACGTTCCCGGATCCGGCGGCGTTGCTGCTGACCGCGACCGGCCCGGGCCTGGCCCTGTGGCAGCGCCGGCGGCGCGACTCCGACCACCTGACCATCCGACTGGGCACACTCACCCGCGCGTCCCTGAAGAGCATCGACGACCAGGCGCGGGAGAACCACTACCGCAACGTCAACTGGCGGATCGCGGACGTGCCGTTCGGGGTCGAGATGACCGCCTTCGGGGTGGTCGGGATCGGCGCCTCCGGGGAGTTGCCGCGCCGGATCGCGAGTTGGGCGGTGATCCAGACCGCCGTCCTGCACAGCCCGCGCGACGTGCGCGTCGTCGTGCTGACCGAGGACGAACACGCCGACGCCTGGCAGTGGGTCCGATGGCTGCCGCACCTGCGTCCCGGCCGCCCCGGCGCCGCGGTGGTGGCCCTCGGCACCGATCCGGAGAGCACCGCACACCGGGTCAACGAGTTGATCGCCGACGTGCAGACCCGCATGGACTCCTCGCAGTCGGCGCTCGGCCCGACCCTGCAACGCGAGCCCGACGTGCTGGTGATCCTGGACGGCGCCCGCCGCCTGCGCGATGTGCCGGGCATGATCGACGTGTTGACGAACGGCCCGGCCGTGCGCGTGTTCAGCCTGTGCCTGGAGGAGCGCGAACACCTGCTGCCGGAGGAGTGCACGGCGGTGGTGACCGCGAACGGCGGCCGACTCGACCTGAAGGCGTCACACGTGCCGGAGGTGAAGGGCATCCGGGCCGACCTGGTCGACCCCGCCTGGTGCGAGGAGGTCGCGCGCGCCCTCGCGCCGGTGCTCGACGTCACGGTGGAGAGCGATTCCGGACTGCCCGCCCAGGTCGCGCTGTTGCCGCTGATCGGCCAGGAACCGCCGGACGCCGAGGTGCTGCTCCGGGCCTGGGCGCGCCGCCCGGCGTCCACCACGTTCGTCCTGGGCAGCGGGTACGAGGGCGTGTTGCGCCTGGACCTGGTCCGCGACGGCCCGCACGGCCTGATCGGCGGCACCACCGGATCGGGCAAGTCGGAACTCCTGCAGACGATGATCGCGTCGTTGGCCGCGGTCAACCGGCCGGACGAGTTGACCTTCGTGCTGGTCGACTACAAGGGCGGCAGCGCGTTCCGCGAATGCGCCGAACTCCCGCACACCCTCGGCATGATCACCGACCTCGACGGCCACCTCGTCAAACGCGCGCTGGCCTCCCTCGACGCCGAACTCCGCCGCCGCGAGACGGTCCTGAACGAGGTCGAGGCCAAGGACCACACCGAGTACCGGATCAAGCGCGCGCGTGATCCGCGCCTGGCGCCGCTGCCTCGACTGCTCTTGGTGATCGACGAGTTCGCCACCCTGGTCCGCGAACTGCCGGACTTCGTGCCCGGTTTGATCAGCCTCGCCCAGCGCGGCCGCTCGCTGGGCCTGCATCTGCTGCTGGCCACCCAGCGGCCCGGCGGCTCGGTCAGCAACGAGATCAAGGCCAACACCAACCTGCGCATGGCGCTGCGGGTGACCGACCGCTCGGAGAGCCAGGACATCATCGACGGCATCGAGGCCGCCGGCATCTCGCCGAACAACCCGGGACGGGCCCTGGTCCGCCGCGGCGAGGGCCCGCCCACGCCGTTCCAGACCGCGTTCGTCGGCGCGGAACGCCCCGGCGCGGTGCCGACTTCGGTCACCAAGGCCGCCGCGTCCCGGCCGGTGCGCGGCATCCGGCTCGGCTGGCAGCGCCTGGGCCGCCCGCTCGACTTCTCCGAAGCCGAAGCCGACGTCGAGAACGACATGGACACGGGTCCCGAGGCGCACTTCGGCCCGCACGACGACCCGACGACCGGGCAGTCCGAGGAGTTGCCGACGGACCTGCGCGCCCTGGTGGACGCGCTGTGCGAAGCCGCCGACCGACTGCCCGACTTCCGGCCGCAGCCCAGCCCCTGGCTGCCGCCGATGGACGACCGCATGCGGCTGGACGAGTTGCCCGCCATCCCGGAACCGGCGCCCGGCGCACTGCCGATGGTCCCCTACGCCCTGCTCGACATCCCGCAGTTGCAGGCCCGGCGGCTGGCCGCGATCGACTTCGCGTCCTTCGGCCACCTGTACGTCATCGGCGCACCGCGCTCCGGCCGCACCCAGGTGCTGCGCACCATCGCGGGCGCGGCGGCGCTCACCATCCCGTGCTCCGATCTGCACATCTACGCGATCGACGCGGCCGGCGGGGGCCTGAGCGTGTTGGAGGCGCTGCCGCACTGCGGCGCGGTCGTCTCGCGCCACGACGCGGAGCGCATGGAGCGGCTGATCAACCGGCTGACCGCCGAACTGACGCTTCGGCAGCGGCTGATCGCCCGGCACGACTGCGCGGACGTCACCGAACTCCGGGGCAGGGTGGGCAAGGATCAACGACCCGCGCACCTGGTGCTCATGGTGGACGGCTGGGACGCGCTGAGCACCATGCTCGACGACTACGACGGCGGCCGGTTGTACGCCGACGTCGTGCGGCTCCTGCGCGAGGGCCAGGGTGCCGGGATCCATGTGATCGCCACGTCGGAGCGGCTGTTGCTCGGCGGGCGCCTGGCCGCGCACAACGACCATCGGCTGCTGCTGCGCCAGACCGACCCGGGCGACTACACGCTCATCGGGATGCCCCGCAACAG
Source organism: Embleya sp. NPDC056575 (assembly GCF_042793325.1). Lineage (NCBI taxonomy): Bacteria > Bacillati > Actinomycetota > Actinomycetes > Kitasatosporales > Streptomycetaceae > Embleya > Embleya sp. NPDC056575. The sequence continues at coordinate 3,890 of NZ_JBHTVA010000080.1, forward strand.
CATCCCGGCGGCGGTGGCGCCGGGGCGGGGTTGGCTCGCGCCGGGGGCGATCGAGGCGCAGATCGCGTTGTTGCCGTCGATCGCGGAGGCGCCGGTGGCGGCGGCCGTCGACGGGGAGGACCCGTCGGCGAACGACCAGAGCGATCAGGCCGAGGCGATGCGGGAGTTGGGTCGGCGGGCGACCGTTCGCGACAGCACGGTGCCGGACGTACGGCGTCCGTTCCGGGTCAACGAGATGCCGACGCTGATCGGTTTCCAGGAGGCGCACGACCGGATGCCGCGGTCGCTGCGCAAGCCGTTCCACGCGCTGCTGGGTGTGGGCGGCGACGCGGTGGCTCCGTTGACCTACGACTTCGCGGACGGCGGCGGGTCGTTCATGGTCGCCGGGCCGCCGCGCAGCGGGCGCACCACGGCACTGGCCGCGATGTGTGTGTCGCTGCTGATGGGCGGCACCCGGTTGGTCGTTCTCACCCCGCGCGACTCGCAGTTGCGCAAGTTGTCCGCGCACGGCCTGGCGCAGGTGCTCGCCGACCCCGATCCGGAGCCGGAGGCGCTGGTGGAGGCGTTGACCTCGGTGCGCGAGCATCCGGTGGTGGTCGTGGTGGACGACGCCGATCTGATGCTGGCCTGCGCCGCCGACTCGGTGTTGCGCCGGATCGCGACGTCGGGCCGGGACCACGGTCAGGGGCTGTTGTTGGCCGGGTTGGCCGAGTCGATGAGTTCGCTGGGCTGGGTCGGCATGGCCCGGCGTTCGCGGCGCGGCCTGCTGCTCGGGCCCAAGACGCTCGGCGAGGCGGACCTGATCGGGGCCCGGCTGTCCGCCGAGCAGGTGCGCACGCCGCTCGGGCCGGGCCGGGGCTGGACCGCGGGCGACTCGGGCGCGGCGATCGCGGTCCAGGTGCCGCTGACGGTCCTGGACGGCTGACCGGCGGCGCCGGGGCCCGTCGGCACTCTCCCGTCCACTGGGGACTCGCGGGACGTGCCGACCGGCCCCGGCGCGGCGCCCCACCCGAAGCGGGGCCGGCCGGCGACTACTTGTGCGCCGCCGCTTCCGCCTTCATCTTCGCGATGGCGGCGTTGATGTCGCCCATCAGCTTGGTGTCGGAGCTGCTCAGCGAGTCGGCGATGTCGGTGAAGTTCTTGGCGTAGGCCTGGATGTTGCCCGCCGAGTTCTTCATCTGCGTGCTGAAGGTGTTGTAAGCCTCCTGCAGGGCGGGGCTGGCCTTCTCGAACACCAGGCCGTCGTGGAGCAGGGTGGCGACCTGGTGCTCCAGGTCGCCGAGCTCCTTGGAGATGTCGGTCAGCTTGGCGCCCATCCGGGTGGCGGCGCTGCGGATCTCGTCGTAATCGACCTTGATGTCGGCCATCGGGTCCTCCGAGGGGTTCGGGTGTCGGGTGGGGACGTGCGGGCGGGCCGCTACTGGGAGGAGTTGACCTTGTCGGCGATGTCCTTGTCCATGTCCTGGACCGACTGCATGATCTGCCGGAACTGCTGCGCGTAGCCCTTGATGCTTTCCGTCGCGGCCTGGAGCGCCGTGCTGAACTTCTCGTACTGCGCCTGGAGCGCGGGACTGGCCTTGACGAGCACGAGGTTGGTGGTCAGCACGTTGTCGACCTCGGTCTTGGCCTCCTTCATCCGGGGCACGAGCGTGTGCTCGACGCTGTTGTCCAGGAGGTTGGACACCCGGGTGATCTCGGAGTAGGTGAGTTTGATGTTGGCGCCCATGGTGGGTCTCCTCGGGAACGATTCGGGGTGGGTCGTCACGAACGACGGTGCGGCGGGCGTCAGTTGATCTTGCCTCCGGGCGGCGGCTTCTGCACGCCCCCGCCCTTTTCGGTACCGTCCCGGCCGGCGTCCTCGTCGGCGTACTTGGGATCGCGCTTCCACTCGCCCTTGGGTCCGTCGCGAATGTAGTGCTCGGTCGTCTTCCCGGAGTGGCTGATCATGGTGCCACTGCCGTCCTTGTTGATGGTGAAGTCCGACGTGCTGGTGGTGCCGTCGCTCAACGTGGTGGTGATCGAGTAGTCGCGGACGTCGATCCGGCCCGGCTTTCCGTCCTTGCCCGCGCCCGGTACGTCGTCGACCCATTCCGGGGGACCCTTGTACGTGGTGGTCGTCTCGTAGGTCTGCCCCTGCGGATTGGTGATCTTCGACGTCTCCTTGACGATGTTGTTGTCCTTGTCCAACTCGACACTCACGTCGATCTTGCCGTGCTCGTCCTCGTAGTGGTGCGAAGTCGGCGGCTTGTCACTGGGCTTGGGGGGCTCGTCGCCGGGTTTGGGGGGTGCGCTGTCCTCGCCCTTGGCGATCCAGGCGGCACACCACGCGGGCGCCTCCGGATCGTGGCATACGTGTCGGATGCTCTCGTTCGGGTGATCGCGGAAGTACTGGGTGGCGCCGATCGAGGCCAGGTAGTCGTCCCATTTGGCCTTGTCCGCGAGCCACTTGTCGTGCGCGGCCTTGGTGTTGCGCCATTGGTCGATGCCCAGGCCGGTGGTGATCAGTCCCGCCGAGCCGGAGATCCTGGAGTCCTGGTCGAAGAAGAGGTCGGATACCGCCTTGAAGCTGTCGGCGAGCTTGTTCAGCCCCTCCTTGGCCTTGGCGGTACGGGACTTGGAGTGGTGATAGAAGCTGTTGAACGAGGTCGACAGGCCGGAGGTGCCCAGGGCCGCGCGGCGCTCGGCGGCGCCGGCCTCGCCCAGCTCGCGAAACGCCCCACCGGAGCCCGAATCGGCCTGCTTGGCGAGTTCCCTGAGCTTGGTATTGATCTCGTGCAGGTTGGTGTAGTCGATGGCGAAATCCGCCATTCGGCCCTCCTGTTCCTTGCCCGACTCGCGTGGTGCGGGCTCGCGCCGCGAACCGCTCCCATTTCTGTACGCGCCGCAACCATCGTGGGTTCAACCGAGATTGTCGCGAGGAACAATGAACCCGGCGAACCGATGGCGCGTACAAAAGAGCGCCGTGGTTGCACGAATCGAGCGAGAGAGGCGCTTCGATGGCTCGTCCCGGGGACTGGAGTGCGCTCGGCCTCGACAACGATCCGACTCCCGGCGACGCCGACCGGATCGACCGTGTGATCGCCGCGGAACTGGCGTTCGTCGAGCTGGCCAAGACCATCGACAGCGGTCTGACCGAGGTCAAGAACACCTCCAGCGTGATCTTCGTCGGCAAGACGGCCGAGGCGCTGCGCGGTGTCATCGACGGGAATCTGCGCAACTACATCTCCACGTTCAAGAAGGCCCACGAGGACGTACGCACCGCGCTGACCGCCTACGTCGGCGTGATGCGTCACGAGCAACACCGCGCGGACACCGCGTTGTCCGCCGCCGCCGCGCTGTCCGAGGACGACAAGGAGGGGCGGGCCGCACACAAGACCACCGCGGAGGACGCCAAGTCGATCCTGTCCACCGCGGCCGACACCGCAGCGCGCAAGATCATGGCCGCCGGCCAGTCCATCGCCTCCCCCGTGGACGAGTGCGAGGAGTTCTGGAAGGCGCTCGGCTGGATCGCGATGATCCTGGCCATTCCCGCGATCTTCATCGGCGGCCCGCTCGCGCTGCTCAGCATCGCCCTCAACGTCGCGCTCCTGATCAAGACGGCGATCGACTTCGCGCACGGCAAGGCGAGCGTCACCCAGCTCGTGCTGGGCATCCTGGGCATGATCGCGCCCACGACCAAGGGCCTGCACCTGGGTCAGCTGTGGAGCGGCATCAAGGGCATCGGCGGACGCGGTATCACCGGTACCAAGAACTTCTTCGGCGGCGGCGCCAACTCGTTCGGCCTGTTCGGCCGGGTCGGGTTGGGCATCGACGACGCGGTGGCCGCGGCGGGCGCGTGGATCAGGGGCGGCGCACAGGGACTGAAACTGGGTCCTCTCCTGACCATGGGGCCCGGTTTCGCGAAACTGGGCGGCGGCCTCAAGTTCTTCCCCCTCGCCGCCGAACTCACCGTGATCAACCTGGCCGGCGCCAAGACGTTCTTCGGACTGCGCGCGGTGGCGACCACGCTCAACACGTTCAAGAATCTGGGCACCTCCATCGCGCACGGCCTGAGCGGCTTCAAGGGACTGCGGCTGTTCCTGCCGGTGGCGGCCGACGAGATGCCCAACGGCCTGGGACTGGCCTTCCGGATCGGCTTCATCGACCGCGGCATGTTCGGCATGTACCGCTACGGCGCCTTCATCGACGGCAAGTTCATCGGCGCGGGTTCCAAAATCTCCGCCGGCGCCAACGCCGGGTTCAACGCGTTCGGGCACGGCGGCGATCTGATCAAGCTGCCCAACATGCACCTGGGCTCGTTCGACTCGGTGCACTCGGGCCCGCTCGGCGGCGCGTTCGACATGCCGCCGCTGTCCACGAAGTTCGCCAACGGCTTCGGTCACTTCGACGTGATCAACCTGCCGTCGCTGAACACGTTCGGCACCGGCTTCCACGTCGGCAACCTCCCCGGCCCGGGCACCTTCATCAACGACCTGGGCGGACTGAACGCGCTCACCCACCTTCCCGGAGTCGGCGCCAGGATCGCCGACATCCCCTCGTTCTCGTTCACCGGGTTGGGCCTGACCCACCTCACCGGCAACTTCTCCGTCCCGCAGGGGATCACCGCCCTCGGCGCCACCGGCGTCCACGCGCTGCCGCCCGCGCTCGGCCACATCAGCGTCCCGAACCTGGACACCGTCGGCGCCGGGGTGGCCGGCAAGATCCAACTCGGCCTGCCCGGATCGAGCGCGCTGGTGCACGACCTGCCCACGCCCGGAACGAACACGCACACCGGGCTCGACGGCCTCGGCACCGTCGCCCTCCCGCAGCCGGGCCACGTCGCCATGCCGGACGTCACCACGCCGGCCCTGCCGAACGTCAACGTCTCCGGAGTCGGCGCCCTCCCGCTCACCTCGCACATCCAGACGCCGAACGTCGGCGCGATGCCGAACACCGGCCACGTCACGGTCCCCTCGGTGACCGGCGTCGGCGCCCTCGGACACGTCGCGACGCCCAATGTCGGCGGCCTGCCCGTGATCGCCCAGCCGGCGACCGCCCACACCGGCGCGCCGATCCACGTGGCCGACGTGAACTCGCCCCACCTCGGCGGTCTGCGTACCGGCGCCGACGGCGAGACCTCACTGGTGGGGCCCGGCGCGAGCGGGGTCGAGGTCAAGGGAGTCCAGGGCCTGGGCGGCACCGGCACGCACATCGACCTCAACGGCAGCCGGGTGGTCCTCGGCGGCCCGGCGTCGGGGCCGGTGGTCCACACCACGCCGGGCGGCCTGCCGGGTGTCCCGACCGTGTCCGGCGGCCTCACCGGCGGCGCGCACTTCGTCCCGGCGAACGGGGCGACCCACGACCTCAATGTGTTCATGATGCGGGGCGCGAGCTACGACTTCGCGCACACGTTCCGCACGATCCCCGGCCTGAACGGCATCGAGGTACGGGTCCTGCCGAGCACGCAGGCCGGCCGTACCGTCGACATCCACATCGATCCCGGCGGTCGCACCGACATCTCGGCGAACCACATCACCGTCGGCGACCGGGAAGTGTTGCGGATCGAACGCGACCTCGGGGACGGCGGCACCCAACGCTGGGACTACGAGCTGAGCGCGGCGAACAACCATCGCCTCCTCGACGACCAGATCATCGACACCCACGTCACCGGCCCCGTCCCCGGGCAGGCCGTCGAGCTGACCACCCTGCCCACCCCCCGCCTCCCGCACGTCACCACCACCGGGTCCACCGTGCCGGCCGTCGCCGGCCCCGGGCAGCGTGTCGTCGACATCCCTGGGCTGTCCGGCACGCGCCTGGAGTACCGCGTCGGCGACGGCGGCGGCATCGAGGGCATCCGGATCACCGGCGGCGCGGACGCGGCGCACCTGACCCCCTCGCGCGTGACCGGCCCGGCCGGGAACGACATCGTGCGGGTCGAGCGGCAGGTCGTGGCGAACGTCGAGGTGCGCCGCTGGGACTTCGACGTGTCGGGCGAGAGCGGGCGGCTCGACCGCATCGAGCGGCGCATCACCCTCACCGGCGGCGAACACGGCGACACCCTGGTCGCGATCCATGTCGATCCGGACAACCGCACCCTCGGGGTCACCCACTTCGACGACGAAGGCGACATCCTGAACGCGGGCGGGCCGCCCGTGCGGTTCAACGACGCGGGCATCGTCGTACCCGCACCCGGCGGCTTCCGGCTCTACGACCCGGCGACCGGTACCCCGTCGGGCACCGGCCTGCGCCTGATCGGCTCCAACGGCCACCCCCTGGCGCTGCACGTACTGACCCCGGACGGCGGCGGCGCGCGCGCCCTCGTCGGCCCCGACGCCGCCCGGACACTCGGCGTCGTCACCGTGCCGGAACACGCGGGCGGCATGCTCCACGTCGTCCCGACCGGCACCGGTCCGACCGTGCGGGTCTTCGGCGCCGACGGCCGCTTCTCGCACAACTCGCTGCCGCTGACCGGCATCGACCGCCTGGGCCTGGCCGGCGGCCACATCCGCTCGCCGCACGTGGACACGCCCCTGATCGCCCACGCCGACGGCCGGCCCGTTCCCGACACGAACGTCATCCGCCAGATCGGCAACGAGTTCCGGATCGAGCACCCCGGCGGCCGGTTCCACGTCGACGCCGGCGGCGCCCGCGCCCACGACGTGGTGACCCTCACCACCCCCGGCGGCGGCGCCGGGACGGGCCTGCACGTGTTCACCCCGGTCGGCGGCCCCGACCGGCTGCCGCACCTGCGCGCCGATGACGGCACGCCGTCCACGACCGCGCACGTGGGCACCGTCGACAACACGTTCCACGTCACCGGCACGAGCGGGCAGCCCCACGTGGTGCGGGTGTACACCCCCGGAGGGGCGTTCTCGCACGACGCGCTGCCGCTGACCGGCGGCGGCGCGCCCGGCGGCTTCATCCGACTGCCCGACGCCGCCGGCGAAGCGCCGCGACTGGTGCACGGCGACGGCCGGATCGTGCCGGGCGCCACCGTCACCCCCCAACACGGCGGCGGATACCTGGTGGATCACCCCGGTGGCAAGATCGTCGTGAACAACGTCGGTGCGCACACCCACAACACGCTCACGCTGACCGGCGGTCCCGCGGCCGGACGGTTCGTGCACACCCCGGTGGGCACCCCCGACGTCCCCGTACCGCACCCGAGCGACCAAAGCGGCCTACCCGACACGAACCTCACCGTCACCCGCGCCGGCGACGAGTGGCGCCTCACCGACCCCGACGGGTCGTTCACCGCGCACGGTCTCGACGGCGCGCACCGCTACGACGCGACCCACCTGAGCGGCGGCCCGTTCGACGGCCGGTTCGTGCGCGTCGAACGCGGCACAGACACGCTCGTCGACGGGCACCTCGCCGCCGTCCCCGACGCACACGTCGTACGCCAACCGGGGATCATCACCGAGGGGTTCGTGCGGCAGGGGGCGACGACGGGCGGCGGATTCCGGATCGGCGACGGCACCGGCCACGTCGTCGTGGACATGCGCGGCGCACACCGCTACGACGTGGTCGGCCTGCGCGGGGCCGACGGCGCCGCGACACACGAGTTCGTCTTCACCCCGGCCCCGGTCGCCGGGGCGGCGGCGCCCGGCCCGCTGCCCGTGCTCAAGGGCGCCGATGGCCACAACCTCGGATTCTCGGTGGTCGCCCGCCCCGACGGCACACTCCGGGTCATCCACGGGGACACCGGCATGGTCCGGGGGTTCTCCGCCACCGGCGCGTTCGAGTTCCAGGTGTTGCGCCTGACCGGCGTGGACGGCGTCGACCTGTCGCAACTCGTCCGGGTACACCCCGGCGGGGCGCACACCCTGGTCGACGACACGCTCGCCGACATCGCGAACACCACCGTGCACATCCGCCCCGGCGGCGGGTTCCGGGTCGGCGGCGCCGACGGCGAGTTCCGTCTGTTCGGCCCGAACGGCCGCCTCGACTTCCACGTGACCACGCGCCCGGTGACCGAGGAAGGCGGCATCACCGTGTTCCGGGTGGACGACGGCGCGGGGGTCCACCGGTTCGACATGATCGGGCTGTCCGACGCCCGCATCGGCGACCCCCTGCACACCCGGTTCCTCAGCACCACACCGGGCGATCTGCGGGTCCTGAGCGGCCATCTCGACCACCTCCCGGGCCTGCGCGCGACCCCGGAGCCCGGCGGCGGATACCGGATCGGCGGTGTCGGCACGCGCGCCGGCGAGTTCCAGCGGTTCGACCCGGGCGGGCGCCTGGAGTTCCAGCGCATCGACATCGTCGGCGCCCGGGGCGGCATCGACCCGAACCGGCACTTCGAGGTCACGTATCCGGCGGGCGGCGGCGAGGCCACGTGGTCGCTGATACGCACCGACGCCCACGGCATCCGTGTCCCCACGCCGGGCCGACCGAAGTGGTTCGAAGGCGGCGTGGTGGACACGAAGGGGGCGGACGCCGGCCACGTGCACCTGATCAGCCACCTCAAGGTCACCGTGTTCGAACGTCGTGTCCTGCCCGAGGGCGGCATCCTCGACGCCCACCACTCGTCCGCCTCGCTGGGCACGTTCAGTCTGGTCAATCAGCGGGGTCGGTGGGCCGAGTTCGACATCGACGGCAACCTCGTGCACGACGGCACCCGGCACTGGGGCGAGAGCACCCGCAGCTGGTTCGACGTCAAGAGCGTGTTCGGCTTCGACGTGCGGATCCGGCACTTCCAGCTCAGCGCGGACGGCGGGCACGTGCTGGCCGATCTGCGCCATCTGCCGGCGACCCAGGGGTTCGCCGCCGACACCAGGTGGGTGCGCTTCGACGCCGACTTCCGGGCCATCGCGTCCGGCGACCGGCACTGGGACTCCGGCCTCGGGCGCGGCTGGACCGACACCATGCACCACCCGATCACCAACGAGATCGTCACCGCCCAGAAGAAGTTCGGCCGCTTCCAATTCGGCCTGCACGACGTGCGCCGCTACCACCAGCTCGAACTGGGACCGGACGGTGTCCCCTCACGCGACTGGGTCTCCCGGCACGCCGACGGCAACGTCAACGGGCTCGGCAAGACGCTGCACAACGGCGACTTCCTCAAGTTCGAACGTTTCGCCGAGCAGCGACCCCCCGTGTTCTTCCGCAACATGTTCAGCGGCGAGTTCCGCGCCGCCGACCTCACCCGGCACCCGTGGCTGGCCCAGGACAACCGGCTGCGCGTGGGCACCTGGAAGCAGGAGCCGGCCGGCGGCGGTCCGGAAGGACACGGCGTACAGTTCATCAGCAACAACAAGACGGTCATCGACGTCGCGCACACCGGCGACATCGTCCGCGAGGTGCGCCCCCTGCACAACGGCGACACCCTCACCGTCGGCGACGTGCGGCTGCCCGACGTCGCCGGAGCGCAGGTGGCTCACCGCCCCGGCTACCTGCCGTGGACCGAGGGCGCCGACGGCCTGCACGGCCACCGCACCTTCCACGAGGGCGACTTCGCCGTCACCCCGGGCACGGGTGATCGGCAGATCACCTGGCAGGACCGGATCACCGACGACGTGGAGGACGGCGACTGGTACTCCCCCGGCACCAAGGAGTGGCGGGTGGTGCGCACCGGCCTGTCCGACGGCACGTTCATCGACTACCGGCCAAGGCCCGCCGGCGGCGCCGGAGGCGCGGGAGCCAACACCCGCGGCCTGATCGACGCGCACGCCGGGAACTGGATCCGGTACGACCACCACGGCGTAGTCGTCGCCCGCATGGACGCCTTCCCCACGCCCGACGGGGTGGGACGCGTCGACATCATCGGCACCATGGGACGCAACTCGCGCGAGTTCCGGTGGCACGACGCGCTCGACCCCACCATCGGCGGCAAGCGCGTCACCGCGTTCGAACGGCAGATCACGCCGTGGCACTTCGACCGCGAATCGTTCCAGGACTTCGACGCGAACGGCAACCTCATCCGCGAACACCGACAACTCGGCGAGGGCCTGAGCGTCCAGGGTTGGCGCGGTGTCGACGCCGCGGGCAACGAGGTCTGGCACTGGAACAAGCTGGACGCGAACAACAACGTGATGAACTTCGGCGACGGTGTCGGCGATCGTGTCCGGCACTGGTTCGACCGCAACGGCAACCCGCTCCCCGGCTGGGAGAAGGGCGCCCGCTGGTCCGACCGGATCACCAGCCTGGACCACCAGGTCGTCCAGGAGATCCCGGCGCGCAAAACCACCAACTTCTTCCGGGACTTCTTCACCGACAGCCCGTTCCGGGTCCGCGACTTCCGCCCCACCCCCGAGACGCGGTTCAACCGGCACCTGTGGCAGGAGTCCGACCAGGGCATCATCGCGCAGACGAAAATCAAACTCGCGGACGACACGTTCCTGGAGATCAACAACTTCAACAAGCACGCGCGGCGCTACGACATCGACGGCATCACCGTGATCAACGAGCGCACGATCCCCGGCTACATCCAGGAGTTCGACGCCGACGGCGCCGCCATCATCGGTCGCGAGACCCACTTCACCGGCCTCGCCAACGAATACCGCGCCCTGAACCGCACCTACCGCGAACCCAACCGATGGGGCTACGGGCCGTCCAAGGACGGCGAGGTGGTGCCGGAGCCCTTCATGCTTCGGGCCATCCAATCCGTCGGCATCGACATGACCCACGAGTTCCTGCTCGACTTCACCGTGAACCTCGTGGTGCTCTCCATGGTCCGGGTGCTCTCCGGCGGCGGGCTGAGCATGGTCGACGTCGGCCGCGCCGCGTTCGGCGCCGCGTTGAGCTCGATGACCAAGGGCACCGTCGCCGCCGCGCACCTGGCGGCCAACCGGGGCGGCTGGAAGGTGTACTGGTCGAACATCGACTACGGGCAGCCGGGGAGTTGGCGGCCCAACGACGACAGTAACAACACCGAGTGGGGAGCGAACGAGCGCCCGGTGCGCTGGCGCGGCGGCACCTACGAGTTCACCCTGGGCCTGGGCACCGGCTCGGTGGCCGGGTTCGTCAGCGGCGCGGCACAGTCCGCGATCTTCGGGGTCCGCGGCGCCGACGGCGCGATCATCAAACTCACCGGCGGCGACGCCGCGTTGGCGGGTCTGGCCTCCTCGGTCGGCGGGGTCCTCGGCACCGTCTCCGTGGGCGCGCTACGGGCGCTGATCCAGCACTCGATGGGCAGCCGGTGGATCCACCGCCAGGGACCGATGGACATCTTCGTGATCGGCGGGCTGGGCAAGATGGTCGAGAAACTCTTCGGCCTGCTGGTGATCAGCCCCGCGACCGTACGTTGGATCGGCCATGTACCGGACGGGACGTCGTCCGACAACCTCCTGCCGGGATCGGGAACGGGTAGCGGATGAGCACTACGGCAATCCACGTCGACCCCGGGGGCCGCCGGAACCGGCGCACCATCGGGGCCGCGCTCGCCGCCGCGCCCGCGGGCGCCGAGATCGTGATCGCCCCCGGCGAGTATCCGGAGGCGCTGCGCCTGGAGCGGCGGGTGGTGCTGCGCGCGGAGCACGGCGCGGGCACGGTCGTACTCCGCGCGCCCGGCGGCGTCGCGCTGACCGCGGCCGCTCCCGACTGCGTGGTCCGCGGCCTCGTGTTGCGCGGCGCCGACCCGGCGGAGCCGGTGGTGCGGGTGGAGGACGCGGCGGGCCTGACCCTGGAGGGATGCGAACTCGACCGGGGCCGGGTGGAGGTGGTCGGCTCGACGAGCACGGCCGGCGCCGCGCACAACGCCGCACTCGGGTTCGCCGACACCCTGGAGGCCGACCTCGGCGATCCGACCGGCGGCGGTGTCCTGGTGATCCGCCGCGGCCGGCTGCGCGGGGCCCGGCACGGCGCGCTGGTCCTGGCGGGTGATGCCCGGGCCCGCGTCGAGGACACGCTCGTGGAGACGATCGACGGCATCGGCGTGGCACTGTCGGACCACGCGGTGCTGATCGCCGACCGGTTGCGGATACGCGACACCTCCGGCTCGGCGCTGCGGGTACGCGGCGACGCCCGGCTGTTCGCCCTGGACAGCACGCTGGACCGCGCCGGACGCAACGGCGCCCTGGTCGAGGACCGCGGCGAACTGCGCATGCTCGACTGCCGGATCCGCGCGGCGGGTCGCAGCGGCGTGCAGGCCGAACACGAGGCCCGCGTACACCTGAACGACTGCCGGATCACCGACGCCAAGGCCAGCGCGATCGCCACCGGCGGCGCGGCGCACCTGAGCGCGGACGGCTGCCGGATCGAGGCCCCGGCCGGCAACGGCGTCGTCGCGCTCGGCGTCTCCGAGGTGACGATGACCGCGTCGCTGGTCACCCGCTCCGGGTTCACCGCGGTCCATCTCGGCGAGAACTCCCGGGCCCGCGTCGGCGGTTGCCGACTCGACCGCAGCGACGAACACGGCCTCGCGGTGGTCGCGGGCGCCGAGGCGCAGATCGCCGACCTCACCGTCACCGACGCCGGCATGTGCGGGGTGCATGTGGCCGACGCGGCCGGGTTGACCATGGTCGCCTCCCGGATCGAGGGCGGCGAGACGGGCATTCGGCTGCGCTCGGCCACCGAATCCGAACTGCGCGAGTGTGTGGTGAGCCGATCCCGCCGCACCGGCGTGGAGATCGGGGCGGACGCGGTCGCCACGCTGTACGCGACCCGGATCGCCGAGAGCGGCAGCGCCGGGGTCAGCGTCGAGTCCGGTGCCCGGCTGCGCATGGACGGCGGCGGCATCTTCGCCGTCGCCGGCAGCGGATTGGTGCTCGGGCGCGACACGACTCCGACGGTGCGCGGCATCCGGGTGGACGGGACGGGTAAGAACGGCATCCTGTTCGGCGACGGTGCGGGCGGCCTGATCGAACACAGCGACCTTTCGGCGTGCGCCTACCCCGCGCTGCACATCGGCCGCGACGCCGAGCCGAGGTTCGTCGGCTGCCGGATCTTCGACTGCGCGCGCGACGTCGGCCACTCCGACGGCGCCCGCCCGGTGTTCGAGGACTGCGTGTCCGTCCGGGTCGAGGCCTCGACCCTGCCCGACTCGTCGCCGGGCACCCCCGGCGCGCCGCCCCGGCCCACGAAACCGGCCCCGGTCGGCGGGGTCGCCCCGGTCGGCGCGAGCCCCGCCCCCGTCGCGCCGGCGGTGGTCGACCTGGCCGAACTCGGCGAGGCACCGCCACCGCCGGAGACCCTGGACGACCTGCTCGCCGAACTGGACGAACTCGTCGGCCTCGGCGGCGTCAAGCGCGACGTCGGCGGCATGGTCAAGCTGATGCAGACGGTGCGCATGCGCCAGGAGGCCGGACTGCCCGCGCCGCCGCTCAGCCGGCACCTGGTCTTCGCGGGCAACCCCGGCACCGGCAAGACCACCATCGCGCGCCTGTACGGCCGGCTGCTCAAGGCCCTCGGGCTGCTGGAGCGCGGTCACCTCGTCGAGGTCGACCGCAGCGCCCTGGTCGGCGAATACGTCGGACACACCGGCCCCAAGACGACCGAGTCGTTCAATCGGGCCCGGGGCGGCGTGTTGTTCATCGACGAGGCGTACGCCCTCGTGCCCGCCGGCGTGGCGAACGACTTCGGCGGCGAGGCCGTCGCGACCCTCGTCAAACTCATGGAGGACCACCGTGACGAGGTCGTGGTGATCGTCGCCGGATACCCGGACGAGATGGAGCGGTTCATCGCGTCGAACCCGGGTCTGTCCTCCCGCTTCACCCGCAGCCTGCTGTTCGACGACTACTCGGCCGGCGACCTGGTACGCATCGTCGAACACCACGCGGGCCGGCACCGCTACGAACTCAGCACCGCCGCGCGCAAGGCGCTCGGCGAGCTGTTCACCGCGATGCCGCGCGGCGCGCAGTTCGGCAACGGCCGTACCGCGCGGCAGGTGTTCCAGCAGATGACGGAACGTCAGGCCATGCGGATGGCCGATCTCGACGCTCCGGACGCGCAGCAGTTGATGGTCCTGGACGACATGGACCTGCCGCGATTGGTGGGCTCCGATTGACCGGGATTCGTCGGCCGAACCCGGGGCCGACGCATGGTTTGTGGCCGATGGCCGTGGCTGATGGAGGAGTAGTTCGTGTCCGCACCCAATGAACCCAACACCCCTGCCCCGCCGGACGGTTCGTCTGCGTCCTCGGCCGCCGGGACCGCACCGTCGTTCGCGCGCGCGTACGCCCGCCGGCCGCCCCGTCCCGCGCGCGGCCTCCTGCCCGGGCGGCGGGTATGGATCTCCCTCGCCTCCGCCGCCGGCATCGTCACCGTCAGCACGCTGGCGGTGACGCTGGCCCAGAGCAGCGCGAGCGGCGACACCGCGACCCACCACCGCACGGTCTCGGCCGCGGGCGCCAAGTCCGGCGCGCCGGGCAAGGGCGGCGCACCCGGGGCGAACGGAGCCGACGGCCTGCCGGGATCGCCCGGCGCGCCCGGGGCACCGGGAGCCCCCGGCGCGGTCGGGTTGCCGGGCGCGAACGGTCTGCCGGGAGCCGACGGCTCGCCGGGCGCACCGGGCGCACCCGGCGAGGCCGGCGCCGCGGCGACGACCCCGCCCGCCGCCGATCCGCCGCCCACGACACGGCGCCCCGCCGCACCGCCCGCGCCCAAGCAGACGCCGGCCAAGCAGGAACCGCGGAGCGAGGCGCCCAAACCCATGGTCGGCGGCCCGGGGCCGGCGATGCCACCGGCGAAGCCCAACGCCCCCGGCAGCCCCCTGCGCAACCCGGCCTCCGGGAAGTGCCTGAGCGGCTCGGCGGGTTCCGACGGCACGCCCCTGATCCTGTGGTCGTGCAACGGCGACGTGAACCAGATGTGGGACATCCGCTCCGACGGCACCATCCGCACCAAGGGCCTGTGCATGGACGCGGCCTGGGGCGGCACCGCGTCCGGCACCGTCGTACAACTCGCCTACTGCAGCGGCAATCCCGCCCAGCAGTTCGCGCTGCGCAACAACACCCTCTACACGAAGACCGCCAACATGTGCGCCGACATCTGGAACAACAACTCCGGCGACGGCGCGGCGATCCGCCTCTACGCCTGCCACGGCACCTGGAACCAGGCCTGGACACGCTGACCCTCGCCCGGCCGAGACCGCCCCGCGGGTAACCCGATCACGCCACCGCCGCACCGGTGACATCCGCGCCGGCACCCATGTCGCGGCAGGGTGCCGGCGCACCCCCGGGGGACGCGGGTCGGCTGATGACCGTCGTGACGCGACACCCGGTTCGGCGTTGACGGTTCGCCGACGCGACGTTCGCTTCCGGCCGGCGGCGCGCCCGGTCAGTAGTCGACGCGGTCGGGTTTGGCCAGCCACGCGTCGAACGGCGCGGTGCGGTTGGGCAGTTCCAACCGCTCGACCCGCGTCGGCCACATCGACCTCGGCTTCTTCTCGAACAGGTCGTAGAACTTGCGGTCGTCGAATCCGGCCACCGCGGCGTCGTGCCGGTCGGCGCAGTAGACGATCCGGTCCACGCGCGCCCACAGCGCGGAGGACAGGCACATCGGACACGGTTCGCACGAGGTGATCAGGACACAGCCGTCGAGCGAGAAGGTGCGCAACTCCCGGCAGGCGGCCCGTATCGCGCTCACCTCGGCGTGCGCGGTCGGGTCCAGCGTCGCGGTGACCCGGTTGTGCCCGATCGCGATCACCTTGTCGGCCTTGGCGACGAGCGCGCCGAACGGACCGCCCCCGCCGCTCACGCTGGTGGTGGCGAGCCTGATCACCTCGTCCATCCAGGCGCGTTCGCGCTCTCGGGCGGGCGTTTCCGGGGCATACGCGGTCACGGTGACTCCATTCGTGGGTGCGGAAAATCGAGGTGCGCTCATGTGCCTTGGTGTGCCTGGACGCGCCTGTTCGGCGCGGTCGTCACGGCGCGATGCGGCAGATGTGTTCCGGGCCGACCGGGGTGTGCGTCAGGTTCAGCCCCGTCGCGTCGCGGATCGCGTTGACGATCGCCGGGGTGGCGGAAATCGTCGGCGGCTCACCGACACCGCGCACCCCGTACGGCGCGTTCGGGTCGGCCCGCTCGATCACGTCCACCGTCATCGGCGGCATGTCCACGATGGTCGGGATCAGGTAGTCGGTGAACGACGGGTTGCGCACCCGGCCGTCCCGCACCAGGATCTCCTCCATCACGGCGAGCCCGAGGCCCTGTGCGGAGCCGCCGTGGATCTGCCCGACGACGGCGTCCGGGTTGACCGCCCTGCCCACGTCCTGCGCGCAGTCCAGGCGCACGACCTTGACCAGGCCCAGCTCGGTGTCCACGTCCACCACCGCCCGGTGTGCGGAGAAGGCGTGTTGCACGTGCACCCGAGGGCTCTGCCCGCTCACCGGGTCCATCGCCCACGTCGGCCGGTGGTGGAACTCCCGGGTCTGCTCGATCGTGTCGTCGCCGAGCACGTCGACCAGATCGGCGAGCACGCCGGTGGTCGCGGAGACGACCTTGCCGCCGCTCAGCGACAGCTCGGCGGGGTCCTCGCCGAACCGCCGGGCGACACGCGCGAGAAGCACCTCGCGCACCGCCCGACACGCGTCACGGACCGCACCGCCGGTGATGTAGGTCTGGCGGGACGCCGAACTCGACCCCGCGTCGCCGACGTCGGTGTCGTTGGGGTGGATGTTCACCCGCTCCACGCCGAGTTCGCTGCGCGCGATCTGCTGCTGCACGGTGACCAGGCCCTGGCCGACCTCGGCCGCCGCGGTGTGCACCATCGCGATCGGGGCGCCGCCGACGACCTCCAGCCGTACCCGCGCCGTGGAGTAGTCGTCGGCCCCCTCCGCGTAGGAGATGTTCTTGACGATCACGCTGTAGCCGACGCCGCGCACGACGCCCTCGCCGTGCGTGGTGTTGGATCCGCCGCCCGGCAACTCCCGTACGTCCACCGGACCGTCGCGGTGCTCCGGCGGCAGGGGCAGCCGTTCCAGGCGTTCCAACAACTCGGCGACCGGGGCCGGGTAGTCCAGTACCTGCCCGGTGGGCATGGTCGAGCCCTCGGCGATCGCGTTGATCCGGCGCAGCCGCACCGGGTCCATGCCCAACGCCTTCGCGAGCTTGTCCATCTGCGACTCGTAGGCGAAGGCGGGCTGTACCGCGCCGAGGCCGCGCATCGCGCCGCACGGCGGGTTGTTGGTGTACAGCCCCCACCCCTCGATCACGACGTTGGGCACCTCGTACGGCCCGACGCCGAGCGAGGTGGCGTTGCTCACCACGACCGGGGTCTTGGAGGCGTACGCGCCGCCGTCGAAGTACATCCGCGCCTTGACGTAGACGAGCCTGCCGTCCCTGGTCGCGCCGTGCTCGTAGTACATCTTCGCCGGGTGCCGGTGCACGTGGCCGAAGAAGGACTCCTCGCGGTTGTAGACCATCTTCACCGGGCGGCCGGTGCGCAGCGCCAACATGCAGCAGTGGATCTGCATGGACAGGTCCTCGCGGCCCCCGAAGGCGCCGCCGACCCCGGACATGGTGAACCGCACCTTCTCCAACGGGAGTCCGAGCGCCCGCGCGGTCTGCCGCTGGTCCACGTGCAGCCACTGCGTGGCCAGGAACAGGTCGACGCCGCCGTCCCCGTCCGGGACGGCCAGGCCGGATTCGGGCCCGAGGAAGGCTTGATCCTGCATGCCCACGGTGTACACGTCCGACACCACGACGTCGGCCCGGGCGTTCGGGTCGCCCCGGGTGATCGGCTGGTGTCGCACCACGTTGCCGCCGGGGTGCAGGCTGGGCAACGTGTCGTCGTGCGCGGCCCGTTCGGGATCGGTGACCGGTTCGAGCACCTCGTAGTCGACCACGATCTTCTCCAGCGCGCGCCGCGCCGTCTCCGGGTGGTCGGCCGCCACCAGCGCGATCGGCTCGCCCTGGTGGCGCACGACGTCCTCGGCGAGCGCCGGCGTGTCGGCGACCTTGAGGCCGTAGACGTTCTCGCCGGGCACGTCCTCGTGGGTCAGCACCGCGTACACGCCCGGATGCGCGAGGGCCGGGCCGATGTCGATCGAGACGATCCGCGCATAGGGGTGCGGGCTGCGCAGCGTGGCGCCCCACAGCATGTCCTCCGCCCACAGATCGGAGGAGTAGGCGAACTCCCCGCGCACCTTGAGCGTGCCGTCCGGCCGCGGCGGGCTGTCGCCGATCCCGCCGGTGATCATCTCGTCGAGGTCCTGCGGGCTGCGCGCGGGCGAGGTCGGCACGACCATCGGGGAGCCTCCACTGTCCGGATACCTGTGTGAGGAGTACACAGCACCTGTGGCGGGCCCGGTCAGCGGTCGAAGACCCGAAATCGCCCGGGGGCCGGGACCGGATCTCCGTAGACTCCTACAAGAGCGCGTCCATGTCGTCGCCGCATGTCACACCTTTCGCCACCGTGCCATGGCGAACGAGAACGCCCCGAACAACATCAGCCCGACCGCGACCACCCCGAGCAGCGGCGGACCCGCCGCCGTGTCGGCGAAGGTGCGCAGCGTGTCGTCGAGGCCCTTGGCCCGGTCCGGGTCGTACTTGGCCGCCGCGACCAGGACGAACACCCCGGCCGCGGTGAACACGGCGCCGCGGCTGACCCCGCCGGCGACGCCGAGCGTGTCGACCACCCGCTCGGTGCGGGTGGACATGCGCCCGAGTTCGAGGTGGTCGCGATACTTGCGCAGCAGCGCCCGTACGGCGATCCAGACGCCGGCGCCGACCACCACGAGCCCCGCCGCGGCCACCAGCCAGCGGCCGGCGGGCAGATCCAGCGCCTCGGCGGTGGCGCCCTTGGACTGCTTGTCGGAGCCCCCCTCCTCGGAGCCGCCCGTGCCGCCGGAGCCGTCCTCGCGCCCGGCGGCCAGCGCGATCACCGAAGCGGCGACGAACGCGTAGAACCCGAATCGGGCCAGCGACGCCAGCCGCGTGGAGGCGTCGCGCCCACCGGGCCCCGCCGCGCCGAACACCGCCTCGGACAGCCGCCACAACGCCATGCAGGCCAGGCCGATCCCCAGTGCCCACACCAGGAAGCCGCCGAACGGCTGCCCGGCCAGCTCCTGCACCGCCCCGCCCCGATCGGCCTGCCGGCCGGAATCGCCGACGGCGATCCGCAGGGCCAGGACGCCGACCAGGAGGTACACCACACCACGCGCCACGAATCCCGCGCGCCCTGCTGCGGCCACCGCGGTACCGCCCGCCGTGGAACGCCCCACGGCGGTGTTTCGTAGTCCGGTCGTCGTTGTCCTCATCGCGAAGAGACCCTTTCGTGTCCGTCTCCTCGCGCCTGCCCCGAGGTCGGCGTTCGATGCCGACCGGTCGCCGACGGGTCGATCGCGCGGCGCCGAGCCGCCGGGGGTTCAGAAGGTCAGATACGCGGCCACCGGGGCGTGGTCGGAGCCGGCCGCGCCCTGGCGTTCGACGGGCTGCGCGTTGATCGACGGCAGCGGGCCGTCGGCACCGGTGAACACCTCCTCGAGGCGTTGCAGCAGTTGATGGCTGACCAGGAGGTGGTCGATCAGTTCGCCCTGGCCCTCGAAGACACGGGAGACCCGCTGCTCCACGGGGATCTTCAGGCCGAGGTTCCACAACCGCGCCGCGTCGCCCTTGTCCGGGTGGTCGAATCCGCCGGTGCCGATCTGCGATCCGGGCGGGCCGTACATGATCTGTGTGGTCGCGGCGAGCGGGGTGTCGTTGAGGTCGCCCATCACGATCACGTCGCGGGTGCGGCCGTCGCCGCCGAGCAGTTCGTCCGCCAGGGCACGCATCGTGGTCGCCTCGGCGCCACGCCGCCACAGCGCGTACGCGGCGTAGCGGGCACGTTCACCCTCGTTCTTCGGGTTGTGCCGATTTCCCGGATAGGTCAGCAGCTTCGACTTCAGGTGGCACACCGCCGCGTGCAGGGTCCGGCCGGGCACCGGTTCGAGGGTGACCGCCAGCCCGCCGCGGCCCATCGCGTTCAGGGGCGCGCCGGTGTCCGCGGTCTGCAGCGGGGTGAACTGGCTGGGGAAGGCGGTGACATCGGCGGTCACCGTGAGCGGATGGCGGCTGAGGAACCCCACCCGGATCCGCCGGCCGTCCGGGTGCGCGGACAGCTCGGTGTGCCACGTGCCGTCCAGGCGGCCGACCAGGTCGTCGAGCGCGTCCGGGTTGCCGACCTCCTGTACTCCGAGCAGGTCCGGGTTCAGCCGATCGATCGTGGCCGCGAGCGAATCCAGCTTCGCGTCGAACTCGGCTTGCGTCTTCGGGCCGTCCTGTTCCCCCGGCAGGAACAGGTTCTCGAGGTTCCACGTCGCCAACGTCACCCGCATGGGGCACCTCCTGCTGTCCGGCATGCCGCGCGTACGCCCGGCCGCACCCAGTCTCCGCGCGATCCGCCTCCGCGTCCCGCCGAATCCCCGGACACACCCCACCGTTTCACCCGGACGCCATGGCCGACACCGCCCCGGGCGTCGGCCTCCCCGCCGGCCGGGAATGCGACCGATCACCCCGCCGGCGTGCCGCGCCGCGCCCAATCGCGCAGCCGTTCGGCGAACGCCAGTACCGAATCCCGGAGTTCGTCCGGTCGCTCGACCACGAACGGCCGATCCAGGGATGCCAGCAGGGCCGGCACCCAGTCGAGTCGTTCCGCACGAAGCTCCACCCGGCACCAGGGGGCGGCGTCCGGATCGGCCCCGCCCGGAGGGGACGCCTCCGCGACGATCGCGAGCGCCGCGGGGAGCCGGGCCCGGATCCGCTCGGCCGTCTCCCGCACCAGCACGCTCACCTGGTGGCGGTAGGGGGCGCGGGCGAACCCGGTCAGCACCCGCTGCGCCGGGTCGACGTCGGCGGGCGGCTCGAACGTGCCGGGCAGGACCCGGGCGTCGACGATGCGATCCAGGCGGAGCGTACGGTCCTCGCCGGCTCCGACGTCCAGGCCGGTCACGTACCACCGGCCCGAGTGGGCCACCAGCCCGTACGGGTGCAGCGTGCGCTCGCCGCGCCGGCCGTCGGCGGCGGTGTACCGGAGCCGGATCGGCCGGTGATGGTGAACCGCGTCGGCGACCGTGAGCAGCACCGCCGTCTCCGGAGCGGTCGGCTCGCCCGGCGCGGCGGTGAAGGCGAGCGAGTCGAGCACGGCGTCGAGTCGCCCGGCGAGCGCTCGCGGCAACACCCGCCGGATCTTGGCCGCCGCCGTGTCTCCCGCCGTCCCCGCGGCCGTGGTCAGGCCCGCCCGCCGACCCGCGATCAGGCCGAGCAGCACGGCCAGCGCCTCGTCGTCGGTCAGCATCAGCGGCGGCATGCGGTAGCCGGCCGACAACCGATAGCCGCCATATCGCCCGCGCACCGACTCGACGGGGATGTCCAGGTCGACGAGATGTCGGACGTACCGCCGCACGGTGCGCTCGTCGACCTCCAGGCGATCGGCGAGTTCGGCGACGGTGCGGGTGCCGCCGGCCTGGAGCAGTTCGAGGAGGGCGAGCACGCGCGTGGTGGGTCGGGCCATGATCGCAAGTCTCTCGCGAATACCGGGCGGATTCCGTCCGGTATCGCCTCTAGCGTGTCACCGAAGGCACCGACCGACACCCGGCGGCGGCATCGACCCCTCAAGCGGCATCGGCCCCTCAGAAGGAGAAACCCGTGAACCTCGTCTCGATCCGCATCATCACCGACGACGTCGACCGCCTCGTCGACTTCTACGAGCGGGTCACCGGCGTGCCGGCCACCCGCTTCACCGAGGACTTCGCCGAACTCGCCATCGGCTCGACCACCCTCGCGATCGGCGGCACCCGCACCGTCCCCCTGTTCGCCCCCGGCTCCGCCCGCGCGGCCGACAACCGCAGCGTCATCGTCGAATTCCTCGTCGACGACGTGGACGCCGTCCACCGGAACCTGGCCGGCGTCGTGACCGACTTCGTCAACGAGCCGACCACGATGCCGTGGGGCAACCGCGCGCTCCTGTTCCGCGACCCCGACGGCAACCTCGTCAACTTCTTCACCCCCGTGACCCCGGCCGCCATCACGAAATTCGCCCGCTGACATCGCACGTCGACCCTCGTGACGGGATACCGCCCGTACGCGCCGGAACAACCGGAGGCCCGGTCCGCCCCACCAACCACGACGCCACGTACGCCGGGTCACGATCGATACCTGCTCTGCGCCGACGGCCTGTCGACGATCGGGGCGGCGGGGCTCACTCGACCAGGGCCGGGGCGAAGTAGTCGCGCAGCCGGGCGATCCTGCCGTCCCGGACGCGGAAGATCTGCACCAGGCACACCGCCGTGTCCGCCTCGCCGTCCTCGCCGTCGAAGACCGAGTCGATCTCGGCGATGAAGACGTCGGGGTCGGAGGTGATGTGCAGGACGTAGCCGGACTTCTCGAAGTTCGGCGCGGGGCGGTCGGTCTTCGCCTGCCGCTCGTAGTGGGCCGCCATCGCGCTGCGGATCCGCGCCCTACCCTCCAGTCGCCGGGGGAAGCCGGCGTCGGCGGGGACGAGCGGGGCCTCGAAGACGCCGTCCTCGGTGAAGCATTCGGCGAGGGCGTCGGCATCGCGGGTCACCGTTCCCGAGTGGATGTACCTACCGAAGATCTCCTGCGGCGTTGCGGACACCACAACCTCCTTGGACACGAACATCAACATCGACGTGGACGTGGACCCGGCCCCGGCCCCGGCCCCGGCCCCGGACGGCGATACGAACGCGGACGCGGATACCGACCACCTCATCACGACGCGGCCCCCCGAGACCCCGATTCTCGCGACCGATCACCCCTGCGGTGCCGCTGTCGCGGGGAGGCGATTCGGCTGGATTGCCGCCTTGTTCGGCGGCCGGGGGCACCTGATACTGACGTGAGGTCGCCGGTCCTGTCACGGGGCGGGCGGGCGTGTGCGTCCGCCGTAGCCGACAGCCGCCTGCCGGAGGGGGAGACCGCTCGATGGGTAGCGCAGATCTGCGTCGGTTCCACCGGGACCCGTTGGGGTTTCTCGACGGCCTGTCCCGTGCTCGTGCCACGGATGTCTTCGCACTGCCCTGGGGCGGTTGGTGCGTGGGCGACTCGGACCTGGCCCTGGTGGTGCTGCGCGATCCGGAATTCAACGGAGGGTTGTCCACCTTCTATGGCGACCTGCTGCCCTCGCGATCGGCCCAGATCGCGCTCGGTCACACGATACGCAACACCATCCGACCGCGATTACCCGAGTATCGCGAGAACTTGGCCGCGGCAGTGGCCGAACTCCCCACGGCCACAGGGTGGCCCGAAGCCGGCCCCGCGCTGGTGTATCGATGTCTTGCGGACCTGCTGCTGCATCCGGCCTCGCCACCCGAACCGCGGCTCCTGCTGGCGCGATCCGTCGGCGCCGGTCTGCTGATCCGCTCACCCACGATCCGCGGCCGTGTGCGCACCGAGCTGCTGCGCCCGAGGCTGTTCGCGGCGCTGACCCGGGACATCGCGCGACGCCGGGCACGCGGCGTCGATCCGGGCGGGCCGCGCGATCTGCTCGACGCCGTCATCGGCGGTTGTCCCGAGGAGACGCGGGACCCGGTCCTGGCCGAGCTGTACCTGCTGCTGTACCGGTCGATCGTGGGCAACGTCGGCTACGCCGTCGCCTGGAGCGTGCTGCTGGCCGGTCTGCACGGCGTGCCGGGCGAGCCGTGGCCGTGGCCCGCCGAGTGGATCGTGCGCGAGGCCGCGCGGCATCGTCCGTTCGTCTGGATGGTGGGCCGCCCGACGCCGCGTGCGGTCGAGTTCGGTGGTGTGGCGCTGCCGTCCGGCGCGATCCTGTCGGTCTGCCCCTACCTCCTGCATCACGACGAACGGCGCTGGAGTCGGCCCGATCTCTTCCGGCCCGAACGCTGGGCCCAACCGCAGGCGTGCGGCCCGTATCTGCCGTTCGGCACGGGCCCGTTCGTGTGCGGCGGCGCCGTCATCGCCCAGACCATGACCACCGACGCGGTGGCGGCGCTGACCGACGACGCCCGCCTGAGCGTCCTCGGCGGTGCGGCGCGACCGATCGTGACCAACGCCGCCGCGCCGCGCCCGTTCACCCTGAGCCGCACCACCAAGTCCCCGACCCGATCGCCCGCTTCGAAAAGGAGGTGACCACCATGATGGCCGTCATCCGGCGCATTCTCACCAACACGCCGCCGCTGATCTGGAACCCGAAGGACCCGTGGCGCTGACCCGCGCGACCCGAACGGCCCGCACGGCGGAAGTAGCCACGTCGTGCGGGCCGTTCGTCCGGCCGGGCCGGTCGGGCCCCGGCCGGGCGAGGCGTCCCCGTCCGCCCCCGTGATCTCGCGGACGGGAACGACGCGGCCTCAGGTGGTGTATCCGCCGTCCACCGCGAGGGCGGTGCCGGTGATGTACCGGCCGCCCGGGCCCGCCAGATAGGCCACCGCGGCGGCGATGTCCTCGGCCTCGCCGTAGCGCCCGAGGGCGGTGAGGGATCGCTGGAAGTCGGCGCTGTCGCCGTCGGCGGGGTTCATGTCGGTGTCGATCGGGCCCGGGTCCACGAGGGTGGCCGTGATCCCGCGCGGACCCAACTCCCGGGCCAGGCCCCGGGTCAGCCCGATCAGCGCCGACTTCGCCGTCGCCTGGAGCACGAAGTTCGCCCCGGGGACCCGCCCGTTGAAGCACGACCCGATGCCGATGATCCGCCCGCCCTCGCCCATGTGCCGGGCCGCGGCCCGCGCCGCGGTGAACACGGACCGGATGTCCACCGCGAGCACCCGGTCCAGTTCCGTGTCGGAGACCTCGGTGAGCGGACCGTAGGTGAGGAAGCCCGCGTTGTTCACCAGGATGTCGACGCGGCCCAGTTCCGCGACCGTGTACTCGACCGCCTCGGCCGCGGCGTCGGGCTCGGTCAGGTCGGCCCGTACGGCCACGGCCCGCCCGCCGGCCGCCTCGATCTCCTCGACCACCGCGCGCGCCCGGTCGGCCGCCTCGACGTAGGTCACCGCGACCGCCGCCCCCTCGCCCGCCAACCGCTTCGCGATCGCCGCGCCGATACCTCGGCTGCCGCCGGTCACCAGTGCCACCCTGCCGGTCAGGTCACCCATCGTCGTCTCCTCCCGCGTGGACGCCGTGTTCGTCGTGCTGGCAGAGTAGGAGTTGACACCGGTGTCAGGTTCAAGCGGTCGTTCACGGCGAGGTGCGTTCATGCGGATCGGCGAACTGGCCCGGCGCAGCGGGGTGAGCGAGCGCTCCCTGCGCTACTACGAGGCCCAGGGCCTGCTGCGCGCCGAACGCACCCCCGGCGGCCAACGCGACTACGGCGAGTGGGCGGTCGACCGGGTGATCCGCATCCAGACCCTGTACGCCGCCGGCCTGCACAGCAGGAAGATCGCCGAACTGCTGCCCTGCATCCGGGACACCGACGGTCGTGCGAACGAGCGCGCCACGCCGGTGCTGCTGGTCAACCTCACCGCGGAGCGCGAGCGGATCGACACGATGATCACCGACCTGCTGCGCTCGCGCGACGTCCTCGACGAGGTGATCGACACGGCCTCGGAGGGTGTGCCCGCCGATCGGGCCGGCCGCGATCTCGGCCTCGGTCGCCGGGGCTGAGCCGGCCGGAGCCGGCCGGGTCACCCCGCCGTCGGGTCGGCCAGAAAACCGGTCACGGTGGCGGCGTACAGCTCCGGGTGGGTCGTGTGGGGGACGTGTCCGGCGCCGTCGAGTGTGCGGATCCGCGCGTGTGAGATCGGGTCGGCGAGGCCGCCGACGATCTTCGCGTACCACGGCGGGCTGGTCGTGCCGTAGCTCAGCAGCACGGGGACGGTGAGCGCGGACAGACCGGCGGCGTCGATGTCGTCCCAGTGCGGATCGTTCAGCTCGTCGAGGAACGTGCCCACGTTGCGGACGAACGTCTCGCGTGCCGGGTCGGGCAGTCGCTCCCACATCCCCGGCCCGAGCGCGACCTCCTCGACGAACAGGTGCGCCCCGCCCCGGTCGTCGCCCGCCCTCAGCCGCTCGACCACCGCGTCGATCCGGTCCTGGGCCACGCGCATCAGCGGCCCCAGTCGCGGGTCGTTCGCCACGGTCGCGAACAGCGGCGGCTCGTGCGCGATCAGGCTGCGGAACAACTCGGGGCGGCGCGCGGCCAGTCCGAGGGCCGTGGAGGCGCCGAAGGAGTTGCCGACGACGTGCGCCGGTGCCAGGTCGAGCCGTTCGAGCAGCACGGCGAGGTCGTCCTCGTCCCGGGTACGGCTGCCCGGTCCGGTCCCGCCGGTACTGCGGCTGTGGCCCCGGCGGTCGTACACGAGCACGCGGTGGGAGGCGGCGAGCGCGGGGAGGAGCGACCCCCAGCCCGTGTGGTCGGTCCAGGAGCCGTGGACCAGGACGAGTGGATCGCCCTCGCCCGTGACCTCGTAGTACAGATCCGCGCCGTTCAACCGTACGTGGGGCATGCCGCCTTCTCCTTGCTCGGGCCATGGAAAGCATCCGCCGTTCGGCGTGTCGGTAAACCGCGAACGCGCGTGCGGTCTTCCCGGACGCCGGCATCACCCGCACGGGGCAACACTGTCATCCGCACCACTCCGGCGTGGGATGCGGGAAATTGGGCGCAGCGGGTGAATTCCGCGCGGGACCCTTACGCCGTGCCCGGTCGGGACGGCACAATCATGCGACTCGAGACGAGGGGGCGAATCCTGTCCGTGAGCGACGTCTTTCCCGAACGGGTCCTGCCCGCGGGCCCGATCACCCTGCGACCGTTCACCGCCGGCGATGTCGAGGACACCCGAACCGCCTGTGCGGACGAGGTGATCCAACGCTGGATACCGCTGCCGCGCCCGTACTCGCCGCAGGCGGCCGTCGACTGGTGTACGAAGACGGCGCACACCCGGCGCGAGTCGGGCGACGGCATCCACTTCGTGATCGCGGACCCGGCCGACGGCCGACTGCTCGGCGCGATCGGGCTGCGCCGCACCGACTGGGACGAACTGGTCAACGAGGTGCGTCACTGGGTCGCCCCGTGGGCTCGCGGGCGCGGGATCGCCGCCCGGGCCACCCGCGCGCTGGGGCACTGGCTGCTGTTCGAGCAGGGTTTCGAACGCCTCGAACTGCGGGCCGCCGTCGGGAACATCCCCGCGCGCAAGACCGCAGTCCGGGCGGGCCTGCACCGGGAGGGCATCCTGCGCAACGCCGGTCGCCTGCACGGCGGTCGGGTCGACGTCGTGCTGTACGCGCTGACCCGATCCGACCCGTAGGCGGCGCCGCCGCACCGTCCTCGGCCCGGGGCCGGCTCAGCCCAGTTCGGCCAGGTCCTGTCCGGTCAGCCGCAGCGCGCCGGCGGCGATGTTCTCCTCCAGGTGGGCGAGCGAGCCGGTCCCGGGGATGAGCAGGATGTTGGGCGAGCGGGCCAACAGCCATGCGAGCGCCACCTGCGACACGCTCGCCCCGTGGCGCGCGGCCACCGCGTCCAGGCGGGCGGCCGCCAGTGGTTGGAAGCCGCCGACGGGGAAGTACGGGACGTAGGCGATGCCGGCCGCCGCGCAGGCGTCGACCAGTGCGTCGTCCTCACGCCGGGACAGGTTGTACAGGTTCTGCACGCACACGATCGGCGCGATCGTCCGGGCCTGGGCGAACTCGGCGGCGGTGACGTTGGAGACGCCCAGGTGCCGGATCAGGCCCTCCTCGCGCAGCGCGAGCAGGGTTTCCAGGGGCCCGGCCAGGGGGGTCAGGCTCCGGTCGAGGTCGCCCATCCGCAGGTTCACCACGTCCAGGCGGTCCAGGCCGAGCGAGCGCAGGTTCGCCTCGACGCCGCGGCGCAGGTTGTCCGGCGTGAGTCCGGTCTTGTCCGCGGCCGGCCGCGCCACGTCCGCGCCTTCGACCAGCGCGCCCACCTTGGTCACGATCACCAGGTCGTCGGTGTAGGGGTGCAGCGCCTCCCGGATCAGGTCGTTGGCCGCGATCCCGTCGCGCGCATAGTAGTCGGACGTGTCGATGTGGTTCACACCCAGCTCGACAGCCCGCCGCAAAATGGCCAACGCCGTTTCCCTGGCGGGTGGTTCGCCCTGCGGCCACCCGGTCAACCGCATCGTCCCGTAGCCGATCCTGGCGACGCTCGTATCGCCGCCCCATGTCCATCGCTCTGTGATCACGGGCGACACCCTAACGGCCCCGCAACCACTTGCCGATGTTTGCCGCGGGGCTCCCATCGGCCCCATTCGTCCCCCCGTCCTGGGAACCAACCCTCTCGAAGCACCACCAAATCCCCCCGCCGACCTCATCCCGGCGACACCGACGGTGCTTGTGTCGGACATCGGCCGTGTAGTGCGATGGCTCCCATGGTCTTTCCCATGACGAAGAGACGAGTCACCCCACTGGTCACCGCCCTGGTGGCCGGCTGCCTGTTCGCCGGCGCGCCGGGTGCCCACGCGGACGCCGCCGCCGGCTTGGACGACACACCGTCGGCCGCGGGCGCGCCGCCGAGGTTGGGCGTGGATCTCGACACCGTGACCATCCCGGAGTTACAAACCCGCATGGCGCGCGGATCGTTGACCTCGACCGCGCTCACCGGCGCCTACCTGTGGCGGATCAAGACCGTCGACCCCACGATCAAGGCGGTGTTGCGCACCGACCCGACCGCGCTGCGCCAGGCCGCCGCCAGTGACGCCCGGCATCGGCGCGGGCAGAGCCGGGGCCCGCTCGACGGTATCCCCGTCCTGCTCAAGGACAA
Organism: Embleya sp. NPDC056575; assembly: GCF_042793325.1. Lineage (NCBI taxonomy): Bacteria > Bacillati > Actinomycetota > Actinomycetes > Kitasatosporales > Streptomycetaceae > Embleya > Embleya sp. NPDC056575. The sequence continues at coordinate 32,411 of NZ_JBHTVA010000080.1, forward strand.
CGTGAACACCCGCGACCTGCCGACCACCGCCGGCTCGACGGCACTGGCCGGCAGCCCACCGGGCACCGACGCGGTACTGGTGAGCCGGCTGCGCGCGGCGGGGGCGGTGATCCTGGGCAAGACCAACCTGTCCGAATGGGCCAACTTCCGTGGCGCCAGGCCCACTTCCGGCTGGTCGGCGGTGGGCGGCCAGACCCGCAACCCGTTCGTCCTGGACCGCAACCCCTGCGGCTCCTCGGCCGGTTCCGGCGCCGCACTCGCCGCGTCGTTGTCGCAGGTGGCGATCGGCACCGAGACCGACGGCTCGATCGTGTGCCCCTCCGGGGCGAACGGCGTGGTCGGCGTCAAACCCAGCCTGGGCGTGGTCAGCCAGTCCGGCGTGGTGCCGATCTCCGCCGAGCAGGACACCGCCGGGCCCATGGCCCGCAACGTCACCGACGCCGCGCTGACCCTGGCGGTGCTCGCCGAGGGCCGGGCGCCGCGCCCGGCCGACCCGCTCGACCTCGCCGCCGCCTCCACCCGCCCCGACGGGCTGCGCGGCAAGCGCGTCGGGCTGTGGCGCCTGCCCACGCTCGGCCCGGACGTGGACGCCCTGATGACCCGCACCACGGCGCGCCTGCGCGCGGCGGGCGCCGAGGTGGTCGAGGTGAAACTCCCCTACCAGGAGCGCATCGCCGAACTGGAATTCCCGGCTCTGCTCAGCGAGTTCCACCGCGACATCGACGCCTACCTGGCCACCCGCGAGGGCCCGCGCGACCTCGCCGAGCTGATCGAGTTCAACCGCACCCACCCGGCCGAGCAGACCTGCTTCGCCGGCCAGGAGCTGTTCGAACAGGCCCTGGTCGCGCCGCCCACCACCGACCCCCGATACCGGGCGACGCGCGCCGAGTTGACGGACCTGGCCCGCCGCTCGATCGACGAGACGCTGGCCGCCGAACGGCTCGACGCCATCGCCTCGCCGACCAACCCGCCCGCCTGGACCACCGATTGTGCGCGCGGCGACAACGACGTGATCCCGTCCTCGACTCCCGCCGCCGTGTCCGGATACCCGTCGATGTCGGTACCGGCCGGCTCCGTCGGCGAACTCCCGATCGGCCTGCTCCTGATGACCGGCAACCTGCGCGACGGCGAACTCCTGTCCCTGGGAGCCTCGATCGAACACCACCTCCACGCCTGGCGCGCCCCGCGCTACCTGCCGACCATCGGCTCCTGACCCCGTCCGACGGGCCCGCCCGAACCTCCGTTCCCG
>NZ_JBHTVA010000080.1:33669-46426 GCF_042793325.1 Embleya sp. NPDC056575
CCCGCGCGCCCCGGGCCCCCCCCCACCGGCCGCTCCGGCCGGGCCCGTGCGCCGCGCTCCACCCGAACTCCCGCCGCCGCGAGGCGGCGTCGCGCCGATCGGCGGCACCCGAGCAGCCGGGCGCCCCGCGGTCCCCGGACGCCCCCGAAGGGGCCGGGTCCGCATGGGGCGCCCGGCTGCTCCTCATCGTGCGTCCGTGCGCCCTTGACCGGGGTCGGGGCCGGGTCGATCATGGCCGCCCTGCCTTCCGATCACCGTCGACGGCGGTCGCACCGCACGCGGGCGCCGGCCTCGCGACGAAAGGGGCCATCGTGCACGTGTCCTCCGGGATCGATCTCTTCGACGAAGCCGTCCTCGCCGACCCCTATCCGACCTACGCCCGGCTGCGCGAACTGGGCGCCGCCGTACGGCTCGACGCGCACGCCGTCTGGGCCCTGCCGCGCCACGCGGCCGTCGCCGACGCGCTGCGCGATCCGATCGGCTACTCCAGCGAACGGGCCCTGGCCCTGACCGAGCAGGTCAACGAACAGGTCCTGACCGACACGGTGGTGGGCACCGACGGCGCCGCCCACGCGCGCCTGCGCCGGGTGCTCTCGCGCCAACTCGCCCCCAGGGCACTGAAATCCCTCACCGCCGGCATGTACGCGCACGCCCGCGCGCTGGTCGACGCGCTCCCGCGCGGCGAGGTCTTCGACGGCGTGGCCGACCTGGCCGCGCCGTTCGTCTCCGGCACCGTCATGCGCCTGATGGGCTTACCCGACCGGGACCGCGTCCGGCTGCTCGACCTCGCCGACGCGACGTTCGACACCTTCGGCCCCGACACCGCGCGTACCCGGGCCGCGTTCCCGCGCGCCGAGGAGATGTTCGCCTACCTCGACCGCTTCGCCGCGCGGGGGCGGGTCGCGCCGGACAGCTGGCTCGGCGCGATCCACGCCGCGGCCGACCGGGGCGACATCGACGAATCCCAGGCCGTCCCGCTGATGCTCTCCTACACCGTCGCGGGCATGGACACCACCATCCACGCCGTCACCGCCGCCCTGCACCTGCTGGCCGCACACCCCGCGCAGTGGCGCCTGGTCCGCAAGCGCGCCGCCCCGGGCGACGCGGTCTTCGCCGAGGCGCTGCGGATGGAGGCCCCGATCCAGTGGTTCGGCCGCCGCGCCACCCGCGACATCCGGATCGGCGACACCGTCGTCCCGGCCGGCGACCAACTCCTCCTGCTCTACGGCTCGGCGGGCCGCGACCGCGCCAAATGGGGCCCGAGCGCCGACACGTTCGACGTCACCCGCCCCGACAGCCGCGACCACCTCGCGCTGGGCCTCGGCGTGCACCAGTGCGCCGGCAACCACCTCGCCGTCCTCGAACTCGACGCCGTGCTCACCGCCCTGGGCCGCCGTTTCCGCACCCTCGCCGGCGCGCCCGACCGGGAGCCCACGCGGCGGGTCCACAACATCCTGCGCGGCCTGCACACCCTCCCGCTCGTCGCCGCGTAGCCCGTCGCACCGCACGGCCCGCCTCGCCCACCGCGGATCCCGACCGGTACAGCCGATCCGGTCGAAATCCGCGGGCGGGGTCAGGGCTACGGCGCGGGAATCGCGGAGAGTTCGTCGGTCAGGTCGTCGAGACCGAGCGACCCCTGCGACAGCGCGCTCATGTGCCACGCCTTCAGGTCGAACGCCGCGCCCTGCGCCCGTCGGGCGTTCTCCCGGCCCAGCAACCACGCGCGTTCGCCGAGCTTGTAGCCGATCGCCTGGCCGGGCATGGTCAGGTAGCGGGTCACCTCGCTGTCCACGAAGGCGTCGGGGAGGCTGCTGCTCGCGCCGAAGAACTCCTGCGCCAGGTCCGGGGTCCAGCGCTCGCCGGGATGGAACGGCGCGTCGGCCGGGATCTCCAGTTCCAGGTGCATGCCGATGTCGACGATCACCCGCACGGCGCGCATCATCTGCGCGTCGAGGTAGCCCAGGCGGCGCTCGGCGTCGGTGAGGAAGCCCAGTTCGTCCATGAGGCGTTCCGCGTACAGCGCCCAGCCCTCGGCGTTGGCGCTGACCACCCCGACGGTGGCCTGGTAGCGGGACAGGTCGTCGGCGATGTGTGCCCACTGGGCGAGCTGGAGGTGGTGGCCGGGGACACCCTCGTGGTACCAGGTCGACACGAGGTTGTAGACCGGGAAGCGGTCGCGGCCCATCGTCGGCAGCCAGGTCCGGCCGGGGCGGCTGAAGTCCTCGGACGGCTGCGTGTAGTACGGCGCGGCGGCGCTTCCCGGCGGGGCGATGCACGACTCGACGCGGCGCACCCGCTCGGCGAGGTCGAAGTGGGTGCCGTCGAGGTGGTCGATCGCCTCGTCCATCAGGGCCTGCAACCAGGCCCGCACCTCCTCGACGCCCTCGATGTGCGTACCGTGCTCGTCCAGGTGCGCGAGCGCCACCCATGGCGTGGCGGCTCCGGGCAGGACCTTCTCCGCCTCGTGGCGCATCTCGCCGAGCAGGCGGTGGTACTCCGACCAGCCGTAGGCGTATGCCTCGTCCAGGTCGAGGTCGGCGCCGTTGAAGTACCGCGACCACACGGCGTACCGCTCGCGCCCGACCACCTCGGGGGCGTCGGCGACGGCGGGGGCGTACACGTCGCGCATCCAATCCCGCAGCTCCACCACGGCGGCGCTCGCCGCGCGTGCGGCCTCGTCGAGCTCGGCGCGCAGGGCCTGCGGGCCGGCGGCGGCGAAGTCCTCGAACCAGCCGCGCCCGTTGCCGTCGGTGTCGGCCCACTCGCCGAGCTGGGCGACACACGCCCCGGTCGGGCGGGGCGCCGCGTACAACTTGCGCTCCAGGCCCAGCTCCAGCGACTCCCGGTAGCCCGAAAGCGCGTGCGAGACCGCACGCAGCCGCTCGACGATCGCGGCCCAGTCCGCGTCCGTCTCCGCGGGCGTCACGGTGAACACCTCACGCACGAAGTGCATCGGCGTGCCCATGTTCCCGACGGTCCGCAGCCCCTCCCCGGTCTCGTGCACGGCCAGCTCGGCCGTCAACCGCTCACGCAACAGCCGGGCGCACCGCCGCTCGACCGCCACCTCCGCCCCGTCCCGCCGCTCGGCCTCGGCGAGCGCGGCAAGCGTGCGCCGCGCCAACGCGGCCCGCGCCTCCTGCCCCTCGGGAGACAGGTCGGGCAACCGCCCGGAACACTCCGCGACCCCGAGAAACGTCCCCATCACCGGATCGAGCACAACGAGTTCGTCGACATAGGAATCGGCAAGCTGACGCGGAAGCGGAACACTGTTGACTGACATGCCCCCATCCTCATACGCCGACAACCCCCACGTCACGCCCGTTGTCCGAGCCACCCCGGACAACCGACAAACGCCGAGCGACCGCAAGAGCCCAGGAGGCGCGGACCCGCTCATCAGACTGTGAGCATGGATCCGGCCGAATCCGAACTCGCGCCCGACGTCCACGATCCCGACTACATCGCTTTCGTCGCCGGCCGCATTCTCGACCACGTACGCGAGGTGCCCGAACTCGCCGCGTTGGCCGAACCGGTGACGTTCGAATCGACGCCGCACGGCATCGTGATGATGACCGCACCCGACGCGGCGCACGGGGACATCCTGGACAACCTGCGCTCCTTCCTCACCTCCCTGCCGCGCGACGGCGCCGCCGAGTGGGGGTTGCGGGAGAACACCTCGGTGGAGTTCGGCGCGTCCGAGCGCACCCCCGACCTGGTCGTGTTCGACCCGTCCCGCCGCGTCCTGGTCCGAGCCGGCAAGGCCATGTCCCCCGCCGGGATCCTGATGCTGGTGGAGGTGACGTCGAACTCCACCCGACGCGAGGACCTCGACCGTGACGATCCGGCGGCCAAACCACGCCAGTACGCCGCGAGCGGCATCCCGCTGTACCTGGTCGTCGACCTCCGCAGGGCCGAGGTACTGCTCTTCGGCGACGCGATCCACGGCACCTACCCGGCCCCGACCGTCTTCCACGTCGGTGAACCCGTCTGGCTCCCCAAACCCTTCTCCGCCGCCTGGCCCACCGAGTTCATGAAGGACCTCCTCCAACCCCCACCCACCCGCGCCGCCCGCCCCGGGGGCTTGTCCGGGGGGTGGGTGGGGAGGATCTTGGGATGGACCGGGTTTATGACGATGCGCGGTTGGCCGGGGTCTATCAGGTCGGGAACGAGATGCCCGCGGGGGCGCTTCGGGTCTGGGCGGAGGTGATCGGGGCGTTTTCGCCTCGGCCGGCACCGGTGGTGCTCGAGATCGGGGCGGGGACAGGGATGTTCTGTGCGGCGTTGGCCGAGTGGGGGCACGCGTCGCGCGTGGTCGGGGTCGATCCCTCGGTGGCCATGCTCGGCGAGGCCCTGCGGTACAACGCCCATCCCCGGGTGCGCTACGTCGGTGGCAGCGCCGACGCGGTGCCCACGCGTGGGGGGCTGTTCGACCTGGCCCTGCTTTCGCGCGTCGTGCACCACCTGCCGGATCGTCGCGCCTGTGCCCGCGAGTTGGCGCGTGTCCTGCGGCCCGACGGTGTCGTGGTGATCCGTACGACCTTTCGCGAGCGCCTGGACGCGCTCGTCTACCACTACTGGCCGCGCCTTCGGGACAGCGACGAACGGCGCTTCCCCGGACGGGAGGAGGTCGTGGCCGACTTCGCCGCCTGCGGGTTCGCGCTCCGACAGATCGACTCCCTCGCGCAGCCGGTCACCGCGAGCCTGCGCGAGTTCCACGCGCGGATGACCACCCGACCGCAATCGAAGTTCACGCGCCTGACCGCCGCCGAGTACGACGAGGGCCTGCGCCGGTTGGCGATCGACGCCGCCGCCGAACCCGAGGACGCGCCCCGACCGGTGCGAGAGCGCTACGACATCGCGGTGTTCGCTCGCACTCGTGAGTGAACTGCCGCACTGCCGCGGGCGGTTCGAGGACGATGGGCCGGTGCCTGGATGCGGCGTCCCGTCGTGCGGGGGTGCGGGCCCGGCCGGCCCGCACCTCCGTCGGTCTCAGCGGTTCAGGCGCAGTGACATCGGGTCGATCCCGCCGCCGTCGATGGCGAACGTGGTGCCGCGCGTGGAGAAGTACGGGGTCTGCATGTCCGCGAAGGTCATCACGTCGACCCGCTTGACCAACTCGGCCTCGGCCGCGGTCCATTCGTCGCAACCGGCGATGTCCGGCTTGCTCATGGCCAGGCCCACCAGGCGCTGATACTCGGGGTTGTCGACGGCGCCGAAGTTGAGCCCGTCGGGCCCCTTGGGGCCGCTGAAGAAGGGCACGAGCTGGTCGTGCTGGGTCAGCGTGATCGGCGTCCAGGAGATGTCCCACTGCCCGGAGGCCAGCACCTCTCCCGTGGTCCCGGCGGTGAGCGGCCGGCGGTTGACCTTGACCCCGAACGAGCGCCACTGCTCGACCGCCAGCTCCACCGCGGACAGCAGTTCCGAGCCGGCCGTCCCCGAGTAGGGCAGCACGATGGACAGTTGCCTGCCGTCCTTGGTCCAGTGCCCGCCCGACTTGGTCCACCCGGCCCCGCGCAGCGCGGCCGCCGCGCGCGCCGGGTCGTGCGGCGGGATGTTGGCGCTCACGGCGTCCGCCGCGCAGGTCGGCAGCATGGTGACCGCGACCCGGGTCGGCGCCGAGCCCTTGCCGCCGGTGGCCACCGCCCCCAGCTGCTTGAGATCGAGCGCGGCGGTCAGCGCCCAGCGCACCGCGGGATCGGCGGTGACGTGATCGGGCGCCTCGTTGTACAGGAACATCCCGTACGGGTCGCGCTGGACGCGGTACTTCAGTCCCGCCGCGGTCAGCCGGACCCGGTCGGCGCCGGTCACGGAGGCGATGTCGAGCTGTTTGCCCAACAGCAGGTTGGCCCTGGTCGAGGGGTTGGCGACCACCTTGAACACCAGCCGCTCGGGCAGTTCGGTGGAGTTCGCACCGCCCGGTCCCCAGACGTAGTCGGGCCGCTTGGTGTAGGTGAAGTGGTCACCGGTCGCGGCCTCGACGAGCCGGTAGGGCCCGGTGCCGTCGGTGGCGTGGTCGAGCGAGTTGGGCGCCGCGAGTGCCGAGGGGCACACCAGCGCCAGTTGGGAGGCGCCGCGCAGCAGGAACGGGGTGGGTTCGGGCGTGCGCAGGACGAGCGTGTTGGTGGCGTCGTCCGCGGTGGCGACCGTTCCCGGTGCCACGGCCAGGCCGTACAGCGGTGAGGTGTTCTTCGGGTCGGCGATGTAGTTGTACTGCGCCGCGACGGCGGACGCGGTCAACGTCCGGCCGTCGCCGCACCGCACGTCGCGCCGCAGGGTGAAGGTGGCCGACAGGGGATCGGACTCCCACTTCTCGGCGACGCCGGAGACGATCTGCCCGTCGACCGTGGTGTTGATCAGCGCGTCGTAGGAGAACCGCGTCATCAGCGAGGTGATCTTGGACAGCGAGGTGAGCGGAGACAGGTTGGCGGGGTCCTCGGAGATACCGATCGTGATCGTGTCGCTCCCGCCCGCGCCCGACGCGCCGGTGCCGCCGCACCCGGTGGCGAGCATCCCCACGGCCACCGCGCCGGCCGCCGCCCGCGCGGCGCCTCTCATCGTGCACCACCGGCGGGAACGGCGGGGCGCGTACGCCCTTCGCCTCCCGATGCCGCGGCGATCGACGTACGAATGTTCGGATCCGCCGTCCGGACACCGGACCCGACCGCATCGGATCGTCCCATGCTGGATACCTCCTCGGAGAACGGCGCGACTGCCGCAGTGGACGCTCAGGGTAGGCAGCGCCCCAATACCTCGGATCGTCGCCGCGGACGAAGAGCGATCACCGAATCCGTCCGAATCGCCAACCCGAGGCGCCGCGGCGCCGGGCAGTCTTCACGTCAGCCGCGGCGCGCCTTCGCACCGAGAGCCCACTCGGCCCGACAAGGCATCGCACTTGCCTAAATGCATTAGGCATGCCCATAATCCATTTAGGTTGATCCGAGAGTGGATGAGGAGAGCAGGGCATGGCGCGCGCGGGGTTGACCACCGAAAACGTGGTGCGGGCCGGGGCCGAGCTGGCCGACGAGATCGGGTTCGCGCAGGCGACGCCCGCGGAGTTGGCCCGGCGCCTGGGCGTGCGGACCGCGAGCCTGTACTCGCATGTCGCCAACGCCCACGACCTCAAGACCCGCATCGCGCTGCTCGCGCTGGAGGAACTCGCCGACCGGGCCTCCGCCGCGATCGCCGGACGTGCGGGCAAGGACGCGCTGACCGCGTTCGCGAACGTCTACCGCGACTACGCCCTCACCCACCCGGGACGCTTCGCCGCCGCGCGATACCGGCTCGACCCGCAGACGGCCGCCGCCGGTGCCGGCGTCCGGCACGCGCGGATGACGCGCGCGCTGCTGCGCGGATACGACCTGGCCGAACCGCACCAAACGCACGCCGTCCGGCTGCTGGGCAGCGTCTTCGCCGGCTTCGTCGACCTGGAGTGCGCCGGCGGCTTCGAGCACAGCTCCCCCGACTCGGGACAGAGCTGGACCGCGATCCTCGACGCGCTCGACGGCCTGCTGCGCACCTGGCCCACCACCTCCTGACCCCTGCCCCGCCATCTCCGCGAAGCAAAGAGACCGAGACCATGCACACCCCGTACGCCCACACCACCACCCCCATCACCGCCGACCTGCTGCGCGGCGCCCTCGACCTGGAACACACCGAACGCGGCGTAGTGCCGCACCGGTTGCCCGCATCCGCCCGCCGGCAGATCCCGGACGAGCAACTGGCCATGGCCGAGTCCCAACCCTCCGGCGTACGACTGGCGCTGCGCACCCGGGCCGCCATCCTCGAACTGGACGTCGTGGCCACCAAGCGCGTCTACCCCGGAGCCCCGCCGCGCCCGGACGGCGTGTACGAACTCCTCGTCGACAAAAGCCCCACCGCCCGGGCGAGCGTGCCCGACGGCGACACGCTCACCATCGACCCGGTCCGCGGGACCGCACACACCCGGCCCGGTCCGGTGCGCACCCTGCGCTTCACCGACCTGCCCACCCACGACAAGCACGTCGAGATCTGGCTGCCGCACGACGAGAGCACACAGCTGGTCGCGCTGCGCGGCGACGCCCCCATCCACGCGGCACCGGCCGACGGGCGCAGGGTGTGGCTGCACCACGGCAGTTCGATCAGCCACGGCTCCAACGCGGCCACCCCGACCGGGACCTGGCCGGCCCTGGCCGCGGCCCGAGGCGGCGTGGAGCTGATCAATCTCGGCTTCGGCGGCGGCGCCCTGCTCGACCCGTTCACCGCCCGCGCCATGCGCGACACCCCCGCGGACTTGATCAGCCTCAAGATCGGCATCAACATCGTCAACGCGGACCTGATGCGGCTGCGGGCGTTCGGCCCGGCGGTGCACGGGTTCCTCGACACCATCCGCGACGGACACCCCGACACCCCGCTGCTGGTGGTCTCGCCGATCCACTGCGCCATCCACGAGCACACCCCGGGGCCGTGCGCCGTGGACCCGGCCGCGTTCGGCGAGGGACGCCTGCGGTTCGTGGCCACGGGCGATCGTGCGCAGGTCGCCGCCGGGCGGCTGACGCTGACCGTGATCCGGGAGGAGCTGGCCCAAATCGTCGCACGGCGCGCCGCCGACGACCCGAACCTGCACCACCTCGACGGCCTCGACCTGTACGGCGCGGCGGACCAGGCCGAACTCCCGCTGCCCGACGACCTGCACCCGGACCCGGCCGCCCACCGCCGCATCGGCGAACGCTTCGCCCGCCTCGCCTTCGGCCCCGCCGGCCCGCTGTCCGCCGGGGCCGGCTGACCCCGTCCCCGCTACACCCGCAATGCGGCGATTTCCGCCTCGAACAGCAGCTCCGGGTCGAACTCCATGCCGACGAAGTGGCCGGCGAGTTCCAGGGACAGCACGCCGTGCAGCCGGGTCCAGAAGATCAGGGCCCGGTGCAGCACGGCCGGCGGCGCGGGATGCTCGCCCGCCCAGCGCCGGTGCCGCGCCAGGCGCGCCTCCAACGCGGTCGTGGCGTGCTCCGCCGGTGGTCGCGCGCTCCACACGTCGAGCAGGGTGGTCATGATCTCGGCGGAGATCGCGGTGATGTCGTCGGGGGCGTGGTAGCCGGGAACGGGCGTGCCGTAGATCAGCAGGTAGCGCTGTGGGTCCGCCAGCGCCCACCGGCGCATGGCGCGCGCCGTCTCGGCCACGTCGGCACCACCCTCGAAGGCGACGCGGACGGCGTCGGCCATGCTGCGGTACGCGTCCCGGATCAGCTCGGTGATCAGCTCGTCACGGCCGGCGAAGTAGCGGTAGAGCGCGGGCCCGCTCATGCCCATTTGTTTGGCGATCGCGTTGAGCGAGAGCGCGGACGCACCCGCCGTGGCGATCTGCTCCCACGCGTGTTGCTTGATCTCCGTCCGCACCTGCGTCCGGTAGCGCTCACGTGGGGTGTTCGCCTCGGTTTCCGCCATGACCCGCCACCTTTTCGCACACGCGGCCGCATCCCCGCATTTCGGTTAGAAGCTATCACAAACCTGAATGACATTCGGGAAGCCCCCGAGCAGGCCCACCCGCCGCGGGCGCCCACTCGCCGCGAGCGCCCGCCCTCCTACCGCGGCCCCGCGCACGCGTCGCCTATCGCCTCGTCCAGGATGCCCAACCCGAGCGAGAGTTCGTCCTCGGTCGCGGTCAACGGCGGCGCGATCCGAAACACCCCGCCCATGCCCGGGAGCTGCACGATGTTCATGTGCAGCCCCAACTCCAGGCAGCGCCGGGTGACCCGCGCACCCAGCTCGTCGGAGCCGTGCTCGGCGTCGTCCCGGTCGACGACCAGTTCGAGGCCGGCGAGCAGCCCGCGACCGCGAATGTCGCCGACCACCGGGTGACGCTCGGCGAGTTCGACCAGCCCCCGACGCAGGAACGCGCCGAGCGAGCGGGCCCGTTCGTCGAGCCGATCCGCGATCAGCACGTCCAGTACGGTGTTGCCGACCGCCGCCGGCAGCGGGTCGGCGACGTGCGTGGTGAAGAACAGGAACCCCCGCTCGTGCGCCCGCTGTTCGATCTCCGCGCTGGTGACCACCGCGGCCAGCGGCAGCCCCGCGCCGAGCGTCTTGGACAGCGTGAGGATGTCCGGCACGACGCCGTCGCGCTCGAACGCGTACCAGTCCCCGGTGCGACACAGGCCGGTCTGCGCCTCGTCGAGGATCAGCAACATCCCGCGCTCGCGGCACTTGTCGCGCAGCGCCGCCAGGTAGCCGATCGGCAACTCGATGATGCCGCCCGAGCTGAGGATCGGCTCCACCAGGCACGCGGCCAGACTGCCGGTCGACTGCGCGTCGATCAGGTCGAACGCGAAGTGCAGCTGCCGCCGCCAGTCGAGCGTTCCGTCCGCCGCGACGAAGTCGGGCCGGTACACGTTGGGCACCGGGATGGCGAAGTTGCCGGGCGCGCCGGGACCGTAGCCCTTGCGTCCCGCGCTGTAGGTCGCGGACGCGGCCGCCTGGGTCATGCCGTGCCAGGACCGCGCGAACGAGACGATCTCGTGCCGGCCGGTGACCAGCTTCGCCATCCGGATCGCCGCCTCGTTCGACTCGGCGCCGGTGGTCAGCAGCAGCACCTTCTCCAACGGATCCGGCAGCGTCTCGGCCAGCCGCCGGGCGAGGTCGACCACCGGACGACTGAGCATGCCGCTGTACAGGTGGTCCAGGGTCGCCACCTGCCGCCGCACGGTGTCCACGATCGCCGGGTGCGCGTGTCCCAGGATCGCGCTCATCTGCCCGGAGGTGAAGTCGAGGATGCGCCGGCCGTCGGCGGTGAACACGAAGCTCCCGGCGGCACGGTCGATGATCTCGCGGGTGAACTCGCCCCCGTAGCGCACGAGATGCCGCTCGGCGTCGGTCCAGAACGGGTCGGCGGAGGACGGCGAGGAGGTGGTCGAAGCAGCCATGTCCCGACGGTAGGTCGGGCCCGAAGCACACGTCCAGCGCTCGACCTCGCCGTTCGGCTCCGCCGGCCCGCGAACATTCGCGGTCGTCGGGCCGTGTTGATAATGTTATGCGCGTAAGTAATCCGTCGGGAGAGCCGAGAGAGAAGAGCCATGGACTTCGACCGGGCCGACGCCCTCAACCAGGCCATCCGCCTGCTGAGCCTGCGCCACCGGGCCAGGATCACCACCCTGCTCGCCCCGCTCGGCCTGCACCCCGGCCAGGAGGCACTGCTGCTCGAACTCGCCCGCAACGGCCCGATGATCCAGGGCCGACTCAGCGACGCACTCGGGTGCGAGCCGCCCAGCGTCACCCTGATGACCCGCAAACTCGAAGCCGCCGGCCACATCCATCGCACCCCGGCACCCACCGACAAACGTGCCTCCGTCGTCGAACTCACCGACAGCGGCACGGTCTTGGTCGAGCACATCAAACAGGCGTGGTGCACCCTGGCCGAGGAGACCGTGACCGGACTGCCCGGGGCGACCGTCGCCGAACTCCCCGACCTCCTCACCACACTGACCACCAACGTCGACACCAGACGCACCCGCCGACCCCACGACGGATGACCCGACACCGCGCGACGAACCAACCACGCCGAACCCGGCTACAGGTCCAGCACCGCGCGCAGCGCCTGATCGACCCGCTCCATCACCTCTCGGGCCACGGTGCCGACAAGCTTCGCGTCGTCGAACCGGGCGGTGCGCAACCGCTGGAGGTTGACCGCCACCGCGGTCGACGGCAGCGGCTGCTCGATCACCACGGACATCGCCGTGTCCGGGAAGCGGCCCGCCGGATGCAGCACGATCGCGAACACCGCCGCATACGCCTGTTCGAGACCGTCCAGCGAGACGACCAGGACATCGCGGCCATCGCCCAACGTCCAGATCTCGCCACGCCTCACAGCGCGTCGCCCTCGTCGCACAACTCCTCGCCCAGACCCAGCGCGGCCAACTGCCGAGCGGCGTCCAGCACCGCCTGCCGGCGCGCGGCCCGCACGATATAGGCGTTCAGGGACAACCCCGCCGCCGCCGCGCCCGCCCGGATCGAGGCGTCGAGGTCGTCGGGAATCCGCAACGTCATCACCGTCATGCCACCAACGTAGCAACCACATCCCGGTGGCGTCCCTCGGTGGCGGCGATTTCGCCCGACCGGACCTCGATCCTCCCCTCCCACCCCGCGCGCATCCCCCACCCCACCCGCGCCCGCACCGCCGCACCGACATCGTTTGGGCGCGCGACCCCAGGGCACGCCGCAGACATATCGTTCGTCCCACCGTGGGAGGTGACCGGTATGACCGCCGTGACCGAGTCCGTCGACGTGGACGTACCGCTGCACACGGCGTACCTCCAGTGGACCCGCTTCGAGGAGTACCCGCAGTTCATGGACGGGGTCGAGGAGGTGGTCCGGCTCGACGCCCACCACCACTACTGGAGGACCTACACCGCGGGCGTGACCCGCGAATTCGGCACCGAGACCGAGGAACTCCCCGACGAACGCGTCTCCTGGTGCACCGTATCGGACGAACCCCGCCACCACGCGCTCGTGACCTTCCGCGCGGTCGACGCCGACCACACCACCATCGACGTCGTCACCGAGGTCGAACCCGAAGGCCTCACCGACACCACCGAGACCACCCCGCCCTTCACCGCGACCCGGGTCAGGCCGGACCTGCTGCGCTTCAAGGAACTCGTCGAGACCAAGGCCCTCGGCGAGATGCGCGACACCCCGGGCCCCACCGGCCGCGGCCGCATCCCCCCGAGCTGACACCGCCCCACCGCACGACGAACGACGGGGCCGGCTCGGCCCACCCCCCAGCCCGCCCCCC
>NZ_JBHTVA010000081.1:0-44183 GCF_042793325.1 Embleya sp. NPDC056575
GGCCCGCACACCGGTGATTGGTGTGCGGGCCGCCGTCGTATCGCCGGAGCCGCTACTGCTCGGCCAGGCGCTTCAGGGCGCGGTCGACGCGGGCCAGGACCCGGTCGCGGCCGAGGACCTGGAGGGATTCGAACAGCGGGAGGCCGATCGTGCGGCCGGTGACGGCGACGCGGACCGGGGCCTGGGACTTGGAGAGCTTGAGGCCGTGGGCGGCGCCGGCGGCCTCGACCGCGGCCTTGAGCGCGTCGACGTTCCACTCGGCCCGGGAGAGTTCGTCGCGGGCGCTGGTGAGCACGTCGGCCGCGCCCGGCTTCATCGCCTTGGCCCAGGCCGCCTCGTCGTCGGCCGGCTCGGCCAGGAACAGGAAGTCGACGTACATCGGCACCTCGTCCAGCACCGTGATCCGGGTCTGCACCAGCGGCGCCACCTCGGCGAACACGGCCGGGTCGTACGCCTCCTTCGCCCACGGCGCCTTCGACCCGAGCAGCCACGGCTCGCAGGCCCGCACGAAGGCGTCCGCGTCCAGCGCGCGGATGTAGTCCGCGTTGAAGGAGGACAACTTCTTCACGTCGAAGAAGGCCGACGACTTGTTCACATCGCGCAGGTCGAACAGCTGCTCCAGCTCGGCGTACGGCCGGATCTCGATGTCGTCCTTGGGGCCCCACCCGAGCAGGAACAGGTAGTTCACCAGCGCGTCGGGCAGGTAGCCCTCGTCCAGGTAGGACTCGAGCGCCACCTTGTCCCGGCGCTTGGACAACTTCTGCCGCTTCTCGTTCACGATCACCGGCAGGTGCGCCCACTGCGGCGGGGTCGCGCCCAGCGCCTCCCACAGGAGCTGCTGCTTGGCCGCGTTGGACAGGTGCTCCTCGCCGCGGATCACCATGGTGATCTTCTGGTCGACGTCGTCGACCACGTTCGCCAGCAGGAACACCGCCGAGCCGTTGCCCCGGGCGATCACGAAGTCCTCGAGCGAGGCGTTCGGGAACTCGGTGACGCCGCGCACCAGGTCGGCCACCACCGTGACGCCCTCGTCCGGGGTACGAAAGCGCAGCGCGCGCCCGTCGCCCGCCGCCAGGCCGCGATCGCGGCAGAAGCCGTCGTAGCCCAGGTGCTTGGAGCCGGTCCGGGCCTCCAGGTCCTCGCGGGTGCAGTCGCAGTAGTACGCGCGGCCCGCCTCGAACAGCCGGACCGCCGACTCGCGGTGCAGCGTCGTGTTCCGCGACTGGAAGTAGGGGCCCTCGAAGGCCGGGTCGGCCGGGCTGATCCCGATCGCCGCGAGCGCGCTCAGGATGCCGTCGGTCCACTCCGGCCGGTTGCGCGCCTCGTCGGTGTCCTCGATCCGCAACACGAACACGCCGCCGGCCTTGTGCGCCACGGCCCAGTTGTACAGCGCGGAACGAGCGCCACCGACGTGGAACATGCCGGTGGGAGAGGGAGCGAAGCGAACACGAACCGAAGAGGCAGACATGTGCTCCAGGGTATCGGCCGCCCGGACCGGCCTCGGCCCGGTACGCCCCCGGCCCGTCGGCTCAGCGCATCGCCTCGGGTACGGGCATGTCCACCCAGACCGTCTTGCCCTGCTCCCGGTGCACGACCACGCCCCAGTCCAGCGTCAACCGGCGGATGATGTGCAGTCCGTGACCCCCCGGTCGCGTTCCGGAGTGCGGTGACCTCGGCTGCGGCGGCTCCTCACTGCGGTCGTCCACCTCGATCCGCAGCAACTCGCTGGTCCGCACGACCCGCAGCTCCACCGGGCCGCCCGCGTGCAGGCACGCGTTGGTGACCAACTCGACCGCGACGAGCAGCACGTCGTCGGAGGTCAGGAGCACCTGCTCGTCCTCGGAGCCGCTCCATCCGTACGCGTGGAGCGTGTTGCGGATGAACGTCCGCGACCGCGCCACCGCCCCCGCCGCACCCTCGAACGGAAGTCTCCGCACCTGACGAAGCGGTGGGGTGGAGAAACAGGCCTCCCCGTCGCCGGGCGCCTGCGATCGCATGGCGCACATCTATTGGCTCACCTCGCTCACGCTGCTCGCGGTGATAGTTGCCCGCATCCCGCTGGAGGACACCAGAAGTCACGGGCTACTCTCCGACCGCCTCTGCCAGGGTCTCGTGGAAAGTGAACCCCTGTACCGCACCGGTGATCTCGAATACCCGCGCAACGGCGGGTTGAACGCCCACGAGGTGCACCGCTCCGCCCGCGGCCTGCGCACGCAGTCGAGCGGCGAGGAACGCGTTCAACCCGGTCGAATCACAAAAGTCGAGCTCGGAGCAGTCGATCACCAAACGCACACTGCCCTGCTCGACACACTCGAACAGACGGTCCCGCACCGCGGCGGCGCTGTCCACATCGATCTCACCGGCGACCGTGACGATCGAAGAGGTGCCCTGGGTGTGCACGGACACCGTCAAGCCACCCTGCATGCCAGCCTCCTGCTGCCCTTTGCCCGCCGAAGTACTCCGGCCCGGGCACACG
This sequence comes from Embleya sp. NPDC056575, assembly GCF_042793325.1. Lineage (NCBI taxonomy): Bacteria > Bacillati > Actinomycetota > Actinomycetes > Kitasatosporales > Streptomycetaceae > Embleya > Embleya sp. NPDC056575. Next base: position 2,477 of record NZ_JBHTVA010000081.1, read on the forward strand.
ATAGACGACCGCCCCGCCCCGGTGGAGGTCGGACGCCGATCCACGCCCGCGCCGACCCGGGCGCGGAGCCGATCCGGCGGTGCGATCCGGGCCGCCGGGCATGCGCCGAGAGGCGGGTCCGGCTGCCCGGAACCCGCCCCTCGCCGTCGTACCGATCCGGCGTCAGCCCTTCGGCGGCTCGAACTTTTGCGTGCGCCGCATCCCGGCGGCGCGGCCCTTGGCCGAGATCACCAGGGCCATCTTGCGCGAGGCCTCGTCGATCATCTCGTCGCCGAGCATCGCGGCGCCCTTCATCCCGCCCTCGGCGGAGGTGCACCAGTCGTAGGCGTCGAGAATCATTTCGGCGTGGTCGTAGTCGGCCTGGGTGGGCTGGTACAGCTCGTTCGCGGCGTCGATCTGGCCGGGGTGCAGCACCCACTTGCCGTCGAAGCCCAGCGCGGCCGAGCGACCGGCCACCCGACGAAAGCCCTCGACGTCCTTGATCTGGAGGTAGGGGCCGTCGATCGCCTGGAGGTCGTTGGCCCGCGCGGCCATCAGGATGCGCATCAGGATGTAGTGGTACGCGTCGCCCGTGTCGTAGCCCGGCGGCTGCTCGCCGACCACCAGGGACTTCATGTTGATCGACGCCATGAAGTCGGCCGGGCCGAAGATGATCGTCTCCACGCGGGGCGACGCGGCGGCGATCTCGTCCACGTTGACCAGGCCGCGGGCGTTCTCGATCTGCGCCTCGATGCCGATCCGGCCGACCTCGAGGCCGACCGTCTTCTCGATCTGGGTGAGCAGCAGGTCCAGCGCCTTGACCTGGCCCGCGTCCTGCACCTTGGGCAGCATGATCGCGTCGAGGTTGGCTCCCGCGCCCTCGACCACGGTGACCACGTCGCGGTAGGTCCAGTGGGTGGTCCAGTCGTTGACCCGCACGACGCGGATCCGGTCCCCCCAGTCGCCGTTGTTCAGCGCGTCGACGATGGTGTGCCGCGCGCCCTCCTTCGCGAGCGGGGCGCAGGCGTCCTCCAGGTCGAGGAACACCTGGTCGACCGGGAGCCCCTGCGCCTTCTCGATGAAGCGCGGGTTGCTGCCGGGTACGGCCATACAGGAACGGCGGGAACGCAAGCTACGCGATGTGGCGGCCATGTCTCTGGTCCTCCCAGTGCTGCGGATCGTGCGGTCAGGTTACCGACGGGTCACCCGAAAGGGACTATGAGGTGGCGCACGTTCGGGGCCCGCGCGTTGTGGGACGCTGTGGCGCATGACGGACACCGACGGCACGCCCGAAGGCGCCCCGCCCGAGGCGGCGGCACCGCCCGCAGAAGCCGCACTGCTCGAAGAGGCCGCGAAGAAGTCCGGCCTCCTGTGGCTCACCGTCGCCCCCGCCCCGGCCCGCCCCGTCTGGCACGTGTGGCTCGACGGCGCCTCGTGGCTGGTGACCGCCCGCGAACCCGGCGCGGTGGAGCAGTTCGTGCCTGGCCTGACCGCCGCCGCGACCGTGTTGGTGGACGTGCGCAGCAAGGACAAGGGCGGCCGGTTGCCGGGCTGGACCGCTCGGGTCGCCGTGGTCGCGCCCGGCGACCCGAGCTACGAGCCGGCCGTACTCGCCCTGCACGCCGCCCGGTTGAACGCGCCCGACGGCGAGGAGCAGCCCGCGCGCTGGGCCCGGGAGTGCGACCTGGTCCGGCTCACCCCCACCGGGTCCGCCCGGGCGCTGCCCCACGACGCCGGCCGCGCGGTGCCGATCGGCTCACCCGCGGTGACCCGGGGCGCGTCCCCGCTCAACTGGTCGATCGGCCGGCTGCGCCGGCGCGCCTGAAGCCCGCGCCGACGGATCGAGCGCGACTCAGGAGAACAGCACCGGGTCGTTCCTCAGCCCCGTCGGCACCGGCGGCTTGGGCGTGCGCCCGATGTCGGGTCGGCGGGTGGCGCCCGACGAGCCCGTGGGGGGCGCGCCGGTCGACGGACGCCCGGTGGAGCCGCCGGTGGAGCCGTTGCTGCCGCTCGTCGAGCGCCCCGGCGTGGTCAGGTCCTTGTCCACCACTTCCTTGGGGTCCGGCGCGTGCAGGTCGACCCGCTCGCCGTAGGCGAGGAAGTCGAACGCGCCGGCCTGGCGCGCGTCGGCGGCGGACTCCATGCGCAGCAGATACGGAGCGCCCTCGGTGGCCACCCAGATGACGCCGCCCGCGCCCGGCGTGCGGTTCTCCAGGGCGATCGCCCGATGTCCGTTGACCTGCTTGACCGCGCCCTTCTCCAGCTTGCCCGGCTTGCCCATCAGCTTGGTGGTCAGCCGCTCGACGTAGGTGTTCTCGACGATGCCGCTGTACTTCTTGTCGCCGGAGGGCACCTGGACGAACTTGTCGTGGTTGGCCACCTCGGAGCCGGCGCCGTCGACCTTGGACCAGAACTTCGCGTCGCCCCGGAACCAGACCTGGTTCTGCAGCCGGGTGATGTACGCGGTCGTGTTGTCCTCGACGATCTGGCCCGCGCTGCCGGTGCTGGTGAAGCGCATGTCCACGCTGAACGGCTTGGCCGGCTTGCCCGCCGTGCCCGGGACGGCCAACTCCCCCTTCACGTGTACCGACTTGGCCGCGGCCGTCGCGGCCTGCGCCCGCTGCAGGATCGCCGCCGGGTCGAGCCCGTCCACCTGGTTGCCCAGCGGCGCGCCCGCCGTCGGCTCGTCCACCGGCGCCTGCCACGAGCGGTGCGCGGGCCGTCCCGGACTGCACCCGGCGACCAGCACCGTGACCGATACCGCCGCCGTCGCCACCACGAAGCCGCGTCGCACGTGATCCATCGCCTGGTTCCCTCGTCGTTCGATCTGTCGTAGGTTTCGCCGACCGCCTCGACGCCCGTCCGCGTCGTCGTGCTCCCGCGTCGTGCTCTCGGAAACGGTATCCCGGAGCCCGCGCGGCCGGGCTCAGTCGGTGCCCGGCACCGGCCCGCCGGGCTTGTCCGTGGGCTTGCCGGTCGGCTTGCCCGACGGGTCCTTGCCGTCGGTCAACGTGCCGTAGTCCAGCACCTCGTCGGCATGGGGCAGCACCAACGGGAAGTCCTGGTCGTACTCGAACAGTTCGAGCGCTCCGCCGCTCGGCGACGGAATGTACTTGAGCGGGTACGGCGTCCCGGTCAGCGCCACCCGCAACTCGCCGCCGCGCCCGCGGTCGGCCACCACCTTGAGCGTTTCGACGCCCCGCACCTTTTCCCGGCCGTCCTTCTTGAGTTTGCCGTTGAGCCGGATCAGATCGGTGATCATGTCCTGCATCCGGGTGAAGCCGGACAGTCGCGCGTAACTGGGGTCGGAGGCGGGCACCTTGACGAACTTGTCCCGCAACGCCTGCGCCGACTGCTCGACGTCCGCCCCGCCGCGCCCGTCCCGGCCCTGGTACAGCCGGGCGTCGCCGCGGACGTACAGATCCTGGCCGACGCGCAGCAGTTCGATGGTGCTGTCGGCGGTGACCACGGTGCCCACCCCGCCGTCGCGCTTGAGTCGCAGGTCGATCCTGAACTGCTGGGTCTGGATCTTCCACACCCCCTGCACGTGCACCGCTCCGGTCCCGGCCGCCGCCGCCTTGGCCTTGCCGGTGATGGCGTCCGCGGACTCCGAACCGAGCCCGGTGTCCGCCTTCGAACACGCCGTGCCGGCGAGGACGCAGGCGGTCAGGAGGGCGATCGTGGTCTTCGTCTGAGGCAAGCGCACGGGCGGCACTGTACTGAGCCGGGCGTGAGGTGTCGTGGTCGTGCCCACCTTCACCGGTAGCCTGGCCGACCGGGATGCCCCCGGCACGAGCGGGCACACACATCCGCGGCGCGGCACATCCGCGGCGGACATCGGCGACGGAGGGACCACGGCATGGGTGCGTCATCCGGGCGGGTGTTCATCTCGCACCTCGCGGGCGTGGCCGTGTTCGATCCCAACGGCGACCACGTCGGCCGGCTGCGCGACGTCGTCGTCATGCTGCGCACCGCCCAACTGCCCCCGCGTGTGCTCGGCCTGGTCGTCGAGGTGGCCACCCGACGCCGGATCTTCGTCCCGATGACCCGGGTGACCAGCGTGGAGACCGGTGAGGTGATCACCACCGGGCTGGTCAACATGCGCCGTTTCGAGCAACGCCCGAGCGAGACGCTGGTGCTCGCCGAGATGCTGGACCGGCGGGTGACGCTGGCCGAGAACGACGAGTCGGTCACCGTCCTGGACGTGGCGATGGCGCTCGGGCGCGGGCGCGACTGGCTGATCTCCAAGCTCTTCGTGCAAAAGGGCGGCACCTCGGCGCTGCGCCGCAGGCGCGGCGAGACGATCACCGTCGACTGGAACGCGGTGGTCGGCTTCGAGCGCCCCGAGGACCAGCAGGGCGCGGCCAACCTGCTCGCCACGTTCGAGCAGTTGCGTCCCGCCGACCTGGCCAACGTGCTGCACAACCTGTCCGCCAAGCGCCGTGCCGAGGTGGCCGCGGCGCTGGACGACGACCGGCTCGCCGACGTGCTGGAGGAGTTGCCCGAGGACGACCAGGTGGAGATCCTGGGCCAGCTCCAGGAGGAGCGCGCGGCCGACGTGCTGGAGGCGATGGACCCCGACGACGCGGCCGACCTGATCTCCGAGCTGCCCGAGGACACCGCGGAGCGCCTGCTGGGTCTGATGGAGCCGGAGGAGGCGGAGGACGTGCGCCGGCTGCTGACCTACGTCGAGGACACCGCCGGCGGCATGATGACCACCGAGCCGATCGTGCTGGAGCCGGGCGCGACCATCGCCGAGGCGCTGGCGCAGGTGCGCAACGCCGACCTGTCGCCGGCGCTGGCCAGCCAGGTCTACGTGTGCCGGCCGCCGACCGAGACGCCGACCGGCAAGTATCTGGGCACGGTGCACTTCCAGCGGCTGCTGCGCGATCCGCCGTTCACCCTGGTCGGCGCGGTCCTGGACACCGACCTGATGCCGCTGCGGCCGGACACCCCGCTCGCCGAGGTGACCAGCTTCCTGGCCGCCTACAACATGGTCGCCGCGCCCGTGGTGGACGAGGACGACCACCTGCTCGGCGCGGTCACCGTCGACGACGTGCTCGACCACCTGCTGCCCGAGGACTGGCGCGAGGGCGCGATACACGGAGACGGGGGTGTCCGCCGTGGCACGTGAGAGCACGAGCGCCGACAAGCGGCGTCGTCCGCGGCTGGATCAACCACGCGATCCGCGGCGGCGTCCGCTGCTGCCCGCGTACGACCCGGAGGCGTTCGGCCGGTTCTCCGAGCGGATCGCCCGCTTCCTGGGCACCGGCCGGTTCCTGGTCTACATGACCGCCACGGTGATCGTGTGGATCGGCTGGAACATCTTCGTGCCGCCGGCGCTGCGGTTCGACGAGTATCCGTTCATCTTCCTGACCCTGGCGCTGTCCCTCCAGGCGTCGTACGCGGCGCCGCTGATCCTGCTCGCGCAAAATCGCCAGGACGACCGGGACCGGGTCAACCTGGAGCAGGACCGGGCCCGCAACGAGCGCAACATCGCCGACACCGAGTACCTGACCCGCGAGGTCGCGGCGCTGCGGATCGCCCTCGGCGAGGTGGCCACGCGCGACTTCCTGCGCTCGGAACTGCAGTCCATGCTCAAGGAGTTGGACGAGCGTCGGGAGACGGACGGCTGGCTGATGGGCCGCGAGGTCACCGACGCGCACCTGGGTCGGGCGGCCCGCCCGCCGGAGTCCGAGTAGCCCGACCGTCTTATACAAATGTATTAGTCGCTCGTATAAGACATTCGTCTAGAACGGCGCTACCATCGGGTCATGGGACATCGCGAAGACCTGCTGGCCGGAGCCAAACGTTGCCTGTACGAGAAGGGCTACATGCGCACCACCGCGCGCGACATCGTCGCCGCGTCGGGGACCAACCTGGGCTCGATCGGATACCACTACGGATCCAAGGACGCGCTGATGCAGCAGGCGCTCCTGGAGTCGATCGAGGGGTGGGGCGACGAGTTGTCCGCCGCGCTGACCGAGGCGGTCGGCGCCGAGACCGTGCCGCTGGAGCGGTTCGAGGCGATCTGGGCGCGGGTGATCGACCTGATGGAGTCGCACCGGATGATGTGGGCGGCCAACTTCGAGGTCCTGGCCCACCTCGACGAGCTGCCGGAGATCCACAAGGTGCTCGGCGCGGCGCAGGACGCGGGGCGCAGCGGCCTCGCCTCGATCTTCCTCGGGGTGCCCGAGGAGGGCGACGAACACCTGACCCGCACGGTCGGATCGTTGTGTCAGGCGTTGTTGGTGGGCGTGGTCAGCCAGTGGATGTTCGCTCCGGACACCGCGCCCACCGGACGCGACCTCGCCGAGGGCATGCGCGTGCTCATGGGCGTGCCCTCGGCCGGCTGAACCACCCCGACGAGAGCACCACGTGGGCCAGGACCCCCGCGATCAACCCCCAGAACGCGGAGCCGATGCCCCCGATGGTCACCCCGGACGCCGTGGCCAGGAAGGTGATCAGCGCCGCCTCCCGGTGCTCGTCGTCGGCCATCGCGCCGGTCAGCCCGCTCGCCAGCGCGCCGAACAGCGCGACGCCCGCGACCGCGGCGACCAGTTCCTTGGGCAGGCCCGCGAACACCGCGACCAGGGTCGACCCGAACATCCCGACGACCAGGTAGAACACGCCACACGCGACCCCCGCGACATAACGCCTGCGGGGGTCGCGATGCGCCTCGGGCCCGGTACAGATCGCCGCGGTGATCGCGGCCAGGTTGATCGCGTGCGACCCGAACGGCGCGAGCAGCGTGGACACCGCGCCGGTGGAGCCGATCAGCACCCGGTCGTCGGGCCGGTAGCCGGAGGCCGCCAGCACCCCCATCCCGGGCGCGTTCTGCGAGGCGAGCGTGGCCACCAGGAGCGGCACGGTGATCCCGATCAGCGCGGGTACGGACAGGTGCGGCGTGGTCCACACCGGCCTGGCGATCTCGAACGAGTCCACGTGTACGTGCAACCGCGATCCCGCCGCCGCGCAGCCCACCCCGACCACGAGCGAGACCAGTACCGCGTAGCGCGGCACGAAGCGCTTGGCCACCAGGTAGCCGAGCAGGACCCCGCCGCCGATCCACGGCGCGGTGCGCACCGAGGTGAACACCCCGGTGCCGAACGAGAACAGGATCCCGGCGAGCATCGCGGACACCACCGCGCCGGGCACCTTGCGCATCAGGCGGCCGAACACGCCGGTCACCCCGATCACGGTGATCAGCACGCCGGTGACCACGAACGCGCCGATCGCCTCGGGATACGCGTACGAGCCCAGGCTGGTCACCAGGAGCGCGGCCCCCGGGGTGGACCACGCGGTGACGATCGGCATCCGGGTGTACAGGCTCAGGCCCAGGCAGGTCAGCCCGCTGCCGATGGACAGCGCCCACACCCACGAGCCGGTCCGCGCCGGGCTCAGCCCCGCGCCGGCCGCGGCGGACAGCACGATCACCAGCGGCCCCGAGTAGGAGACCAGCACCGCGATCAGGCCGGCGAGCACCGCCGAGAGGGAGGCGTCGCGCCAAAGGTTGGGCCGGCGCGCGGGCGCCGCGGCCTCGGCGCCCACATCGGTGTCCGTCGTGGTTCGGATGGTCACCGCGTGCCCGCCTCGTGGTCAGTCGTGGTCGTAGACGGTGACCGGGACACCGCGCCCGCTCAACCGTTCGAGGATGAGCGGCTCCACCCTGCCCCACGCGCCCCCGGCCAGACCACAGCCAATTCGCGGCATGTGGACCGACGCGCCGAGTTCGAGCGCCCGCTCGCCGAGGGTGCCCAGGGCCCGGTCGATCGCGTCGTAGCGCACCGGCGGGCCCTTGCTGCCGGTACGGGTGCCGTGTTGACCGATCAGGTTGGCCACCCACAGGTAGGTGTCCACCCGGACCAGCCGCACCGCGCCGAGCCCGAAGTCGTTGCCCGCCCGCTCGCGGTACCACCGCCGGTAGTCGGCCTCCGGCTCCGGCCACCGCCTGGACAGCGCGAGCACGAAGCCCCTGCCCCAGCCGCCCCGGTCGTTGCACACGTGCGCGATCACCTTGACGCCCTTGCCCAGCGGCGTGGTGGCATCACCCCGGACGTACCCGATCGTCTCCACCCCGGCACGGTAGCCGGCCGCACCGACGCGCCGGTATCGGTTTACGGACGGACGAAGGACACGCGCTACGCGAGCCCGAACAACCGCGCCGCGTTGTCGTGGCAGACCCCGCGCAGCCAGTCGTCGCCGAGGTCGACCCGGGTGAGCGCGGCGAGCGCGTCGGCGTAGCCGTAGGGGATGTTCGGAAAGTCGCTGCCCCACAGGATGCGATCCGCCGCGTCGAGCAGCCGGGGCCGGTCGGCCGGCGGGAACGGGGCGGCCTCCTCGACGAATTCGGTGAACGCCATCGTGGTGTCCAGGTGCACCCTCGGGTAGCGCGCCGCCAGGTCCAGGAACGCGCCGTACTCCGGCATCCCCATGTGCGCGACGATCAGCGCCAGCCGCGGATGCCGGGCCAGCACCCGGGCGATCGGCTCCGGCCCGGTGTGCGCCCCGGGCACCGGCCCGGACCCGCAGTGCGCGACCACCGGCACCCCGGCGTCGGCGAGCGTGCCCCACACGTCGTCCAGGAGCGGATCGGTCGGATCCCAGCCGCCGACCTGGACGTGCGCCTTGAACACCACCGCGCCCGCGTCGATCGCCTCGCGCACGTACTTGGCCGCGTCGGGTTCGGCGAAGAACGTCGCCGTATGCAGACAGTCGGGGGTGCGCGCGGCGAACTCGCGCGACCACGCGTTCAGCCACGCGGCCATCGCGGGCTTGTGCGGATACAACATCGAGGTGAACGCCGAGACGCCGAAGTCGCGCAGCGTGGCGACCCGCCCGTCCTCGTCCAGGCGGTAGGTGATCGGCCACGGCCGGCCGATCAGCGGACCGGCCGCGTCGAAGTACGCCCACACCTTGTCGAGCACCTGCTTGGGCATGAAGTGCGTGTGCACGTCGATCAGCGTCGCCAGGCCCAGGGCCCGGCGGAACCGCGCCACTCGCGTCCGCTCGGCCGATATCGTCACGCGGCACCTCCCCGTCGGTTCGCAGCCCCCGCTCCGGGCCCGGATCCCGATGCTCGCAAAGGATTCCGGCGCGAGGGTCGTAAGCTCACGGTATGGCTTCTGCAACCCTGCCCTCGGCGGACGACGTCCAGGATGCCCTGGCGACCGTCCAGGACCCCGAGATCCACCGGCCCATCACCGAACTGGGCATGGTCAAATCCGTCGACATCCTGGCCGACGGTCGGGTCGAGGTCGCGGTCTATCTGACGGTCAGCGGCTGTCCGATGCGCGAGACGATCATCAGCCGGGTGGAGACCGCCGTGGCCGCGCTGCCCGGGGTGACCTCGGTCGGCGTCGAACTCGACGTGATGAGCGACACGCAGCGCAAGGAGCTGGCAAACCGGTTGCGCGGCGGGCAGGCGGAGCGCGAGGTGCCGTTCGCCAAGCCCGGCTCGCTGACCCGGGTCTACGCGGTGGCCTCCGGCAAGGGCGGCGTCGGCAAGTCCTCGGTCACGGTGAACCTGGCCGCGGCGATGGTCGGACAGGGCCTGAAGGTCGGCGTGGTGGACGCGGACATCTACGGCCACTCGGTGCCGCGGATGCTGGGCGCCGAGGGCAAGCCCACCCAGGTCGAGAACATGATCATGCCGCCGTCGGCGCTGGGCGTGAAGGTCATCTCGATCGGCATGTTCACCCCCGGCAACGCGCCGGTGGTCTGGCGCGGGCCGATGTTGCACCGCGCGCTCCAGCAGTTCCTGGCCGACGTCTACTGGGGCGACCTCGACGTCCTGCTCCTGGACCTCCCGCCGGGCACCGGCGACATCGCCATCTCGGTCGCCCAGTTGGTGCCCAACGCGGAGATCCTGGTGGTGACCACGCCGCAGCAGGCCGCCGCCGAGGTCGCCGAGCGGGCCGGCACGATCGCGGTCGAGACCCGACAGACGATCGCCGGCGTGATCGAGAACATGGCCGGGCTGCCCTGCCCGCACTGCGGCGAGATGGTCGACGTGTTCGGCTCCGGCGGCGGACAGCGCGTCGCCGACGGCCTGTCCGCGGCCACCGGCACGAAGGTCCCGCTGCTCGGCTCGATCCCGATCGACACCCGGCTGCGCGAGGGCGGCGACACCGGCCGCCCGGTCGTCGTCGACGCGCCCGACTCGCCCGCCGCCGTCGCGCTCGGCGCGGTCGCGGCGAAGCTCGGCGGTCGCGAGCGCGGCCTCTCCGGCCTCCAACTCGGCCTGACCCCGCTGCGCAACTTCTGAGGCGTGCCGCGGCGGGCCCCGGCACCGGTCGGGGTCTCGGCGCGCCGATCCCGGGGACACGCCCGCCCGTCACGGCGCGGCCGTGACCCCGGGGCCGGCGCCGGGGCGCTCACGCGTCCGGCGTCGCGTAGGTACGCAGATCCACCGAGCGGGACAGGCCCAGGCCGTACGCGCTCGCGCCCCGGCCGTACACCCCCAGGTACACCCCGGCGCTCTCCCCCGCGAGCACCCAGCCGTACGCCGACTCCCGGTAGCGGAAACGCGCCGGCACCCCGTCGACCGGGATCGCCAGGTCCGTCCACCCCGGCCCGGGCAGATTGTCGGACAGGTCCCACGCGATGTTCGTCTGCTGATCCAGCCACTCCGCACGGGTCGCGCGGTCCAACTGCCACGGCCAACTGTCCGCGAGCAACGCCACCCCTGCGAGTGACGCCGCGCTCGCCTTCGACGTGGCCTCCATCTGTCCCGTGCCGTCGCCGGCCGGCCGCTTGGGCCGCTGCGGGACGGTCACCACGGACACGAACCGGCGGGGCGTGGGGTCACCGGGCCGGCGGCTGGGCAGGTCGCCGTGGCCCAGCGTGCCGTACTCGATCGTGCCCCGCCCCCGGCACACCGAGGACAACCAACGCCGCCCGTTCCAGCCCTCGTCCAGGCCGTACCAGGGAAAGTCCGAGCTCAGGTATTCCGCCAGCAGATCGGGCCTGCCGGCCCCTTCGGCGGGCAACGCCTCGCCCGCGTGGCTGATTGTGTCCATGCTCCGCCTCAGGTCCTCTCGCGCGGCGCGACGGCGCCGCGCCGGCTGCCTCGGTCTGCCATGTCGGGCGGCCACTCCCCCGAGCGATGCCGGGTGGACGAGCCGTGCGATACATGTATCCGCCGAGTCACCGACCACACACCGCCCGTGTACTCGGGCTCCATAGTGCCCGAACGCGCGGGTGCTTCAACGCCGTCCTCGGCGCCGATCGGCCCGAATCCGGGCCGCGGATCCCCGGGCGGGGACGGGAGGGGTCGACCCTCAGGTGGCGTCGGCGTCGTACGGCGGACGCTCGCCGGGCTCGACCCGGGCGGCGCCGCCGTTCTTGTGCAGCGAGGTCTTCGGCGCGGACGACTGCCCGGCCGACGGGCGGTGCGAGGTGTCGGGCACGTCCGGCTCGAAGAGGTTGCCGCTCGCCAGACCCTTGATGTCGTCGAAGTCCTTGCCGAGCGAGTCGCGCAACTCCCGGATGCCCAGATCGTCGTCGCCGTCGCCCATCAGGTTCTTGCGGACGAAGGTCTTCGGGTTCAGGTCCTCCAGGTGCATGTCCTGGAACTCCGGACCCAGTTCCTTCTTCAGGTCCGCGCGGGCCCCGGAGGAGAACTCGCGGAACTTGCGAATGGTGCGCGCCACGTCGCCGATCATCTTCGGCAGCTTCTCGGGACCGAAGATGACGATCGCGAGGATGACGAGCGCGACCATCTCGGGTGCACCGACGTCGAACACCTGGACTCCACGAGATTGCGCGAGGGGGTTCGGTCGGGTGACCGAACCCCCTCAGAGTAGTCGTCGACCCCCCGAACGGAAGGTCGCGGGCGGCACCGAACCGGTCGCTTGGCGCCTATTGGCAAAAGTTGTGATCACCCGGCCATGTGTACGTCATGTCCGGGTCATCCTGCTTGGCGGCCGGCCGGCCCCTCGGGGTCGGCCGGCCCCTCGGGTCAGCCCGCCTGGAGGGTCATGTCGACCGAGCGCTCCGCGCCGTCGCGCTCGATGGTGAGCTTGACCACGCCGCCCGGCGCCTTGGACCGGATCGCCACGATCAACTCGTTCGCGTCGTGCACCCGGCGGCCGTCGATCGCCTTGATCACGTCGCCCGGCTTGAGCCCGGCCTGCTCGGCGGGTCCGCCCGGACGCACCGGCGGCGTGCCCTTGACGTCCTCCGACGCGATCCGGGCGCCGTCGCCCGTGTAGGCGACGTCGAGCGAGACGCCGATCACCGGATGCGAGGCCTTGCCGGTGTCGATCAACTGCTGCGCGACCCGGCGCGCCTGGTTGATCGGGATCGCGAAGCCGAGGCCGATGCTGCCCGCCTCCTGCTGCGCCCCGAACGGATTGCCCTGGCCACCGCCGCCGGCCGAGCGGATCGCCGAGTTGATCCCGATCACCGAACCCGACGCGTCGATCAGCGGCCCGCCGGAGTTGCCGGGGTTGATCGGCGCGTCGGTCTGCAACGCGCTGATGTAGGAGACGTCGCTGCCGGAGGAGCCGGCGCTGACCGCGCGGTCCTTGGCGCTGATGATCCCGGAGGTGACGGTGCCCTCCAGGTTGAACGGCGCACCGATCGCGATCACCGGGTCGCCGACCTGTACGGCGTCGGAGTTGCCCAGCGGCAGCGGGTGCAGCCCCTGGACGCCGGACACCCGGATCACCGCGAGGTCGTAGCCGGCGTCCCGGCCGACCAGGGTCGCGGTGGTGCGCTGCCCGTCGTTGAACGTCACCGTGATCGTGCCGCCGGACGCGGCCGAGTCCACGACGTGGTTGTTGGTCAGGATGTCGCCGGCGGTGTCCAGCACGAAGCCGGTGCCGGTGGCCTCGCCGCGACCGGTCTTGGCGTGGATGTACACCACGCCGGGCAGCGTGCGATCCGCGAGGCCGGCGATGGTGTCCTTGCCCCGGGCCGGACCGCTCTGCGGCGGGTCGCCCAGGCGGATCCTGGTGTCGTGCCGATCGGCGATCCAGGCCCCGATGCCGCCGCCGATCAACCCGGCGACGAGCGCGAGCGCCGCGGCCCACACCACCAGCCGACGCCCGTAGCGCCGACCCAGGTCCTCGGTGGGCCCGCCCGCCCCGGTCATGTCACCGGGGACCGCATAGCCGTACGGCACGGCCTGATAGGGCGCGTAGCCGGTCTGCGGGGCGTACGAGGGGTACGGCCCGTAGGGCCCGTAGCCCGGATGCGCGAAGCCGGCCGGCACACCGTGGGCACCGGGCTGCCCGGGCTGCGCCGGATATCCCGGCCACTGCCCGGTCGGCTGCTGCGGGGGCGGCCCGGCGGGCGGCGGTTGCGGCGGCGGGGCGAACGGGTCGTAGCCGGGGTCGTCCGCGGCCGGCAACTCGGCGTTGCCGTGCACCACGGGCACCTCGGCGGTCACCGCGTCCCGGACATCGGGCGTCGGCACCCCGAACGCATCGGGCTCGGCGGCGGGATCGGCCGGCGGCGGCTCCTTGGCCAACGACGTCCGCGCGGGAAACGCGGCGGGCTCGGCATCGGCCGCGTGCGAGCCGCCGGGCGCGGCGAAGCCTTCGGTGGTCGCGCCCCGGTGTGCCGGCTCGGCGGCACCGTCGGCCGCGTCCGCGCGCCCCGGCTCGGCGCCCGTGTCCGCGGCCCGCGCGTCGTCCCCGGCGGAGTCCTCCACCGGCGACACCGGTCGGACCTCGGTGGGCGGCTCCTCGTCCGCCGCCCGGCCGGAAGCCGCGGGGCCCGCGGCCGCGCCGCCGGGGGTGTCCTCTCCGTGGTCCGTCGACACCCGCGGACCGCCGGGCGGGAAGGCCGCCGGCTCCGCGCCGGGGTCGTGCTCGGGTGCCGGTCCGGCCGGCGCGTCGTCGCCTCGCGGCGGCTCCGCTCCCCCACGGCCGTATGCGTCGCTCATCGTGTGCCTTCCTACCGCTCCCGGTGTGCCGGGGCATCCGCTGCTTCTCCGGCCCGGCCACAGTCTTGCGCGTGCCGCTCGCCGGCGTCCCGGCGGCAGCGGATACCCGTCACATCCCGCACGCGAACCCGCCCGAAAGCACCGCGCCCGCGCGGATCCGCGCGGGCGCCCCGGACCCGACGCATCGGCGCCCGGGACCGGGGATACGGGCCTGCGGCGCGGCAGCCGGACCCTGTCCAACGGATCCTGACGGGTCCGCCGGACTAGTGCCGGGCCTCGATCGTGGGGACCGGCACCGTCAGGGACGCCCCCGCGAGCACCGGCTCGGAGCGTTTGACCGACTTGCCCGCAGGCAGCGCGCTGGTGCTCGCGGCCTGCTCCACCAGGTAGCGCTCGACGGCCGGGGCCGCGGGTCGGCCCTCGGTGCCGCCGCTGGTCCCGCCCGGCACGAAGGCACTGCTCAGCGCGACGGCCATCATCGAGAACGCGCCGGCCGCCGCGAACGTCAGCCGACGCCGGCTCACCGGCGGGCGCACCCGCTCGGGCATGTTGCCGGGCCGGCCCGCCCGCGGGCCGGTCGACCGCGAACGTGCGCGGGTCGAGCCCGTCGGTCGCCCGGCGGCCGGGAACATGAATCGATCGCCGCCCGCGGGCGGCGCGGGCGGCTCCTCGGCGGATTCCCCGAGCGCGAACAACCGCGCCATCAGGTCCTCGGAGGGACCGGGCTGACGCGCGTTGCCGAGCAACTGCTTCACCTGGCGCTGCTCCTCGGCCTCCACGCGACAGTCCGCGCATTCGGCGAGGTGCGCCAGCACCTTCTCGCGGGCCTCATGGCCCAGTTCGCCGTCCACATAGGCGGCGAGCTTGTCCTCGGGGTGGTTCATGTGCCCACCTCGCATGCCCCACATCGGGTCGCGGCGCGCCCCAGCCGTGTGGCACTCACTACCCCCCTGCCCAAGCGGTCGCCGGGCTCACTGCTCACGGTCCCTCATCTCCGCACCGTGGTCCGGACCTCCGCAGCCGTCTCCTGGCCTGCCTTGTTCCGGGGAGCACGATGCCGCAGCGCCGCACGGAGCTGGGACCGGCCGCGGTGGATGCGGCTGCGCACGGTCCCGAGTTTCACTCCGAGCGTGGTGGCGATCTCCTCGTACGACAGGCCCTCGATGTCACACAGTACGACCGCGGCGCGGAACTCCGGCGCGAGCGCGTCCAGCGCCTGCTGCACGTCCGCGTCCAGGTGGGCGTCGTCGTATGCCTGCGCGGGCGAGAGCTCACGACCGGCGAGGCGTTCGCCCGCGTCGTCGCCCAGACCCTCGAAGCGGATGCGCTGACGGCGCCGCACCATGTCGAGGAAAAGGTTCGTGGTGATGCGGTGCAGCCAACCCTCGAACGTGCCGGGCGTGTAGCTCGACAACGATCGGAACACTCGGACGAACACCTCTTGGGTGATGTCGTCCGCGTCGTGCGGGTTGCCACTGAGGCGGTAGGCGAGCCGATACACCCGCGCGGAGTGGGTGCGGACGATGTCCTCCCACGTCGGCGGGACCCATTCGGCCTGGGCTGGGCTGCTGGTTGCGTTTGCGGCTTCGGCCACGTGATCCGGCATCGGCGACGGCTCGCGAGTACAGGATTGTTCCCCGCGACGGTCGACCACTGCCACACCTCCTCTTCCGAGTAGCGCAACCACCATAAGCGTCCTGCCTGTTAAGCCCGGATAAGGGCGCCGAGCCCCGGTCCGACCCAACCTCCGGTGCCGCGAGACCACGAGCCTCGTGTTCACCTGTCTTCCGTGGGGGCCAACGAACCACATCCATGCGGGGTTCCCGTGTCGGGCACTCGGGACCGGCTCGCCAGGGGCGGTCCGCGGCGGGAGCGGGCGATCGGGCGGCGCTCCCCGGGCGGCGGGAGGACTCCTCGGTAATACCCTTGCGCTCAGGTGGCCGACCCGTCCCGATCGCGAACGGGCGGCCGGGACAGAGGAGGAAGCCATTTCCGGCAATCGCCAGGCGAGCTGGGCGTTCGCGGAAGAGTACGTCGGCGAGGACGCCGTCCTCGCGGGCGCCCGCGCCCGCGCCCGGGAAGTCGGCGTGCTCCCGATAGGTCCCGGCGGCGGCGCCGCGCTGCGCTTCCTCGCCGCCGCGGTCGAGGCCAAGGCGGTCGCCGAGATCGGGACCGGGACCGGGGTGTCCGGCCTCTACCTGCTGCGCGGCATGCGCTCCGACGGGGTGCTCACCACCGTCGACGCCGACCCCGAGAACCAGCGGCTCGCCAAGGAGACGTTCACCGAGGCGGGTTTTCCCAGCGGGCGCGCCAGGTTCATTCCGGGCCGGGCCCTGGAGGTGCTGCCCCGGCTCGCCGACGGCGGCTACGACCTGGTGTTCTGCGACGGGGACAAGCTCGAATACCTGGACTACCTCGCCGAGGCGCTGCGGTTGTTGCGGCCCGGCGGCGTGGTCTGCTTCGACAACGCGCTGCTGCGCGACCGGGTGGCCGATCCGGCGCACCGCGACGCGGAGACCGCCGCCGTGCGCGACGTGTTGCGGGTGATCCGCGAGCACGAGTCGCTGGTGCCGGCACTGCTCCCGGTCGGCGACGGCCTGCTGTGCGCGGCCCGTCGGGGCTGAGCCCGACCGGCCCGACACGCGGCCCGACCGGGCACATGCCGACGGCCCCGGTACGAACATGAGTCTCCATGTCCGTGCCGGGGCCGTCGCATCACGACTTTCGTCGAGGGCGTCGCCCCAGGGGGTCAGCCCACGGCGTTCTTCAGCGCCTCGCTCAGGGCGCCGGCCTCATCGGCCGACAGCTCGACCACGAGCCGTCCACCGCCCTCAAGCGGAACGCGCATGACGATGCCCCGCCCTTCCTTGGTCACCTCGAGCGGGCCGTCGCCCGTCCGCGGCTTCATGGCCGCCATGCTCGTTCCCCTTCCTGCATATCGACGCACCGGTGCTCAAACCGGCCACCGGTCTTCGAGAGCATTGATCAGGGACCATTATCCCGCATCGAACGGTGGGGTGAGCAACATCGGGTCCCGTCGACCTCTCCGACCCCGTCCGTACGGCGCGGAATGGGATGGTCCGTCCCGGCTCGGAATTGCGGCTGACGGTCCGTCAGGGGCGGGACGGGGGCCGGATCCGGCTTCCGGCATGCTGTGCACATCCCACCTGCGGCGATGTATGTGATGTGGAGGCAAGTCATGACCGACAAGGCCGAGATTGTGCGGTACGACCTCGCCGACGGAGTCGCGACCGTCACGCTGAACCGGCCCGAGGCGATGAACTCGCTCGACGAGCCGACCAAGATCGCGTTGCGCGACGCGGTCCTGCGCGCCGCCGAGGATCCGGCCGTCCGGGCGGTGCTGTTGACCGGAAGCGGTCGGGCGTTTTGCGCCGGCCAGGACCTGAAGGCGCACATCCGACAGCTGGAGACCGGCCCCGACGCCACCTTCGCGACCGTACGCGAGCACTACAACCCGCTCGTGACGGCGCTGGCGACGATGGCCAAGCCGGTGATCGCGGCGGTCAACGGGGTCGCCGCCGGGGCCGGCGCGGCGATCGCCTGGGCCTGCGACTTCCGGATCATGGCGGACACGGCCGGCTTCAACACCGCCTTCGCGGGGGTCGCGCTGACCGCCGACTCGGGCGCGTCCTGGACGCTGCCGCGCCTGGTCGGCCAGGCCCGGGCGATCGAGCTGCTGATGCTGCCCCGCACGATCAAGGCCGCCGAGGCGCTGGAGCTGGGCCTGGCCCACCGGGTGGTCCCGGCCGAGGAGGTCCTCGACACCGCCCGCGATCTGGCCCACCGCCTGGCCGAGGGCCCGACCGTGGCCCTGGCGGCCCTGAAGGAATCGGTCGCCTACGGCGCCTCCCACTCCCTGGTCGACACCCTGGCCAAGGAGGACGAACTGCAACTGCGAGCGGGCTCCTCCGAGGACCACCGGATCGCGGTGGCCGCCTTCGTCGCCAAGGAGAAGCCCACCTTCCTCGGCCGCTGACCCCCCACCGCCCGGCGGGGCGCACGCGGCCCGCCGGGGTGGGCGGGGGCGGGTCAGCGGGAGACGCAGGTCCTGAGGTGGTCGTTGACCAGGCCGCAGGCCTGCATCATCGCGTAGGCCGTGGTCGGGCCGACGAAGCGGAAACCCTTGCGCTTGAGTTCCTTGGCCAGGGCGGTGGACTCGTCGGTGACCGCCGGGACGTCCGAGAGGGCCTCGGGGGCCTTCCGGCGGCCGGAAGGTGCGAAGGACCACACGAGGGCGTCCAGGCCCCCCTGGAGGGCCTGTGCCGCGTGTGCGTTGGCGATCGCGGCGTCGATCTTGGCCCGATTGCGGATGATGCCCTCGTCGGCGAGCAGCCGCGCGCGGTCCGTGTCGTCGAAGGCCGCCACGCGCGCGATGGAGAAGTCGGCGAAGGCGGCCCGGAAACCCTCGCGCCGACGCAGGATGGTCAACCACGACAGACCGGACTGGAACGCCTCCAGGCACAGCCGCTCGAACAGCCGGTCGTCACCGTGCACCGCGACGCCCCATTCGGTGTCGTGGTACTCCCGGTAGTCCTCGGGACCGGTGGCGCCCCACGGGCAGCGCGGCAGTCCGTCCGGCCCCGGGACCGGACCACCGACGACGGGGGCGGTGGCGGCGGTCACGACTTCGGGCCGCCCTTCGCCTCGTCGCCCCTGCTCGCCTCGTCGCCCTTCGGCTCGCCCTCGGCCTCGTCCTTCGCCTCGTCCGCAGCGGCCTCGGGCGCCGCCTCGGCGGCCGACGTGTCCGTGTTCGACCTCGGCGTCTCGTCCGGGCTCGACTCCGGCGTCTCGTCCGCGTCGGCGGCCGGTTCGACCCCCGGTTCGACGGCCTCGGCCTCGACCGGCGTCGAGCCCGCGGCCCCGGCCCGCTCCGGCTTCTCCAGCGACAGCGTGGTGCCCGATCCGCGCGGCGACGGCGCGTGCCCGCTCGCGCCGAACGCGCTCGCCCCGGCGGCGGCCACGCCCGGCATCGCCGACGCGACGCCGACCGGCGTGGTGCCGGCGATCTTGTACTCCAGTTCCAGGATGCGCGCGTCGCGCGCCGCGAGTTCGCCGGTCAGCCGATCCAGAACCAGGTCCACCTCGCTCATCCGGTAGCCCCGGAAGACCACCGGGAAGCGAATGTGGTCGACGTCGGCGCTCGTGAGCGGGCGGTCGCCGGGCATCCGCAGCTCGGGCTGTTCGCGGTAGGCGTCGGGAAGGGAGCCACCCGCCCCGAGCACGACCGCGGCGATGACGAGGACCACCCCGATCACCACGACAAGCTGGATCCAGAACACGGACGGCTCCCCTTCGACGGTGGTGCAGGCGCTGGAACGGTGTCGGCTCCGGGCCGTTTCGGGAAGCCCCCGGCTCGTCGCACGGGACGATCGTGCCACGATCAGGGGGTCAGGTGGCACGTGCAGGGTGTGGGCGGAGGTCGACGGGGTGACGACGCTGAGGCTGGGACGACGGGAGTTCGAGGGGGACGAGTTGGTGATCATGGCGATCATCAACCGGACACCGGACTCGTTTTTCGACAAGGGCGCGACGTTCGACGATCGACCGGCCCTGGACGCGGTCGCCCGCGCGATCGACGAGGGCGCGGGAATCGTGGACATCGGGGGCGTGAAGGCCGGTCCGGGGGCCGAGGTGGACGTCACGGAGGAGATCCGCCGGACGGTGGCCTTCGTGGCCGAGGTGCGCCGCCGCCACCCGGACGTGGTGATCAGCGTGGACACGTGGCGCCACGAGGTCGCCGAGGCGGTCTGCGACGCGGGCGCCGACCTGCTCAACGACGCCTGGGGCGGGGTGGATCCCAAGCTGGCCGAGGTGGCCGCGAAGTTCGACGCGGGCATCGTGTGCACGCACGCCGGCCGGGCGCGGCCGCGCACCCGGCCGCACCGGATCGGCTACGTCGACGTGATGGCCGACATCCTGGACGTCACGGTGGGCCTGGCCGAGCGCGCGGCGAGGCTCGGCGTACGCCGGGACGCGATCCTGATCGACCCGGGGCACGACTTCGGCAAGAACACCCGGCACTCGTTGGAGGCCACCCGCCGGCTCGGCGAGATGGTCGACACCGGGTGGCCGGTCCTGGTCTCGCTGTCCAACAAGGACTTCGTCGGCGAGACGCTGGACAAGCCGGTGAACGAGCGGCTGCTGGGCACCTTGGCCACCACCGCGGTCAGCGCGTGGCTCGGGGCCCGGGTGTACCGCGCGCACCAGGTGGCGGAGACCCGCGAGGTGCTCGACATGGTGTCCTCGATCCACGGCACCCGGCAGCCCGCCGTGGCCCGTCGCGCCCTGGCCTGACGGGCCCGGGGCGGGTCTTCGAGCCCCCGATCGAAGACCCCGCCCCCAGCGCGTCTTCAACCCCCGGAGAACGCCTTTCGGCGCCCGCCCCCACCGCGAAGGTGGGCGCGGACGCCGAAAAGTGGGCTTCGACGACGGCGGCGGCCGGCGACTCGGTGCCTCAGCAGCGCTTCCAGGGGCCCTGGATGGCGTACATGGTGCCCGGGGTCTGCACGTTCGCGAACAGCGTGCGGCCGTCCTCGGAGAAGACCGGGCCGGTGAACTCGCTGTCGCCGTCCACGTCGTTGCGGGCGACCGGGTAGGTCTTGCCGTCGTCGGTCGCGCCGAGCAGGTGCTGCACGCCCTCGCCGTCCTCGGCGATGATCACGCCGCCGTGCGGCGACACGCTGATGTTGTCCGGGCCGTCGAACGGACCGTCCACGTCCGGCGTGGTGTTGACGCCGAAGCGCAGCTTCAGGGTCAGCCGCGCGCGGCGCGGGTCGTAGAACCAGATCTGCCCGTCGTGCGGGGTGCCCGGGCTCTCCTTGCGGGCGAAGCTGGTGACCACGTACGCGCCGCCGTCGCCCCACCAGATGCCCTCGATCTTGCGACCGCGGGTGATGTCGGTGTTCTGGAACTGCTTGCGGATCGAGGTGGTGCGCGCGTCGCGCTCCGGCACGGCCACCCAGTTCACCGCGTAGGTGGTGCCCACCTCGGTCGCCCGGGAGAGGTCGTCCACGTGCTTGCCGCTCGCGTCCACGCAGCGCATCGCCGCGAGGGTGCCCGCGTCGTCGGCCAGCTTGCGCAGCCGGCCGCGCCCGCCGTCCCAGTGGCGCGGCGGCTCCCAGCGGTAGAGCAGTCCGTTCGGGTTGCTCGCGTCCTCGGTCAGGTACAGGTGGCCGCGGCGCGGGTCCACCGCGACCGCCTCGTGGGCGAACCGGCCGAGCGCCTTGATCGGCTTCGGGTCGCGGTTGGCGCGGCGGTCGTAGGGGTCGACCTCGAAGACGTAGCCGTGGTCCTTGGTGGCGGTGCCCTGACCGGCCAGCTGCTCGGTCTCCTCGCAGGTCAGCCAGGTGTCCCAGGGGGTCACCCCGCCCGCGCAGTTGGTCGCGGTGCCGGCCACGCCGACGTACTCGCGGATGCGCCTGCCGTAACGGTTCACCTCGACCACCGTGCAGCCGCCGGGCAGGCCCTCGTCGTAGACCAGGCCCGCGAGGTGCGGCACCGGCAGCGGGGTGTCCTTGAGCGAACCGCCGAGCTCGTGGTTGTTCACCAGGACGGTGCCGCCGCCGCGCAGCTTGAACGCGCCGGTGCCGTCGTGGTTGCTCGGGGTGGCCTCGCCCGACTCCAGCTTGGTGACACCGGCCTCGGTGACTATCTGGTACGAGAAACCCTTGGGCAGCGCCAGGCGCCCGGCGGGGTCGTCCACCAGCGGGCCGTAGCCGACCTGGGCCGGCGGGCGGCGGTCGCCGGGGCGGGACGAGGCCGAGGCGTTCGGCGCCAGCAGCATGCCGGTGCTGCCGATGAGGGCGACACCGGCACCGGTGGTGGCGGTGCGACCGAGGAAACCCCTACGGGACAGCGACATCTGGTTTTCTCCTGTGACAGGCGGGAGATATCGGGACGCCCCTACGCTTTCGCCCGTCGGTGTCGTCCGAGTGAACACGACGGGGATCCCGCATGCCCGTCAGGTGGCAATCGACCCGCCGGCGGCGCGTCCTTCGGCGGCGGCCTTGTCCGCGCGTGCCTCGGCCTCCAGTTTCGAGCACTCCAGATCGGCGTCGCGGATGATCCGCACCGCCTCGTCCACGTCGTCGGTGATCCGGATCAGGTCCAGGTCGGCCGGCGACGCCTTGCCCTGGGCGATCACCACGTCGCGCACCCAGTCGACCAGTCCGGTCCAGTAGTCGCGGCCGATCAGCACCACCGGGAAGTGGGTGACCTTGCCGGTCTGCACCAGGGTGAGCGCCTCGAACAACTCGTCCAGCGTGCCGATCCCGCCGGGCAGCACGATGAAGCCCTGCGCGTACTTGACGAACATCGTCTTGCGCGCGAAGAAGTAGCGGAAGGTGATTCCGCGATCCACGTACGGGTTCAGCCCGGACTCGAACGGCAGCTTGATGCCGACGCCCACCGACTGTCCGCCGGCGTCCCGGGCGCCCTTGTTGGCCGCCTCCATCGCGCCGGGGCCGCCGCCGGTGATCACCGCGTAGCCGGCCTCCGCCAGGGCCCGCCCGACCCGCTCGCCGATGCGGTACTCGGCCGAGCCCGGTTTGGTCCGGGCCGAGCCGAACACGCTGACCGCGCGGCCCAGGTCGGCGAGCATGCCGAAACCGTCCACGAACTCGGTCTGGATCCGCAGTACCCGCCACGCCTCGGTGCCGAGGTGCCCCATGCCGGGATGTTGTTCCTCCACCTCGCTGGGCGAGGCGAACTCGGGTGGCTCCTCCGGAGCGAATCGCGCGTCCATCCGGCCACCCTGTCACGCCGAGCCGGGGCCCGATCGCATTTTCCGCGTGCCCGGGTCAGCCGAGCCAGCGCCGCAGCCGCTCCTCGCTGTCCCCGATCAGCGCGATCTCCACATGCTCGTCCCGCTTGTGCGCCAGGTTCGGATCGCCCGGCCCGTAGTTCACCGCCGGAATGCCGAGCGCGGAGAAGCGCGCGACGTCGGTCCAGCCGAACTTGGCCCGCGGCGGGGTCCCGATCGCCGCCACGAACGCCGCCGCGGCGGGCCGGTCCAGGCCGGGCAGGGCGCCCGCGGCCTCGTCGGTGAGCACCACGTCGAACCCGGCGAACACGTCGCACACGTGCGCCAGCGCCTGCTCGACACTGCGGTTGGGCGCGAAGCGGAAGTTGACCGTCACCGCGCACACGTCCGGGATCACGTTGCCCGCGACGCCGCCCTCGATCTTCACCGCGTTCAGCCCCTCGCGGTATTCGAGGCCGTCGATCTCCACCCGCGCGCCCTCGTACGCCTGCAACCGGGCCAGGATCGGCGCCGCCGCGTGGATCGCGTTGTCGCCCAGCCACGAGCGGGCCGAGTGGGCGCGGGTGCCGGTGGTGGTCACGTCGACCCGCAACGTGCCCTGGCAACCGCCCTCCACCGCGCCGCCGGTGGGCTCCATCAGCACCGCGAAGTCGGCGACCAGCCACTCGGGGTGGTTGTTCGCCAGCCGCAGCAGCCCGTTGCGGGCGGCCTCCACCTCCTCGCAGTCGTAGAACACGTAGGTCACGTCGCGATTGGGCTCGGGCAGGTGCGCGGCGAGGCGCAGTTGCACCGCGACACCGCTCTTCATGTCGGAGGTGCCGCACCCGTACATCAGCGGACCCTCGATCCGGGACGGCACGTTGTCCGCGATCGGCACGGTGTCCAGGTGCCCCGCGATCAGGATGCGCTCGGCGCGCCCGAGTTCGGTGCGGGCGACGACCGAGTCGCCGTCGCGGTACACGGTCAGGTGCGGGAAGGCGCGCAGCGCCTCCTCCACCGCGTCGGCGAGCACCCGCTCGTCGCCGCTGACCGACGGGATGTCGACGAGTTGCGCGGTGAGCGATGCCGCGTCCTGGGACAGATCGAGCTTCACGGTCATGCCGGGAAGCCTATCCCCGTCCCCGTCCCCGAACGCGGCCCTCGGCTCCGGGCGGCCACGACCGCCCGCTCAGACCTCGTGCAGCCGCTTCACGCCCGCCGCGATCCGCTCGTCGGTCGCGGTGAACGCGAGCCGCACATGCCGATCGCCCAGCGGCCCGTAGAAGTCGCCCGGCGCGACCAGGATGCCGCGCTCGGCGAACCACGCCACGGTCTGCCAGCAGTCCTCGTCGCGCGTGGCCCACAGGTACAGGCTCGCCTGCGAGTGCTCGATCCGGAAGCCCGCCGACTCCAGGGCGCCGCGCAGCGCCGCGCGCCGGGCCGCGTAGCGCGCCTTCTGCGCGGCCACGTGCTCGTCGTCGGCGAAGGCGACGGTCATCGCCGCCTGCACCGGGCCGGACACGATGTGTCCCGAGTGTTTGCGCACCGCGAGCAGTTCGCGGATCACCGCGGGGTCACCCGTGACGAACCCGGCACGGTAGCCGGCCAGGTTGCTGCGCTTGGACAACGAGTGCACCGCGAGCAGACCGCGGTGCGAGTCGCCGCACACGTCGGGGTGCAGCACGGACACCGCCTGGGTGTCCCAGCACAGCTCGATGTAGCACTCGTCGGAGACGACCAGCACGTCGTGCTCACGGGCCCACGCCACGATCGCGCGGGTCTCCTCGAGCGTGCGCACCGCGCCGTGCGGGTTGCCCGGCGAGTTCAGCCAGATCATCCGCACCCCGGCGGGATCGGGCAGGGTGCCGTCCACCACCGGAAGCGGGGTGGCCCCGGCCAGTCGCGCGCCCACGTCGTAGGTGGGGTAAGCCAGCGCCGGGTGCGCGACGATGTCGCCCGGGCCGAGCCCGAGCTGGTTGGGCAGTGCCGCGACCAGTTCCTTCGTACCCATCACCGGGAGCACGGCGTCCGCGCTCGCCCCGGTGACGCCGAGTCGTCGGCGCAACCACCCGGCGATCGACTCGCGCAGCTCCGGCTTGCCGAACACGGTCGGGTAGCCCGGCGCGTCGGCGGCGGCGCACAGTGCGGCGCGGATCAGCTCCGGCGTGGGGTCGACGGGGGTGCCCACCGACAGGTCGACCACGCCGTCGGGATGGGCCCGCGCGCTCGCGCCGAACGGCTCGAGCCGGTCCCAGGGGAAGACGGGGAGCAGGTCGGTGACGCGACGTGCTTCCCGGCCCCGCGCTTCGGCGGGGTCGGGAAGCGGCCGCGCACCGTTGTGCGAAGCGGTCACGACGCTCTACTCGCCGGTCGCCTGCGGCGGCAACGCGGCGATGAGCGGGTGGTCCTTGGCGATCAGACCCATCTTCGAGGCGCCGCCCGGGGAGCCGAGGTCGTCGAAGAACTCCACGTTCGCCTTGTAGTAGTCCTTCCACTGCTCCGGGGTGTCGTCCTCGTAGAAAATCGCCTCGACCGGGCAGACCGGCTCGCAGGCTCCACAGTCGACGCATTCGTCGGGGTGGATGTACAGCGCACGCTCACCCTCGTAGATGCAGTCGACGGGGCACTCCTCGATGCATGCCTTGTCCTTAAGGTCGACGCAGGGCTGCGCGATGACGTAGGTCACGTCGGGTTCCTCCTCATGCGGGCGGTACAGGGTGCGCGGGAGCGCGGCAACGTCGGTGCCCGCAACTAGTATCGCGGTGGGCCGGGGCCTACTCCTAGCAGGTGGCCCTTACCTGTGGGCCGGGAACATGTCAGCAGACGTGGGCGGACGAGGTCAGCACGGATCGGGGATGCCGGACAGGTGAAGAGGATCACACCGCGGGATGTGGGCAGACGCGTGTCGGTGCGCCGCGAACTGCCGCCCGAGGACGCCGAGGCGAGCTATTCCGACGTCGTGGGCGACCTCGTGGACTGGCGCGACGGTGTGCTGACAATCACCCGCAGGGACGGCAGTATCGCCCGGGTGGCGGAAGCGAGCATCGTCGCCGCCAAGGTGGTCCCGCCACCCGTACGGCGGCTCACCCCGGCCCGCCTGCAGGACGTGGCCAGTCGGTCCTGGCCCGCGCTCGAGGTCGCCGCCTTCGGCGAGTGGCTGCTGCGCGCGGCCGGCGGATTCACCCGGCGGGCCAACTCGGTGCTGGTCCTGGGCGAGCCCGACATGCCCTTCCCGGAGGCACTCGATCGGGTGAATGCCTGGTATTCGGCGCGCGACCTGCCGACGCTGTTCCAGGTCGCGCACGAGGACCCGTTCGACCGTTTCCTCGACGCCGCCGGGTGGCCGGCCGAGGGCGACGCGTTGATGCGCACCGGGCGCCTGGTGCGCGCGGCCGACGTGCTGCGCGACGTGGACGCGGGCCGGGTCGAGGTCGGGACCACCCTCACCGACGGGTGGGTCTCGCTCTACCACCGGGTCGCGCGACACGCCGGCGGCGCCGAGCGACACGTGCTCCAGGGGCCGCCGGGGACGCTGTTCGCGACCGTGTCCGACCCGGAGTCGGGCCGGCCGGTCGCCATCGGCCGGGTGTGCGTGCTCGGCCGCTACGCGGGCTTCGCCGGCCTGGAGGTGGACCCGGCGCACCGCAGACGCGGCCACGCGCGGGCGATCGTCAAGGCGCTGACCGACCGGGCGCTCGCGGGCGGCGCGGTCACCGGCTGGCTCCAGGTGGAGTCGGACAACCGGGCGGCGCGCGAGCTCTACGACGCGCTCGGCTACACCGACCACCACGGCTACCACTACCGCCGCTCCCCGGCCGCCACGTGAGCGCTCCCGGGAGTCCCCGCGACCGGTTCGCGGCGGTCGTGCGGGCCGACGAGGTGGACCTGGCCGAGGCCGCGCTGCTGATGGGCGTCGAGGTCGATCCGGCGTTCGATCCGGCCGTGGGGATCGCCGAGTTGGAGCGGCTCGCGGCGGCGGTGCGGGCCGAGGCGGGGCCCGGCTTCGACCCGCCGGGGGCCGCCGCGGCGCTGGCGCGGGTGCTCGGCGGGCGGGCCCGGTTCCTCGGGCAGCAGTCCGACTACGCCGACCTGCGCTCGTCGCTGCTGCACGAGGTGCTGCGCCGCCGGCGCGGGTTGCCGATCCTGCTGTCGGTGGTGTGGATCGACGTCGGCCGCCGGGCCGGGCTGCCGGTGTACGGCGTCGCGTTGCCGGGACATTTCGTGGTCGGGATCGGGGATCCCGACGGCGAGTTCGAGCTGGCCGACCCCTTCCACGGCGGGGTGCCGCTGTCGGTGTCCCGGGCCCGCCGTCTGGCCGCGGAGGCGGGGGGCCGGCCCGGCGATCCGACGCTGCTGCAACCGGCGCGGCCGACCGCGATCCTGCTCCGGATGTTGAACAACATCCGCGCCTGGGCGGCGCAGCCCGAGCGCGGCATCGAGGGTGCCTGGACCCGGCTGTGGGCGGTCGAGCTGTCCCTGCTGCTCCCGCGCCACCCGGCGGCGCTGCGCCACGAGCGCGGCACACTGCTCGCCCGGACCGGCCAATTCGCGGCCGGCGCGCGGCAGTTGGAGGAGTACGCCGAACTGGTCAAGCATATCGACCCCAAGGCCGCGGACGGCATGCTCACCGAGGCGAAGGCGGCCCGGGCCCGGCTGAACTAGCCCTGCGCCCGTCCGGCGGGACTCCTCGCCGCGTCGAGAAGGCCCTCGCATCGAACAACCATAAGGTTGCCTCTTCGGTGCACCGGCGCCCGGCGGCAACCCACCCGACCCGACCCACCGGAATCGGCCACGCCCCACCCGGCGCGCGGACCGGCCCCGCGTGCCGTGCGACCGCACCGGGCCGGTGGCCGGCGCCACGCCCCGGCCCCGCCCGCGCGCTCAGCCGCCGAGTGCGCGCAGGAACGCCTCCGGCTCCTGCGCCGTCCCGCTGCACGTGGGGTCCGCGCCGGCCTCGGTCGCGGTGCCGTCGGCGCACGGTCGATCCCGCGCGGCGGACCACCACGCGACCCGTCCGAGGTGGTTCTGCCGCGCGAAGTCGGCGAACCGGCGCGCGTCCTCCAAGGTGAACACCTCCCCCGGCACGTCGTTGCGGCCGATCATCACCGTCACCGACACCCGCCGCCAGGCCTGTTCCTGGGTCAGGTGCGGCCACACCTCGCGGATCTGCGCCTGGAGCGCGTGCGCGGCGTCGGCGGCGAAGCGGCCCATCCGTCCCTGCGGCCGGGGCGCGACCCCGGCGCCGTAGTTCATCGCCTTGATGTTCACGTAGGAGACGTCGACCTGCCGCGCGGCGGCGTCCCGCAGCAGCGCCTTGGCCTCGTCGCCCAGGCCCTGGAGCGGATGCACCGGCAGCGAGTAGCCGACGTCCACCCGGCGATCCGCCCGCCGCGCGTCCTCCTGGAGCAGCCGCAGCGCCGCGTTGCGCCGCTGCACCACATCGGGGCGAACCAGCGCGCGGCCCTCGATGTCCAGATCCATCGCGTCGGTCCCGGTGGCGTCCAGGACCTGCCGGTAGGCGGCCACCAACTCCTCCGGGCTGCCGCAGGACACCGCGAGGTCGGTGCCGCCGGCGCCGCCGAAGGCGACCCTGATCGATCCGCTGGCCTCGCGCAGCGCGGCGATCCGGGCGGTGGTCGCGGGGTCGTCGAGGCGCGTCACCCCGCCCCACATCGGCCGGCAACCACCGCCGTCCACGACGTAGGCGAGGGTGCGGTCGCGCACGCCGGACGATCCGGCCCGGGTGGGGTCGAGAGTCATGTCCAGGTAGGGCGCGAGGTGTTCGATCGTGCCCGACCGCGGCGTGGCGTCGGTCGGGGACGTGGTCACCGGCGGGGCCGCGGGGGGCGACGTCGTCCCGCCGCCCCGGCCGGTGCCGGTCGGCGTCGGGGTGCCGGTGTGCCGGTCGAGGCCGGCGGACGGGCTCGCGGCCGGCGTCGAGCCGGGCGGGGTGGCCCGCTCGTCCGGTCCGGTCCCGGCCGACCCGCCGCACGGCTTGTCGTTGATCGTGCAGGCGGTCGGCCCGTCGGCGCGGACCGGCTCGGTCGCGGTCGGCACGCCGACCCCGTCCCGGCGGACCTCGAAGCCGACCACGATGCTCTCGCCCGGCCGCAGCGCCCGGTTCCAGTTCTCGTTGCGCACCGTGTAGCGGCCGGCCGCCGGTTCGAGCCGGCCGTTCCATACGGTGGCGATCCGCGTTCCCGCTGGCAGGTCGAAGCGCAGGGTCCAGCCCTCGACCGTGTCGGAGCCGGCGTTGCGCAGCACGTACTGGCCGCTGTAGCCGCTGGGCCAGGATCCGGTGCGCACGTAGTCGGCGCTGAGCAGGTGGTCGGCGTCGGACGAGTCCCCGGACAGCGCCACCACCAAGGCGGCCGGCAACGCGGCGAGCACGGCGCTCGCGACGGCCCAGCGGATGCGTTCCCGACGGGGACGACGGGTGCCCGGTTCGGGACCGCCTGCCCGGTGCGACCCCATGCCCATTCCTCCGACATCCTCTCCGACGGCACTCGGGCCGCCGGGCACGAGGACTCTACCGGCCTTCGGGCCCCGGTCCCATCGATCCTTCCGGGGCGACCGGCGGGAAGGATCCGTTGTCCCACAACGGGGGATGCCGGTCCCACATTCCGTCGGCGACCCGTACGTCACCGGGGCGACCGCGCGATCCGGACACCCGTACCGGCGCCGGTCAGAGCCAGCCGTTGTCGTGCGCGATGCGCACCGCGTCCGCCCGGTTGCGGGCGTGCGTCTTGCCGATGCACGAGGACAGGTGGTTGCGCACGGTGCCCTCGGACAGGCGCAGCACGGTGGCGATCTCGGACACCGTCGAGCCGCCCGACGCCGCGCGCAGCACGTCTCGCTCGCGCTCGGTCAGCGGGTCGGCGCCGACCGAGAGCGCGGTGGCCGCGAGCGTGGGGTCGATCACCCGCTCGCCGCGCAGCACCCGGCGTACGGCGTCGGCCAGTTGCGCGGCGGGTGCGTCCTTGACCAGGAACGCGTCCGCGCCCGCCTCCATCGCCCGGCGCAGATAGCCGGGGCGGCCGAACGTGGTCAGGATGACGATCCGGCAACCGGGCAGCGCCCGGCGCAACTCGGCGGCGGCGGCCAGACCGTCCCGTCCCGGCATCTCGATGTCGAGCAGCGCCACATCGGCGCCGCTCGCCCGCACCGCCTCGACCACCTCGTCCCCGCGCGCGACCTGGGCGACGACCCGGATGTCCTCCTCCAGGCCGAGCAGCGCGGCGAGCGCCTCGCGCACCATGGCCTGGTCCTCGGCGAGCAGTACGTTGATCACGGGCCGAACGTTAGCGGGTCGCTTCCGGTGCTCCGGGGGCAATCCGGCGCTCGGCGGTCTTTCCGGGAAGCACCGGGACCGAAGCGGTCAACCCGAACCCGCGCCCGTGCTCCCCGCCGCCGACCTCGATGGTGCCGTGGGCCAGGGCGAATCGCTCGCGCAGCCCGGTCAGCCCGTTGCCCTCACCACCCGTCGCGCCGCGCCCGTCGTCGCGGATGTCCAGTCGCCACGTCGCGCCGGTGTCCAGGCGCACCGTGCAGCGCCGCGCGCCGCTGTGCCGCATCGTGTTGGTGACCGCCTCGCGCAACGCCCAGGCGAGCACCGCCTCCGCCTCCGGGTCCGGGCACTCCGGCCACTGCTCGGGCACCACGGTCAGCTCGATGCCCACCGCGCGCGCCGCGATCCGGGCGCCCGCCAGCTCGACCGCGAAGGTCGGCCGCCGGTAGCCGCTCACCGCCTCGCGCACGTCCACCAGCGCCTGCCGGCCGACCCGCTCGATGTCGGCGACCTGTTCGGCCGCGCGGTCCACGTGCTCGGGGAGGAAGCGGCCGGCGAGTTCGCTCTTGAGGGTGATCAGCGACAACGAGTGGCCGAGCACGTCGTGCAGGTCGCGGGCCATCCGCAGGCGTTCCTCGCTGGCCGAGAGCCGGGCCACGATCTCCCGGGCCTCGCGCAGTTCGACCAGGGTCTCCAGGAGTCGGCGCACCCCGATCATCACCCCGCCGGTGAGCACCGTGACGAACGCCAGGACCAGCAGGTCGTTGCCGGCCGCGCCGAGCAGCACACCGAGCCCGAGCCCGGAGGCCGCGCAGCCCAGGATCCCCCACATCGACCACGGGAAGCGCAGCCCGGCCCCGACCGACACCGCGACGTAGACCATCAGGCCGAGCCAGGCGTCGTCGAAGGTCAGGATCAGCCCGACCGAGACCGCCCACAGCAGCAGGCAGGCCCCCAACTGGGCCCGCTCGGTGTCGAGCGCCCGGCGCAGCACCGCCTCCACCCGACCGAACAGGCCGAACCAGCCGACCCCGCCGAACACCAGCGCGACGTAGCAGACCACCACCACGAGCAGCCCGATCGAGCCCACCGTCAGACGTACCGGCCCGTACCCCTCGGTGGCCAGGTCGTGCACCACCGGGGTCAGGAAGAACAACCAGAGCAACGACCACGACATCCGGATGGCCCGCCCACGCGTCGAGTCCTGCCGTGTCGGGTCCGACCACCGCATGTCACGCGCTCCTTCTCGGGAACAGGTCCCACCACGCCTCGGGACCGTCCCGTCGGGCGAGCGGCCCCGGATCAGGCCGCCACCTTCTGCTCGTCGCGACGGTAGCGCCAGGCGGCCAGCGCGGTGAACGCGGCCAGGTACACCGCGAGCACCACCACGTCGGCGACGCGGGGCCGATGCCCGGCCAGCACCTCCCAGCCCAATTGCCCGTAGCGATACGTCGGCATCACGTGGCCGATGTCCTGGAGGATCTGCGGAAACCCGCTCAGCGGGACCCACATGCCACCCAGCACCGCCATGCCCAGGTAGACCAGCATGAACAGCGGCTGCGCGGAGTCGGGGGCGACCAGGTAGCCGAGCCCGATCCCGAGCACGGCGAACACGAACGAGCCGAACCACAGCGCGATCACGATCACGCCCCACTGCCACGCGTCCAGTCGCACCCCGCGCAGGAAGCCGGTGCCCAGCACGAGCACGATCGCGGGCAGACCGACCACCGCCGCCGAGACGAGCTTGGAGATCACGTACTGCCGCCCGGTGAGCGTGGTCAGCCGCAACTGCCGGGTCCAGCCGCTCTGCCGCTCCGCCGCGATCCGCTGCACACCGGCGCTGAGCACCGCGCCGACCGCGCCGAACGAGGCCATCGACACCATCACGTACGCGGACACGTCGGTACCGTCCACGTCTCCCGACTGGCTGCCGAAGATCAGGTACATCGCGACCGGATACGCCAGCGTGAAGAGCAGGTAGCGCCGGTTGCGCAACATCCTCAGCACTTCGAGTCTCATCAACGTCCTCATGCCGGGATGCCCTTTCCTTCCGCCTCGTCCGCCTGCTGGGTGATCGCCAGGAACGCCTGCTCCAGACCGAGACCGGCGACCTCCAGGCCGCGCGGACGCAGGCCGGCGGCGTAGATCGCGGCCACCGTCTCGTCGGCGTCGCCGCTGCGGATGCGCACGGTGTGGCCGCTCAGTTCGATGTGCGCGACGCCGGGCAGGGCGCGCAGCACGGCCTCGTCCCGCTCGACCGCCCGGTCCAGGTCGAAGGCGATCCGGCGCAGCCCGGCCCGGGCCTTGATCTGCGCGGCGCTGGCGTCGGCGAGCAGCCGCCCCCGGTGCAGCACGAGCACCCGGTCGGCGACGTTGTCCGCCTCCTCCAGGTAGTGCGTCGCGAACAACACGGTGCGGCCCAGTTCGGCCTGCTCGCGCATGCTGACCCAAAACCGCTGCCGGCTGTCCACGTCCATCCCGGTGGTGGGCTCGTCCAGGACGATCAGGTCCACCTCACCCGCGATCGCCATCGCGAAGCGCACCCGCTGGGCCTGGCCGCCGGAGAGCTTGTCGACGTTCTTGTCGACCAGGTCCTCGATGCCGGCGCGACGCAGCACGTCCGCACGCGGCAGCGGGCGCGGATGCAGGTCGCGGGCCAGGCCGATCATCTCGCCGACGGTCACGTCCGGCATCAGGCCGCCGCTTTGCAGCATCGCGCCGACCCGACCGCGCCGGATCGCTTCGCGCGGATCGCCGCCGAACAGCGCGACCGTGCCCTCGGTGGGCCGGCTCAGCCCGAGCAACAGGTCGAGCGTGGTCGACTTGCCGGCACCGTTGGGCCCGAGCAGCGCGACGGTCTCCCCCTGGCGCAGTTCGAGGTCGAGCCCGTCCACGGCGCGCAGTTCACCGAAGCACTTGCTCACCCCGCCGAGCGCGACGGCCGGCGCGGTCGTCTGTTTCCCAGCCGTGATCGTCATGCGCCCAGCCTGGCCGACCACCCGCGGCCGGCGAAGTGGGAAACCTCCTGATCAGGGCATGACAGATGTCATGGGTGCCGTGTCCAACCCCCGCGAACCGCCGCCCCCGGGCGCTAGCGTGGCCGCCATGGTGCGACTGACCGACTCCCAGACCGGCAAGTCCGAACTCGTGACCACCTCGATCGGCAGGCGGGTGCGAGTGGCCTACCCGAGCCGTTCGCTGCGCGCGGCGATCATCGCCGACACCTTCCGCCGGGTCGCCGGCCGACACCACCTGACCGTGACCGTCCACCACCTGCCCTATCGCGCGCGGGTGGCGGACGCGGCGGGCTACGGCCGGTACAACATGCCGCTGCCCGCCCCGGGGCAACCCGACGGCGCGATCGACCTGTACTTCGGCGAGGACGGCGACGAGGGGCCGCGCGCCCGGGTGCACGTGCTGCATCCGGCCGCGGTGGTCGACGCCGCGCCCCGCCGACCGGTCCCGCACCCCGAGGATCCGCTCGTGTTGCGGCTGATCCTGCTCTCGCTGGCCGCCGACGAGCCGCTGCGCGCGGACCACGCCGGGTATCACGGGGCGGCCGACGCGACGGCCGTCCTCGCCGAACTGCGCGCCCGGACCGCCACGTGCGCCGAGTCCCCGTCCGCGCCGATGCCGGCCGAGGCGATCGGGCCGATCCACGCGGCGCTCGACGCCGACCTGGACACCCGCACGGCGGTCCGGCTCCTGGTCGAACTGGCCCGCGACGAGAAGGTGGCGCCGGGGGCGCGTTTCGAGGCGCTGGCACACGTCGACCGGTTCCTGGCCCTCGACCTGTCGCGGGACGTGGGCCGCTCCGGGCCGTGAGGCGAGGGCGTCGCGGGGCGGGGCCGACACGGCGAAGGCGGGGCCGGATCGCCTGTCGTGCGATCCGGCCCCGCCTCATACGCGCGCCGCCCCGGCAGCCGCTAGGCCTAGTCGTCCGACATCCGTACCGGCATCGCGCCCGGCGGGGGTGAGTCGGCCGTGCGGCCCTGGCCCTCGCCCTCGCCCGCGCCGCCGGTCTTGTCACAGGTGATCTTGTCGGCCGGGTCGTACTTGGTGTGGAACTTCTCCCGGGCGGTTTCCTTGCCGCCCTGGATGAACACCCGGGTCACGTCGATCTTGAACCCGTCCGACGCGGCCTGCTCCACGCAGCCCGCCGACTTGTCCACCACCGACTTGGGCTTGATCACGTCGTACTTGCTGCCGGGCTCGGCCTTGATGTCGTCGTACTTGCGGGTGCCGAACAGCGTCACGGTCACCGTGGAGTCGGTGTACGTGGACTCCAGGTAGACGTTCTTCCCCGAGTCGTTCTGGAACTTCAGGTCCAGCGACGGCCAGGCCACCGTGGCCTCGCGACCGGCCGGGTAGCGGTCGATCCAGAAGCTGTGCGGGCGGTGCATCACGTCCTTGAGCCCGGCGAAGAACACCGCGTTGAACGTGGTCGTGGCCACCTGCGAGACGCCGCCGCCGAAGTCGGTCTGGAAGCGCCCGTTGTTGATGATCGTGCCCTTGGCGAAGCCGTTCTCCGCGGTGCGCTCGCCGACCGTCTTGTTCAGGCTCCAGGTGTCGCCCGGCTTGATCACCGATCCGGTGATCAGATCGGCGGCCCGGTGGATGTTGGTCAACCGGTACGCGGCGTACGGGTAGTTCGTGGTGTAGGTCGACATCACCTCGGTGATGCCCAGCTTGTTCGCCGCCTCCGTGGTCAGCGCGGGCTCGACCGGGCCGAGGTTGACCTTCGCGGTGCGCGCCGTGCCGGACTTGGTCAGCACGGACAACACCGCGTCGGCCGCCGTGGCGCCGGAGACGCCCTTGCCGGACACGGACGGCACGACGGTGACCTTGGCGCCGGCCGCGAGCTTGCCCTCGACCTTGAAGGTGGCGTTCTTCGGCTTCTCGCCGACCGAGGAGAAGGTCTGGCCCAGTTCCTCCTGGAGACCGTTCGCGTCGATCCTGGGCTGCAGCTTCCCGGCGGCGTCCGGGACCATGGTGAGGTACTTGGCCAGCGCCGGCGGGTTCAGCTTGAAGGACTTGGTACCGGCCGTCAGGGTCACCGGCCCCGACATCGCGGGCACCGCGAACTCGCGCATCGCCCGGTCCACTTCGGCCTGGGTGACCTTGGGATCGGCGGCCTTGGTCGGCAACGCGACCGGACCGCCGCCGTGCAGGAAGGCCGCCTCGACCAGCTTGATCGCGGCGGGGGTGTCCAGCACCTTGCCCTTGGCCGGCGGCACCGCGGTGGCCTGGCCGCTCGCGAACGAGATCCCGCCGTCGACCTGCGCACCGCCGGCCTCGGCGGCCAGCGCCTCCAGCGCGGCGCCCAGCTTGACCGGGTCCACCACGGTGCGCGGCTGGGTCTCCCGGGTCTTGCCGAACATCGCGGGCACCGAGGTGAGCGGGTTCATGCCGCCCTTGCTCGCCTCGCTGACGGTCGCGCGCGCGTCCAGGAGCAGCCCGGACGCGGCCGGTTCCAGCCGCAGTTCCTTGCCGCCGAGGTCGAGCGTTATCGGCTTGGTGGTGCGGTCGCCGAGCTTTTGTTCGAGCGTACGCACCGCCTCGTCGCGGGACTGGCCGCCGATGTTGACGCCGAGCACCGAGGTGCCGCGCGGCACCCCGCCGCCGGCGTAGGCCAGCGACGCGCCGTACACCCCGCCGAGGACCGCGATCCCGGCCGCGCACGCGATCAGCGCCTTCGGCTTGCGCCGTCGGGGCGGGGCCGGGGCCGGGCGCGCCTCGTCGGTCCGCTCCTCGGCGCCGGCCGGGTGCTCCGCGGCGGTCCCGGCCGCGTCGGTCGTGCCGTACTGCGGGAACCCGTGGTCGGCGGCGTCCTGTTCCTGCATCGTGCGGTATTCGTACGGCCCGTCCGAGTCGCCGTCCAGGGTCCACCGCGGCGCCTCCTGCGAGGGCAGCGGGGCCTGACCGCGCAGCACCACCGGCGGGATCGGCCGCGACCCCGGGATCTTGATGCTGACCCGGGTGGTCATCGTCTGGTCGCCCGAATCGCCCGAGTCGCCCGAGTCCGCAGGCATTTCGGCGTCCGTGCCGCCCCCGGCCGGCGGGGTCGGCGCGGGGCCGGCCTCCGGAGTGCCGAAGCCGGCGATCAGCCGACGCCGGCCCACCCGGTTCGGCAGCGCGCCGCCCTCGGGCGCCGACCGGGCCGCGTCCGAGACGCCCGGATCGATCGGGTGCACGACCGGCCGGCCCTCGGTGGGCACCCCGCGGCCGGCCTCGTCCGGGCCCGGCCCCGACGCTCCCGCGCCATGCTCGCCCGCGACGCCGTAGGCGGTGTTCGGCGGTAGCGGCCGTTGTTGCTCGTGCGCCGGCGCCGGTCCGGGCTGTCCCGGCACATACGGCGTGACCGGCGCGTCCGCGAACGGCACGGGTCCGGGCGCACCGGTGCCCTCGGTGGTCAGGCTCCTGGCTCCGGAGGCGCCGGGGACCCGCTGCGGCAGGCCGCCCGGTCCCGGCGGCGCGGCCGGCTGCCGGGGCGGCTGCGCGACGGGCGGCACGTCGTCGTCCGCGCTGGGCCACGACGAACCTCCCGGCGGCCCCGCGACGGGCGCGGGCCGGGGCGGTTCGTCGTCGAACCACGACGCGAACTCGTCGTCGTCCCCGAACGGATCGGGGGACGGATGCGGAGACGACGCGGGCGCGGCGGATCGCTCGCGGGCGGCGGGCGCCGCCGACGACGGCCGCCCGCGTCCGAAGAACGGATGCGGATCACCATCGTGATCGTCGCGGCGCGGCTGCGCGCCCGGGTCGTCGGGCGTGGGGGGCTGGTCGTTACTCACGAAGAACGAGCTCTCCGACAGCTGAAGGTTGCGTGGCGGCGCACGGCCGCCCCCGCCCGGGATCGGACGGTATCCGGGAAAGTGCGACGGCGGTGCGTTGACACCCGCCGCGTGCGGGTCGTGACACGGCCTTCGAGGGATCTGGTACTCCCCGCCGAAGGCACGTGGGCGAACTCGGCCACCGAGGTTGCCCGGTACGACGGGCCGGAGGAGTCGGCCGCGACGGCCCCACGGACAGGGCATGACACGTACCGCACCTCGGCACACACAATACTGCGCTCCTGCCACACCGTTACCCCGCACCGTCGTGTGCCTCTCGGCACGCGCCGTCGGCAAGCATGGCGGCGCAAGGGGTTCACCTCGTCCGTGTCTTCACCG
Source organism: Embleya sp. NPDC056575 (assembly GCF_042793325.1). Taxonomy (NCBI): domain Bacteria; kingdom Bacillati; phylum Actinomycetota; class Actinomycetes; order Kitasatosporales; family Streptomycetaceae; genus Embleya; species Embleya sp. NPDC056575. The sequence continues at coordinate 39,571 of NZ_JBHTVA010000081.1, forward strand.
ATTCACCCGAAAGAAGGACGGGTTTGATGCCGCCCCAGGGGTAGGTGGCGGCGGCGACACCGATGATGGTGCCACCCAGGAGGTAGATGTACGAGAGGAAGCCGCTGACGAAGACCCAGTCGCCCTCGGGCTTGGTCCAACTCGCCAGCCACAACACGGTGAGCATCCAGGCGCCGACCGGCACCGCGGCCCCGGCCTTGGCCTTCAGCAGCGAGCCGCCGGCGACGAACAGGCCGCCGCTCCCCGCGAGCGAGACGATCAACCCGGCGGGCGGGTAGGCCGCCTGGGTGAACGCCCCGATGAAGGCGATCACCGCGCCGAGCAGGAACAGCACGACGTATGCCGCGACGCGGCCGGCTTTCTCTGGCACGAGGGCTACCTTACGGGCGCAGTCCGGCGAACAGGTCGTCCTCGCGGCCGTCCGGGCCGGTGGGCCCGAGGTCGCCGCGGACCAGTCGATAGTGCTCGACCGCCATGATGCTCTGGCCGATGTTGTTGGACAGCGCGAAGAAGCCGTCCTCCACCGAGACCTGGGTGGGATAGGCGCGCAGCGCCTCGAACTTGGCCTCCAGGTGGGCGCCCGCGTCCACCGCGGTGGTGACCTGGTCGTCGTCGACCGCGAACGGCAACTCGTCCACCTCGACCGCGGTGAACGGTACGTCCTGCCCGGCCTCGATCATGCGCTGGATGCCGGCCTTGAGAATCGACCGGGGCATCACGTTGTAGTAGATCTTCGCGATCGTCCACGACTCGCCCTCACCCTCGGCGTGGGTCGGGTCGGCGGCCAACTCGGCCGCGCGCAGCGCCACCCGGTGGGCCTGGATGTGGTCGGGGTGGCCGTAGCCGCCGCGCTCGTCGTAGGTGGCGAGCACCTGCGGCCGCACCTCGCGGATCACCGGCACCAGGTGCGCGGCGGCCTCCTCCACGTCGGCCTGCCAGAAGCAGTCGGGCCGCGCGTTGCTCGGCACACCCATCATCCCGGAGTCGCGGTAGCGACCCGGACCGCCCAGGAACCGCTGGTCGAAGACGCCCAGCGCCTTCATCGAGTCGGCGATCTCGGTCATCCGGTGCGGCCCGAGCCCGTCCTCGCGGTCGGCCGCCAGATGGGCCAGCTCGGGCACCAGGATCTCGCCCTCCTCGCCGAGGGTGCAGGTGACGAGCGTGACGTGCACACCCTCGGCCGCGTACCGCGCCATGGACGCGCCGTTGTTGATCACTTCGTCGTCCGGGTGGGCATGGACGAGCAGCAGTCGCAGCGGGCTCTCGGCAGTGCGTTCGGTCATGCGCGACAGCCTACGCGCGCCTGCGGACACCCCCGGGACCGCCCGTTCAGGCCCCGCGCCCGGGCGGCGCCGCGTGCACCGCGACCAGGTAGTCGCCGCCGGGCACCCAGGGCTCGCGGTCCCATCCGGCGTAGCGGGTGCGGCGCACCAGGCCGGCCGCCGCGCACACGTCCTCGTACTCGGCGGCGGTGATCGTGGCCCCGACCCCGTCCGGGCCGCCCGCGAGGCTGAATCCGCTGACCAGGATCCCGCCCGGGCGCAACATCGCGGCCAGCGCGCGCACCACCTCGGCCTCGCTGCCGGGGGTCAGGAAGATCATCACGTTGCCCGCGGCCACGACCAGGTCGAAGCTCCCGCGCCCGCCGAGCCGCAGCGGGTCCAGGTCGGCCAGATCGTCGAGCACCCAGGTCAGACCGGGCGCCGCGGCCTCGGCCTCGGCCAGCATCGACGCGTCCAGGTCGACGCCGACCACCTCGTGGCCCTGCCGGGCCAGCTCGATCGCCACCCGCCCGGTGCCGCATCCCGCGTCGAGAACGCGGGCGGGCTCGGGCAGCAGGTCGTCGCAGAACCGGGCCTCGCCGTGCAGGTCACGCCCCTCGGCCGCGAGCCGGCGAAACCGCTCGGCGTATTCGGGCCCTCGGGTGCCACCGGTATTGGCCAGCCATCGATTGGTCATGACAGACCAGCCTACAAACCCCGGCCCACAGCCGACCCGGCAGCGACCTCACGGCCCACACCGACGGCGGCTCACGCCCGAACGGCACCCGTCAGAAATGAATCCCGTTCACCACTCCCGCGAAGCTCGTGCCCGCGTCGCGGATCGAGGGGGCCATCGACGTCGCGGAGAGGTAGAAGCCGAGCAGGGCACAGATGATCGCGTGCATCGGCTTGAGCGACGACTTCCGGACGAAGAAGACGACGGTGACACCGAGCAGCAGCACGGCGGAGACGGACACCACCACAGTCACGCACCTCCTGTGCGCAGGGACCCGCAGTTCGTGCTCGGGGAAGCCGGCCTGTGGGCCCAAAGGGACATGTCTACACACCGAATGTAAGCCAACGGTCACGAACCGCGTTCACTCGTTCAGCGGGCGCGAGGTGGTGTTCGTACGGCCGTCCCACTCTCCCCCGGTCTCCCCTCCCCGTGTGCGTACGTCCCCGTACGCTGTGGCACATGAGCTCGGAGATCACATTTCCCCGGCAATACGCCCGCACGCAGCGCTTCACCCAAGGCGCTCCACGCAGCTTCGGCTTCGCCGACGGCCGGATCACATTCCTGCGGTCCAAAGCCGCCGACGACTCCACCACCTGCCTGTGGATCCTGGATCCGGACACCGGCGACGAGCGCCTGGTGGCCGACCCCGCGACGCTGCTCGGCGGCGCGGCCGAGGACCTGTCCGCCGAGGAGCGGGCCCGGCGCGAGCGCAGTCGCGAGGGGGCGGCCGGCATCGTCGGCTACGCGCTCGACAGTGCGGGGGATCTGGCGGTATTCACCCTTTCGGGCCGGCTGTTCGCCGTGTCGCTGTCCGCCGGCGAGGCGCCGCGCGAGCTGGCCGTGCCCGGTCCGGTGATCGACCCGCGACCCTCGCCCACCGGCGAGTGGATCGCCTACGTGTCCGCCGGCACGCTGCGGGTGGTGGGCGCCGACGGCTCCGGCGATCGCGCGCTCGCCGAGCCCGACGGCGACGACGTCACCTGGGGCCTCGCCGAGTTCATCGCCGCCGAGGAGATGAACCGCTTCCGGGGCTACTGGTGGGCCCCCGACGGCTCCGCGCTGATCGCCGCGCGCGTGGACAACGCGCCCGTGGACCGCTGGTGGATCAGCGACCCGGCCAACCCGGCCGCGGCGCCGAGCGAGGTGGCCTACCCGGCGGCCGGCACCGCCAACGCCGAGGTCACCGCGTGGCTGATCGGCCTCGACGGCGCCCGGACGGAGCTGACCTGGGACCACGACGCCTACCCCTACCTGGCGAGCGTGCACTGGTCGGCCGGTGGCGACCCGCTCCTGAGCCTGCAACCGCGCGACCAGAAGGTGCTGCTCACCCTCGCCGTCGACGTGGCCGCCGGGACCACCCGCGAGCTGCACCGCGAGCACGACGACGTGTGGATCGACCTGGTTCCGGGCGTGCCCGCGTGGACGCCCGACGGCCGGCTGGTCCGCCTCGTCGACGCCGACGGTGCGCGGCGTGTGGTGGTCGCCGACAAGGAGCTGACCGACCGGCGCCTGTTCGTGCGCTCGATCCTGGACGTGGCCGATGAGGACGTGCTGATCACCGCGTCGGCCGGCACCGACGCGAGCGCGCCGGAGATCGGTGAGATCCACGTGTACCGGGTCGCCCCCGACGGGGTCACCCGGGTGAGCGCCGAACCCGGCGTGCACACCGCGGTGCGCGCCGGCGACACCACGGTCCTGGTCTCCGCCACGCCGGAGCGCTTCGGCGCCCGGGTCGCGGTGCTGCGCGGCGGCGCCGAGATCGCCGCGGTCACCTCGCACGCGGCCACCCCGGTGCTCACCCCCCGGGTCGAACTGCTCCGCGCCGGCGCCCGCGGCATCCCGTGCGCGCTGATCCTGCCGACCGGGTTCGACCCCGCGTCCGGCGAGCGGCTGCCGATCCTGATGGACCCGTACGGCGGCCCGCACGGCCCGCGCGTGCTCGCCGCGCGCAACCCGCACCTGACCTCGCAGTGGTTCGCCGACCAGGGCTTCGCGGTGCTGGTCGCCGACGGCCGGGGCACCCCGGGCCACTCCCCCGAGTGGGAGAAGTCGGTCCACCTCGACCTCGGCCCGATCAGCCTCCAGGACCAGGTGGACGCCCTGGAGGCGGTCGCCGCCGAGCGGCCGTGGCTGGACACCACGCGGGTGGGCATCCGCGGCTGGTCCTACGGCGGCTACCTGGCCGCGCTCGCCGTGCTGCGCCGCCCCGACGTGTTCCACGCGGCGGTCGCCGGCGCGCCGGTGACCGACATGGCGCTCTACGACACGCACTACACCGAGCGCTACTACGGCATGCCCGCCGAGCAGGTCGAGGCGTACCGGCGCGGTTCGCTGGTGTCCGGCTCCCGGCTGGGCGAGGTGTCCTCGACCCGACGGGCGCTGATGCTGGTGCACGGCCTCGCCGACGACAACGTGGTCGCGGCGCACACGCTGCGGCTGAGCGGCGCGCTGCTCGCGGCCGGCTATCCGCACGAGGTGCTGCCGCTGTCCGGGGTCACCCACATGACCCCGCAGGAGCAGGTCGCGGAGAACCTGCTGCTGTTCCAGGTCGAGTTCCTGCACCGCTCGCTCGCCCGGCCCGCGAGCGACTGACGCCCGCCGCACACGACGACGCC
>NZ_JBHTVA010000082.1:0-44105 GCF_042793325.1 Embleya sp. NPDC056575
GGTCGGCACGACACCGGCGCCCGTCCGCGACCGACCGGAGGCGGCTCGCCGCCGGGCCGGCGCATCGTCGGCCGGCGTCCTCGACCCGTGTCGGCAGGACCTGTTCGGCGTCGATCGCGGGATCGGGATTTCACCGGCCTTCGGCGGGCGCGGTGGCTCTCAACGCCATTCGATCGGGTACCGGTTGCGTGATCCGGGCGGCAGGTCGACGACCTTGCGTGGAGTCGCTCCCGGGGCGAGGTCTTGTGTGTACAACGATTGCCGGTCGCCCTGGGTCGCGAGGAACGCGATGGAGGCGCCGTCGCGCGAGACCACCGGGTGATCGGGTTGGCGGTCGTTCGCCGGGAGCAGGTCACGGGTGGACGCGACCGCGGAGTAGTCGTCGGCGAAGGTCACCAGGGCCAGGTTGTCGGCAGTGCGACAGATCAACCGATGGTCGTCGAGCCACAGTCGCGGCCCGCACATCGGCGCGGGCTTGTCGCCGGGCAGATACGTCGTCCCCGGAACGTTGCTCCGGTCGAAGGCGCGCGCGGACGACTCGGGTGCCTGCCCGGGTTGCAGCAGGGTCTCGTTGAACGTCGTGAACGCGCCGTACGTGCCCGAGGGGTTGGCCGCGAAGCCGGCCGAGCCGACGATGGACGGCATCCAGTGGGCGTTCCCGGTCAGGACCAGACCGGAGCCTCGATCCGGCCCGTGATCGGTCGTGGGCGCCGCGGCCGTCAGCGGCCGCGACATCACCTTGTGGGCAACGGCGTCGATGTACCAGAGGTCCCCGGTCCGGGGATGGATGAGCGCGTCGCCCTCCCTGGGCGTGCGGCCGAAGCCCTCATCGGCGGGTGTCGGGCCGACCACCGCCCCGGTGGTCAGGTTCACCGCGCCGGCACGCGCGCCGGTGCCATTGCCCACGGGCAGCGCGACGGCGACGGTGGTCAGATCACGATCGAACATCTGTCGCACCGACGAGGCGTTTCCGCCCGACCCGCACCCCCACGCCAGATCCGCCTTGTCGGGCAGGGGCACCCGGACTTCGGCCAGTCGGCGACCGTCTCGCACGGACCACGCCGACAGTTCGAATCCGGTTTCCGAACCCGTTTCGCCGAGACCGCACTCGAACACGATCAACGCATCGGCGGTGGCCAGTTTCGCGCCGTCCCCGCCGCCGTCCTTGGCCGTTCCGCCTGGTGAGGGGCCAGTGTGTGCCCCGGGGGTCGCCGGCTTCCCGCGCGGGTCCGAGTCGCCGCTACAGCCTCCGACCGACACCGCCGCACCCAACACGGCCACGACGAACGACATTCTCACGCGCGATAACCACGTTTGCATGCCGGAGAGCGTAAGGAAACGAACACCTCCCCCGACACCCAAACCCGAACGTTGCCGAGCACCTTCATGCGCGGCGCCCGACCGCCGCCCGAAGTCTCAGACCTCGACCGCGTCCAGCGCGGGGGCGATGACCGCGAAGGCCCGGGCGGTCAGTTCGCCGGGATCGGCGGTGCCGTCGCCGGTGCTCCAGCGGTACAGCACGGTGTCGAACGCGGTGAGCGCCGTGCCCGCGGCAAGCCGGGGGTACAGCGTGGCGTCGGCGTCCAGGCCCTGCCTGCGGGCGAGTTCGGCGGCCAGGCCGTCGCGCCAGGCGGCCTGCTGTTCGAGGAAGCGAGCCCGCAGCGCGGGGGTGTCCAGGATCAGGCGCACGACGCGCAGCGCACGTTCGGCGTAGTCGTCGTGCCCGGCACACGGGGCGAGGGCCGCCGCGACGGCGGCGTGCAGCGACACGGAAGGCGGTTCGTCGGCCGGGGCTTCGGCGAGCCGGGCGTGCATCGCGGTGCCCATGTCGGCGAAGAACCGGACGATGACGTCCTCTTTGGAGGCGAAGTACCTGAAGAAGGTGCGCTTCGAGACGCCGGCGGCGGCGGCGATCTCGTCGACGGTGACCGCGTCGTATCCGCGTTCGGCCAGCAGGGTGAGGGCGGATCGGCTCAACTCGTCGGCGACGAGCAGGCGTTTCCGCTCGGCCAGGGTGGTCTCGGTTCGCGGAGTCACCCGTCGATCGTACCGCGATGCCATGCATGACGCATCAAGTCATGATTGACACCGAGTGCCATGGAAGGCAATGTGTGCCGCATGTCTTCGGAAGCACCACGCCGGCGGTGGACCGCCGACCTCATCCCCGACCAGACCGGCCGCGTCGCCGTCGTCACCGGCGCCAACAGCGGCCTCGGACTGGCCACGGCCCGGGCACTCGCCCGCCATGGCGCACACCTCGTCCTCGCGGTACGCGACCCCGACAGGGGCCGCCGCGCGGCGGACACGATCACCGCCGAGCACCCGGCCGCCTCCGTCGAGGTCCGCACCGTCGACCTGGCCGACCTGGACTCCGTCCGCGCGTTCGCCACGGCCCTGTGCGCCGACCACTCGCGCGTCGATCTCCTGGTGAACAACGCCGGGGTAATGGCGCCGCCCCGGACGCTCACCCGCCAGGGCCACGAACTCCAGTTCGCCGTCCACCACTTGGGCCACTTCGCGCTCACCGGCCTGCTGCTCGGCGCACTCGCGCGCGGACACGACCCGCGGGTGGTCACGGTCAGTTCCACCAACCACCGTCGAGGCCGCCTCCACTTCGACGACCCGACCGGCGAACGCTCCTACTCCCCCATGCGCTTCTACAACCAGGCCAAGTTCGCCAACGCCGTCTTCGGCCGGGAACTCCACCTGCGCCTGAGCGCCGCGGCCGGCCCGGTCCGCAGCGTGCTCGCCCATCCCGGCTACACCGCCACCAACCTCCAGACGGCGGCACCGTCGGGCGTGGTCAGGCTGCTGTACGGCCGGATCCTGGCCCCGCTCGCCCAGACCCCCGACCGCGGCGCGCTCCCGCTGCTGTACGCGGCCACCTCGCCCGATGTCCGCGGCGGCGACTTCATCGGCCCCGACGGCTTCGCCGAACTCCGCGGCGCACCGACCCGCGTTCCCCTGGCCCGCGCGGCGTCCGACGCCGACACCGGACGCCGCCTGTGGCAGCTGTCGCAGGACCTGACCGGCGTCCGCTTCCCGATCCCGGAACCGGCCGATCGACCGGCGCCGCCCGGTCCGCACGGCCTCGGGGACGCTACGGCAGCGGCTCGTGGTTGACCCAGACCACCTTGTACGGGTGGCGGCCCTGCCAGCGTTTGACGAGGTCGACCGCCCCGGGCATGGCGAATATCGCGTTCAGGGCGTCGAGGTCGGTCAGGCGCAGTTGCAGGACGGCACTGGCGATGGCCACCGGGGCGTGGTCATCGCCCGGAACGCGGATGTGATGCCGGGCCGCGAACGACTCGACCAGACCGGATCCGTTCACAAGCTCCTCGAACTCGTCCAGGTATCGATCCAGCTCACTCGCGGGAATCGGATTGTCGAAGGCGACGATCATCGTGTGGTGAATCATGCCCCCAGCGAACAGGCATTTTTCGCGCCCGTCCAAGATCCGTCCGTTCTCGTTCGATGTCCAGAAGGAATGGATCGGGCGATAGCCTGTCGGCATGGCCGAGCTGGAAACCCGCGAGCTGGAATACTTCGTCGCCGTGGCCGAGGAACTGCATTTCGGTCGCGCCGCGGCCCACCTCGCGATCGCGCAGCCGGCCCTGTCCAAGGCGATCCGCCGCCTGGAGTCCCGGCTCGGAGTGCGGTTGCTGGAGCGCTCCAGCAGGCACGTCGCCCTCACCCCCGCCGGCGAAGCGCTCCTGCACCATGGCCGGCACGCCCTCAACGCTGTCGGCGCGGCCGCCGAGAAGGCTCGCCGGGCCGGCGATCGGCAGGCCCACCTGCGCCTGGTGATCAAACCCGGCGGTGACGCGAACCTCCTGTCCGGCATCCTGGCCGCCTACGCCGGCCGACCCGACGCCCGCCAGGTGGACATCCTCTTCGGCGGAGCCACCGACCGCGCCGATCACGTCCGCGACGGCCGCGCCGATGTCGCCCTGCTGTACGCGCCGTTCGACGACATGACCGGCCTGGACCACGAAACCCTGGCGGTCGAAGGACGTGTCGCGATCCTGCCGCCGGGCCACCGGCTCGCCACTCGCTCGCAGGTCACCCTCGCCGACCTCGCCCAGGAGACACTGCCGCGCTGGAAAGGCGTGCGCTGGACCGGAGCGCCCGAGGCCGGGCAGGGACCCGAGGTCACGGACGCGGCGGAAGCCCTGCACATGATCAGACTGGGACGCACCATCGCGATCCTGCCCCGCTCCCTGGCCCAGCCCATGCACCCCGACCTGGTCTACCGGCCCGTGATCGACGCCCCCACCAGCGAACTCGTCCTCGCCTGGTCACAACACGACCGCCGCAAACCGGTCGCCTCCTTCGTCGCCGCCGCGGTGGACGCCGCAGGGACGACACAAGAGAAGCACCGCCGGCCGACGTCGGACGTCGCGGCGGTTCCCGGTTTGTGGGACTACGGGTAGTCAGGTGGCCAGGGGTAGCCGAAGTGCTCGGCGGCAGCTTGCGAACCTCCCCAGACCTTGGCGACGGCACGGGGGTCGCCTGCGGTCAACCTTGCCACCAGTTGTTCCACCTGCTTGGAAGGATCGTCGGCGGAGATCTCCGGCGTCAGTCCGAACTGAAGCCAGAGGCGGTCGGTATCGGCCGCACCACGCGGAAATGTCAGCATCATATCGATCCGACCGGGTTCCATGCGCGCGGACCAGATGCTGTCCAGGTCGCAGTCCCACCGAGCCGGCCAGTCGTCGTGTTCCCTCAACGCCGCTTCGAGCAGGCGCGCGACGGTTTCCCCCGGCCACTCCCAATCGAGGTCGGCTCCGGCACGCCGGACCTCGGCCTCGTACTGATCTGCGGAGAACCGGAGTTCCGGCAGGTCGACGCTTTCCTTGACGGGGTTGCGCCAGCCCGTCCAGACGACATGTTCGCCGTCGCGACCGACCGTCACGTACAACGCACCGCAACATTCCTCGAGGCACCCGGTTCGAGCAAGGCGAACTTCGTGGGGAGTTGCCGTCACCCGCAACGGAGCAACGGAGCCCGCCACCAGGTACCGGGGGGCCGCCCCGACGAGCGGGGGTCCCTCACCTACTCCGCTGGGGATCTCGGCCAGGAGATCCCGGCCGCTCACGATCGGCCGGACCTGCGGGTACCCCTCTCCGGGTGGTGGGCAGACGACGTCCAGGCGGAGATGGTCGGGTTCGGTGGCCATGGGGCAATCATCGTGGAGCCGCTCGCGGTTGTCGTGCGAATTCCCAACCAACCTTCCGGCCGATCCGGCCCGAGCGCGCATGATCGTACGACCTCGACGATTTCCGACCTCGCCGTTCAACCTCACTGCGGATAGTGGACGTTGCCGCCCCGACCGCACCCTCGAAGGCCACGAGTGCGCCCGCGAACGCGGCCACCGAGATCGCGGAGGCGTGATCCACCGCCACATTGCGGCTGGTGTGCGAGCCGGGACTCCCGCTCCTGTCGCTGCCGGGGGACCATGAGCCGGGGCCGCCGGTCCTGTCTATGCTCAGGCGCATGGCACTGGAATGGGAACAGATCATCGTCGACTCCGCCGACCCCGTCGCTCTCGGGCGCTGGTGGGCCGAGGCTCTCGGCTGGGTGGTGGTCGACGAATCCGAGGAGATCATCGAGATCCGGCCCGAGCCGGATCGCATGCCGGGACTGCTCTTCGTGCCCGTCCCCGAGGGCAAGACGTCGAAGAACCGGCTCCACCCCGACTTCCGCCCCGACGACCAGGAGGCCGAGGTCGCCCGGCTGCTCTCCCTCGGTGCCCGGCGTGCCGACAGCGCGCGGGACGAGCACTGGGTGACCCTCCTCGACCCGGAGGGCAACGAGTTCTGCGTCCTGGGGGAACGGAAGAGCTGAGCGTGGGCCGCGCCGGGTGTTCGGTGGTGTGCTCAGGAGAAGTCCGCGGCGGTGATGCCGTCGGGGTGGTCGGGGGGCCACTCCACCAGTTCGATTCGGTAGCCGTCCGGGTCGGTGAGCCACGATGTCTTCGGGCCGCGAGGGCCGCCCGGGTACTGGACCGGGCCCGGCTCCAGGCCGGCGTCGGTCAGCCGCTCCAGGGTGGCGGCCAGTGTGTCGACCTGGATCGCGAGGTGGTCGAACCCGGTGCCCACGTCGACGGGTCCGCCGTCGGGGCGGTGGACCAGTTCGAGCGAGGCCGCCGGTTCGCCGGGGAAGGCGAGAATCGCCAGGTGACCCGCGTCGCCCGCCTGGACCCTGCCCAGTTCGACGTAGCCCAGCGCGGTGTAGAACCCGAGCGAGTGGTCCAGGTCGGTGACACGGTAGGAAACGAACAGCGTCTTCACGCGGCCTCCTCGGGTCGGCGCACCCGGTAGCGCGGGTACGTGACGATTCCCGTTCGTCGCGAACACGAACATGGGGTGGGTCCCACAGTGGAAGACCGCGAGCGGCGGGCGAACTCATCGCTCCGGCACCTACTACACGTCTCGCGGTCAGGCCGAGATGGACTACTCGGTCTGGCTGTCCCCGCCGACAGCCGAGGAAGCCGCCGGACTGGTCGAGGACTTCGCCGCGTCCCTGCCGCGGTCGTTCCGGCGGGTTCCGATCCGGTCGGATCCCGAACGCGGCTCCGTCATGCGCCAGTACAGCGGCGAGGCGGCCGTCGGAGTGTGGGGCAGACACTGGGCGACCGGATTCCGGGGCGCCCGGCTCGACCGCGAGTTCGCCGACGAGGCGGAAGCGATCGCCACGCTGGAGGCGCAGGAGATGGGCCGGCTCAAAGCCGGAAAGGTACTTGGCAACCTCTACCTGCGAATGCCCGAACCGGGTTGACGGACATACGGCGCCGTCCTGTTGCCGGCGTTCCCCTCCTCGGCCGGGACCTGACGGGCCGGTTCGGGGCGGCCCGTCAGGTGCGTGTGCTCAGCCGGTCGGGAGCGGGTGGTCGGCCTGGGTGTCGACGACGTCGGCCGGTACGCCCGGCGGGCGCCGCGTGCCGGACAGGATCGGGTCGAACCCGGTCTCGCCGTGGAGGTAGCGGCGGAAGAACGCCGAGACGTAGGCGCTGGTGAGGGTGCGCTGCGTGGGCTCGTTCAGCGAAACCTCGTCCAGGTTGCGGTCGTCCTGGGAGAGGCAGGTGCCGGGCTTGCTGCCCGGCACCGCGTCGTCCTGCGCGCCGACCTGGCCGCTGCTCGGTGACCACTGGGTGTTGAAGAAGGCGTGATTGGCCCCGTGTACGGTGAATTTGTGGATCGGGACGGTATTCCGTCCGGCGTTCCACTCGAAGTAGTTGCCGCCGCGCACCGCGTCGCACGTACCCCACATCACCGCGAACGGGACCCGCGTGACCGGCTCGTTGTCCCAGTTGCTGGTCGGCGCCAAGGCGAACACACCCTTCACCGTCACACCCGCCGGCCAGTCGCCCCGGCGGAGATCGGCGACCTGCTGCATGGCCCCGCCGCCGCCCATCGAGTGGCCGACCGTGCCGACGTTCGCCATGTCCACGCGTCCGCGGAAGTCGACCCGGCGGGGCCTGCCGTCGCGCGGATCGGTAAAGCGGTGCGCGAGTTCGCCGCCGCCGGTCGCGGACAGCTGCTGCCACATGGCCAGATGCCGATTGAGCAGGGCGGCTCGGGCGTGGTACACCGTGGGCGCCTGCCCGAACGACGTCGCGTTGATGCCGTTGGTACCGATCGACACCACCACGAAGCCTTGTGCGGCCAGGTCCCGGGCGAGGTAGTCGTATCCGTTCTTGCTGGAGATTTGTTCGGTCCCCGGCGCACACGGCCAACCGCGCAGCTTGCCGCCGGCGATGTCGGCCAACTTCTGCTGCCGCTCGGCTTCGACGGTGTCGCCGGCCGCCATGGCCGCGTCCCTGGCCTTGAGCGCCGCCGCGAGGTCGACGGAGGCCGGGCGGTCGGCGCAGGTGTCCCACAGGCCGTGCTGGATCACCACCAGCGGGAAGCGCCCGCGTGCCAGGTCGGTCGGGTAATGGACGACCCCGGCAAGCTCGTTCGCCCCCTGGTACTGGCCCGCCTCGACCGGCGGCGGCACGAAGGCCCGGTCGCCGAGGTTGTACTGCACCGACGCGACCCGGTGCGAGCCGGCTTGGACCCCGTCCGACGCCTCCGCCGCCTCGGCCGGCGCCGGCACCACGAGCAGCGCGGCAACGGCCGCCGCGGCCAGGCACGTTCGGGCCCGACCAGTACCGATCGTTGCTCGCCGGAAGTCCCGCATCCCCATGTATGCCTCCATGTCTTCGCGCACCGGGCGTCTCGACGACTCCGGTGATCTCAAAGGCATACGTGAAGGGGAAGCGAAGGGTTGCACCGGATGGTGGCGGTGTGTCGTCAGAGGCGGGCGATGACCTCGGCCGACGTCATGGGCAGCGAGAACATGGGGTAGTCGTAGGTGATCGCGTTCTCGTGCTCCTCCTGGGACGTGGCGGCGACGCAGTCCGACAGGGTGATGACGCGGAAGCCGTTCTCGTACCCGGTGCGCATCGTCGACTCGACACAGCAGTTGGTGAGGAAGCCGCCGAGAATGATCGTCTCGATCCCCCTGCTCCGCAGGATGAAGTCGAGGTTCGTGCTCGCGAAGGTGTCGAGGCCGCGTTTGCCCTCGATCACGATGTCCCCTTCGGTCGGCGCGAGTTCGTCCACGATCGCGGCCCCCCAGGTGTTCTTGACGAAGGCCGAGCCGTCCACGACTCCCTTGAGGATGCCGTACGGGTGACGGGACAGTTCGCCGTATCCGGCGGCGAAGGTGATGGGCGCGTGCATGATGGTGACGCCCGCGGCGCGGGCGGCCTCGACCAGGGCCACGGTGTTCGCGAGCATGCCGGTCTTCGCCATCACCGCGGCGACGGCGCCGTTGAGGGCCCCGCCCTCGCTGGTGAAGTCGTTCTGGTACTCGATCAGGACGAGCGCGGTCTTCGCCGGATCGAGGCGGGGGGTCTCGGACATGGCGTCTCCTTCGTGGCCTGGACCGTCAACGGCACCGGCCAGTCTGCCGGACGTGGACGCGGAACACGGCACAACGACAACCTCGGGCCATGGGCCGGACGGGTGGCGTTCGAAGGACTCACCGATTCGGCTCTGCCGTGACCGTGTCGAGGCGCGGTCCGAATCCGGTGGAGTTCGGCGGTCCGCGGATGTCGAGAACGTGTCACCGGCTACGTCCCGGGAACATCAGCAGCGCGGCCGGCACCGGCCGCACGAAAGACAGGGAGAGATCGGCGTGGCGATTCAGCGGATGGACAATGTCGGCATCGTCGTGGAGGACATGGACGCCGCCATCGCGTTCTTCGTGGAACTCGGTATGGAACCGGAGGGCAGGGGTGAGGTCGAGGGCGGGTTCGCCGACCGCTGTACCGGACTCGACGGCGTGCACTGTGACATCGCGATGCTCCGGACCCCGGACGGGCACAGCCGGCTCGAACTGGCGAAGTACCGCAACCCCGCGCCGATCAGCGCCGGGCCGCGCGACCGGCCGCACAACATCCTGGGCACGCACCGCGTGATGTTCGCGGTCGACGACATCGAGGACACCGTTGCCCGCCTGCGCCCGCACGGCGCCGAACTCGTCGGCGGGATCGCCCGGTTCGAGGACACCTACCTGCTCTGCTACCTGCGCGGCCCGGACGGCATCATCGTCGGCCTGGCCGAGCAACTGCGCTGAACAGGGGGATTACGGCCGTGCGAGGTCGACCGTGTCGGCCGTCGACGCCGGCGGGAAAGCCGGGTCCCGCGCCGAACCGGGTTGGACGGCGGCCCTGTTCGCGGCCGAGAGGGAACTGCCTCTGACGGGCGGCGGACGGGCGGGGATATGTTGCGATCGCAGGGTGGGTGACAGCCGTACACCAGGGGGGTCGGCATGTCTTTCGCGACGTTGAGTCGGTGGGATCTGCAATATCCGGTCCTGTACCTCGCCATCACCGGCATCGTATCGGTCCTCGCGCTCGTGTGGCGTCGTCTGGCGCGCGGTCGGGTCGACCGCGACGTCGACCCGCACTCGATCGCGAACCACGACATGGCGTTCCTGGCGGGCGGCGCGACCCGGGTGGCGGACACGGTGCTCGCGGCGCTGCTCGAACGCGGCCGGATCGAGGTCCGGTCCGACGGGAGCGTCACCATCGCCTCCCATCCCGATGTCGACGGAAACGATGTCCGCGACGACGATCCCGTCGTGGACCGCGTGCTCGACGGGCTGCGCCGCGGCCATTCGCGGAGCAGTGCCGTCGAGGCACTGCGCCGGCCCGACGCACCGCTCGTCGCGATGGAGGGGAGTCTGGTCGAGCGTGGCCTCGTCGTCGCGCCCGCGCGCCGGCGCCGGGCTCGAATCCCGACCTACGTGATGTTCGCCGTCGCGGCCGGCGGGTTCCTCCTGATCGTGCTGCTTTCGGCGTTCGGGGGCGGCCTCGAATTCGCGCCCGCGTCCGTGCTCTGCCTGTCCTCCATCGGCGCGTCCTCCATCGCGGTCACGCTGGGGGACACACCGGTTCGGGCCAGTGCCACCGGACGCCGGGTCGTGAAGGCGACGCGCACCGACGTGAAGGCACTTCGGGCCGTACGCCCGGTCGGTGGCAAAACGACCCCGCGGACCGCGACGCCCATGGCGGTCGCCTGTCTCGGTCTCACCGCGCTGGAGCCCTCCGCGGCGCGTACGGCGCTGCTGAAGTCGATGCGAGGGTCGGGCACCCACGATGTCGAGTTCGCCTCCGACGTGTGGAATTCCCCAAACGGCTGTGCCACCGATGGATGCGGCGGTCACGACGGATGCGGCGGATGCGGATGCGGCGGATGCGGATGCGATTGAGCGGATCGGGCCGCCCGTGTCGCGGCGAGGACCGCCGCCCGGACATCACCCGGGCGGCGGGACGGCGGCGCACCGTCAGCGGCGGCCGGTGGTCAGGACGACCAGGAACTGGCCGCCTCCCGTCTCGACGTCGGCGGTCACCGGCAGGCCCGGTACCAGTCGGGAGAACCGGTCCACCAGCCAGTCCGCCGCCTCCCGGGCGTCGCGCTCGGTCGGACAGCGGCCCACGATCTCACGGCCCCCTTTGCGCTCCAGCCGCGCGGCAACGGCGATCAACGGCGCGGGTTCGACCACGTACAGGCGCTCCGGCCAGGCGATGGCCACCTTGACCGCGCCCTTGCGGCTGTTGCACCCGCGGTGCGCGAGCCGCTCGGCGACCTTGGCCTTCCGGTCGGCGGTCCGACTGTCGACGCTGGGCCCTTGCGGGTCGTTCACCGACTTGTCGAGGTCGACCGGTTCGTCGCACACCCAGCAGCGCCGGCCGTCGCGTTCGGCCACGTCATCGAGAAGACTCATTCGAGCAAACTAGCCTGTCCGGCGGCCGTCCCGGCACACCAGGACCTCGGCAGGGCCTCGGGGGCAGGCTCCGACGCCCGATTCGGTCAATCCCGCGGCACCGTTTCGGCGGCGACGTCCTCGGGCAGCAGCGGCCGCATGAATGTGCGCTCGTAGCGCACGACGCACCCGCTCTCGTCGCGAATGCGGTCCGCCGCCACGAAGTCGGGGTCCACGCCGAACAGTTCGCGATAGCGCTCGTAGGCGGCCAGGCCGGGGAAGCTGAACAGGGCCAGGGCCCGGTCGCTCGCCCCCTCGGCGGGCAGGAAGTAGCCGTGGTGGGTCCCGCCGTGACGACCCACCAGTTCCATCCAACAACGCCCGAATCGTTCGAACGCCTCGATCTCGCCGGGATCGATCGTGTAGTGGACGACGCATGTGATCATCCGCGTACTCTTCCCCGCCCGGGGGATTCCACCACCGCTCGTGCCGGATCATTCCGGAGCCGCGACGCCGCAGGTGACGACCGACGCCCGCACCTCGGCGAGTGTTCGTCGTGCGAGTTCGCCGAAGGTGTCCTCGTTGGCCGTGTCCGCCCAGCGCTCGTAGGCGATCTTCCAGGCGAGTGCGCCCAGTTCGGCGGCCACGCGGGCGGTGAGGTCGGGCACGCCGCGGCGCTCGAGCGCGTCGATCATCGACGCGGTGAGGCCGAGTCCCTTCAACGCTTCGCGTTCGCGCAGTTCCGGGTTGGCGGCGATCACCGCCGACCTCCGGGCGCCGAACTCGCGACGATCGGGCGTGAAGACCTCCGCGCCGATCATGTCCAGCGCATGTGCCACCGCTTCGAGCGGACCGACCCCGGCCGGCGCCGCGTCGAGCCCGTCGACGAGCAATCCGCTCACGGCACCCCCACCGAACAGCACCTCGCGCTTGTCCGGGAAGTGTCGGAAGAAGGTGCTCTTCGTGAGCCCGGCGCGCTCGGCGATCTCGATCACCGTCGTGTTCTCGTAACCGCGTTCCTCGAACAGTTCAAGGGCGGCGAGGACGAGTCGCTCGGGTGCGTTGGGTTGCCATCGGGCCATGAGGACATCGTACGGGACTTGGTCCCGTCACTGGTGTTACGGTGATGAGACCAAGTCCCGTCACGTTTCCCTGGAGGTACGCATGAGCCGAGCCGTTGTCTACGAGACGTTCGGAGGACCCGAGGTGCTGGAGGTGCGAGAGGTCGCCGAACCGCATGCCGGGCCGGGCGGGATCCGCGTTCGCGTCACGGCGGCCGGTCTGAATCCCATGGACTGGGGTATCGCCGCGCAGCCCGAGGTCGCGGCCCGCTTCGGCATCACCGCGCCGTCCGGTTTCGGTTTCGACTTCGCCGGGGTCGTCGACGAGGTCGACACCGGCGCCACGGGTTTCGCCGTGGGCGACCGTGTCTTCGGCGGCGCGCTGGGCAGGGCCGTCGCCGATTTCGTGGTGGTCACGACGCCCACCGAGGCGACCGGGCCGCTCTGGCACACGCCGCGGGGCATCGGCGACGAGGTGGCGGCCACACTTGCGGTCGCCGGCATGACCGCCGCCGCCGCGTTGGCGGTGTTGGAACCGCGTTCGGGCGACACCGTCCTGGTCGGCGGCGCCGCGGGCGGTGTGGGTGTGTTCGCCATCCAACTCGCGAAGCTCACCGGTGCCAGGGTGATCGGGACCGCCGCGGAGAGCACGTTCGAGTTCCTGCGCCGGTTCGGTGTCGAGCCCGTGGCCTACGGCCCCGGATTGGCGGAGCGGGTACGGGCCCTGGCGCCGGAGGGCGTGACCGCGGCGACCGATCTGTTCGGCGTCGAAACCGCCGAGGCGGCGCTCGCGCTCGGTGTACCGCCCGAGCGGATCGCCACGATCGCCGCGGGGCCCAATCCTCCCGGCGGCGTCCGCGCGACCGGCGGCTTCGACGCGGACCCGAACGCCATGAGGCACATCACCGACGCGATCCTCGACGGAAGGATCACGGTGCCGATCGCCGCGACCTTCCCGATCGAGCGGATCCGCGACGCGGTGACCCTGCAGGCCGGACGCCACGTCCACGGCAAGATCGTGATCACGCCGGGACCTCGTCTGCGCTGAACGACGCGCCCACACTCCGTTCGTCGCGTCGCCGACTCGGATGAGACCAGCTTGACGTGTTTGGCGATGCCGAAGTCACGGCCGACGGCGATCCGTCCGGAGCGGGCGCCGCCGGCACGGAGCGTTATTCCAGTACTAGAATAGCGGCATGGACCGAGGTATGACCGCTGCCGAGCTCACGTTGCTCGGCCTGCTGGTGGAGCAACCCAGGCACGGCTACGAGTTGGAGGAGGTGATCTCCGAGCGCGGCATGCGCGAATGGACGGAGATCGGCTTCAGCTCCATCTACTACCTGCTGACCAAACTTCGAGAGCGGGGCCTGATCACCCAGACCGACCCGACCCGATCCGCGGGCGGCAAGACGCGCAAGGTCTACACCGCGACGCCCGAAGGGCACCGAGCGTGCGCAGCCGCGGTCGAGGAGGCGATCGCGGAGCTGCATCCGGTGTTCCCGCGCATCCTGGTGGGCCTGGCCAACGCCCCGGCCATCGACAGGGAGCGTCTGCTCGCCGCCCTCGATCGGCGTTCCCGCGCACTCGCCGAACGCGTCGAACACGTCGGCCGTGCCGCCACCGCGGACCGGCATGCCCCGGATTTCGTCCGCGCGATCTTCGACCACGCCCTCGGTCAGCTGTCGGCCGAGGCCAAGTGGCTGTCCGACTACCGAGCATCGCTCGACACACCACCCCACGATCAGGAAGGTGCGGCACGGATGACCCCGTACGACGTGAAGCGCGAGCACAAGGGGCTGTACGCGCCCAAGAACACCACGTGGGCCATCGTCGACGTCCCCGAGCAGCAGTTCATCGCCGTCGACGGCGCCGGGGATCCGAACACCTCAACCGCCTACGCCGACGCGGTCGCGGCTCTGTACTCGGTCGCCTACACCCTGAAGTTCGCCGCCAAGCGCACCGACGCTGGCGACTTCGTCGTCGCTCCGCTGGAGGGCCTGTGGTGGGCGGACCGGCCGGAAGTGTTCACCACCCGCGCCAAGGACGGCTGGAACTGGACGATGCTCATCGCCATGCCTCCCTGGATCACGAACAAGATGATCGAGGAGGCCAAGGACACGGCCCTCGCCAAGAAGAAGCTGCCCACGATCTCCGAGGTACGACACCTGACGCTGCACGAAGGACCCAGCGCCCAGGTGCTGCACATCGGCCCCTACGACGACGAGGGGCCCATCCTGCACGAACTCCACCACACCTACTTCGAAGCCAACGGCCTACGGCACGGGGGTCTGCACCACGAGATCTATCTCAGCGACCCACGCAAGACCGCCCCGGAGAAGATGAAGACCGTCCTGCGCCAGCCGGTCCAACCCACCGAGCGGCCCGACAACTCGTAGCATCCCGGTACCGGTTCGTCGGCGAACCGCACGCGCACGCCGCACGTGTTCCGACCCCGGTCTCGACGCCGGGGTCGGAACGCGCAGGTCCGGAGCGGACGGCAGGTCGGGTCCGCCGCAGTCCGGTTCCGGGCATCCGAACACGAGCGACGCGACGACCGGCGACCCCGGTATGGATCACCGCCGAACGCATCGTCGCCGCGGATCAGATCAGACGCAGGTACAGGGAGACGCTGTTGCCGGACGCGTTCCAGGCGAACGTCTTCTTGTTGCCCTTGGGGCACGCGTTGGCGCTGTTGACCGCCACCGAGCCGACGCTGCCGTAGACCTCGGCGCACTTTCCGTCGGCCTTGGTGTCCTTGACGTACCCGTCGACGTAGACCCGGCTGCCCGAACACCAAACGGTCCAGTGGGCCTCGGCGCCGTTGATGTAGACGTTCTTCGTCTCCGGGCAACGGCCCAGCACGCTCACCTCCTGGGACGGCGCGGCGGGCGCCGCCGAGGCGACGGCCGTCCCGGAGCACGCCGCGAACGCCGCCGCCGCGACGAGCCCTGTGATCATGCGTCGTTTCATGGTTTTTCTCCCGTCTGTCATTGGTTTGCAATGGCAGGACGACGCTATCCACGGGGTCGGCCGAGCGCGTCAAACGTGGGGTGTATCCATCCCCACCACGGTCGTTCCACACCCGCACGTCGATGTACCGCCGTCGTGCCGGCCGCCGAGGATCACAACTCGATCGCCGGGTTGAACTCGCTTGCAAGGCAGCGAACTTGCCGCACTCTTGCATCCCGAGGCGGATGCGGATTCCGCACGGGTCCACGCGGCATCGCCGGCGTGGTTCCGCCGTGTGGGTATCCGTCTGCGAGAGTTGGCCACTCGCGGCGGTGTCGGCCGGGACACCGCACGCACACGCACAAGGGAGTCGACGTGATACCGACCGAGGCGGACCTCACCGAAGCCGTGTACCGGGCCGCCGGTGCCGCCGTCTCGGACCTGTTCCGGGAATACCCGGAACACGACTTCTACTACTGCGCGTTGGTCACGCCGGGCGAGGCCTTCGGACCGTCGCTGTCGGCCTGGTCGACCCAGACCCTGGCCGCCGCGTCGGGCGGATCCGCGACCGAGGCCGACATGTTGCGGTGGTCATACGCGGACTCGCCCTTCTGCACCTATGGGGAGCGCCACCTCGCCCCGATCCGAAGCCTGTTCGACGCCCGACCGCAGGTCTTCGAACTCCCCGACGACGAGGCGGAGGCCGAGTTCGAACTGCGGCTGCGCGCGATGGTCGCGGCCATGACCCGCCTCGACGCGGAAGGGCTCTTCGGCCACGGCGAGCAACGCCTGTCCATCGTCGCCGTCGTCGAGATCCCCGGCGACGACGTCGAAAACGCCGCCCGCGCCGCCGCCCTGAACCCGCCGGCGGCCGCCGCCGCGTACGTGGCCGAGAACTCGCCCGCATCACCACTGTGAAGCCCCGGGCCCTCCTGCCGCCGAAGCGAAACGACGCCCCGCGACGGTCGTCGGAGACGGTACGACGACCGTGCAAGGCGGGGTCCTTCGTCGCGCCCACCGGGCCGAACGGCCCTGCCCGTCGCCGGTGGCCGGGAGCAGAGTCGGGTGGGTGAGTCGGCGAGGAAAGACGGCCTTTCCGGCCATCCGCCGCAGGCCAATCCCACAGATCGGTGAACGACCGTGCCCCACACGCCCCCGGCCCCGACCTCGTCGGCGAGGCACCCCACTCTCGTGCGCGGACTGACCCGCGAGCAGGTGCGCGAGCGGCTCGCCGAACACGGCCCCAACGTCGTTCGACAGGCGCGACGTACTTCGGTGTGGACACGCGTGACGGCCCAATTGCGCGATCCGCTGATCCTGGTGCTCCTGGCCGCCGCCGTCCTGACCGCGCTGACCGGGGATCCGGCCGACACGGCCGTCATTCTCTTCGTCGTCGTGGTCAACACCCTGGTCGGCGTCGTTCAGGAGATCCGCGCCGACCGGGCCGTCACGGCCCTGTCGGACCTGTCCGTGCCGACCGTGCGCGCGGTGCGCGAGGGGACCGAAGGCGAGGTGGCCGCCGCGGATCTGGTCCCCGGCGACATCGTCCGACTGGACGAGGGCGACATCGTGCCCGCCGACGCCGTCCTGTACGAGGCGTCGAGCCTGCTCGTCGACGAGGCCGCCCTGACCGGTGAATCGGTGCCGGTGGACAAGTCCGCACTCGATCCGGCCGGTGAGACCACCGCCGACAACCTGCTCCAGGCCGGCACGGTGATCATGCGCGGCCGGGCGTTGGCCGAGATCACGGCGACCGGCGCACACGGCGCCCTGGGGCGAATCTCCGCCTTGATGCAGGACCGCGCCGGCCCGACCCCGTTGCAACGCAGACTCGCCCACCTCGGACGGGTACTCGCCGCCGTGGTCGTCGGCCTGTGCCTGCTCGTCTTCGTCCTGGGCCTGATCCGGGGAGAGCCGACCGAGTCGATGGCGGTCACCGCGATCAGTCTGGCGGTCGCCGCGGTCCCCGAATCGTTGCCCGCGGTGGTCACCCTGGGACTGGCCCTGGGCGCCCGGCGAATGGCGACACGGGACGCCATCGTGCGCAACCTGCCCGCCGTCGAGACCCTCGGGTCCGTCACGGTGCTCGCCACGGACAAGACCGGCACGCTGACCGAGGGCCGCATGGTCGCCGAACGAGTGTGGACCGCCCGGACGACGGCCGAACTCACCGGTACGGGCTACGCGCCCGATGGCCGGGTGCTCGTCGACGGGCGACCACTCGACGAAGGTTCCGCCCCGGACATCCGCGAATTGCTCACCGCGGCGTCGCTGTGCAACGACGCCACACTCGTACCCCCGGGAGCCGACCCCGAGTGGTCGGCGCTCGGGGATCCGACCGAGGCGGCCCTGCTCGCCGCCGCCGGCAGGGTCGGGATCGACTTCGCCACGCTGCGCGAGGAGTGCCCCCGGGTGGCGGAGGCTCCCTTCGACAGCGACCGCAAACGTATGACCACCGTGCACCGCGACCACGACGGCCGCCTGCGAGCCGTCCTCAAGGGCGCCCCGGAGGTCGTGCTGAGTGCGCGCTTCGTCACCGCCGACCCCGACCACCTGCATGCGGCGCGCTACGAGGCCGATCTCCTGGCGGCCGACGGATACCGGGTCCTCGCCGTCGCGACCCGCCGCCTGGACGCCGTACCCGAGCGCGCGGAGGACGCGGAGGAGGGCATGTCCCTGCTCGGCCTGATCGCCATCAGCGATCCGCCTCGCGAGGCCGCCCGCGCCACCATCGCCGCATGCCACGACGCCGGTGTCACGCCCGTGATGATCACCGGCGATCACCCGTCCACCGCACGAGCCGTCGCCACTCGTCTGGGCATCCTGCGCGACGGCGACACCACCGTCCTGACCGGCGCCGACCTGGGCAACGACCCCGAACGGGACCCGACCACCGCACGAGTGTTCGCCCGAACGACTCCGGAGCAGAAACTGACGATCATTCAGGCCTGGCAGGCCCGGGGTGAGGTCACCGCGATGACCGGAGACGGTGTCAACGACGGCCCCGCCCTGCGCCGCGCCGACATCGGCGTCGCCATGGGTGGACGCGGCACGGAGGTGGCCCGTCAGGCGGCGGATCTGGTCCTGGCCGACGACGAGATCGGGACCGTCGTGGTCGCGGTGGAGGAGGGCAGGCGCGTCTACGACAACATCCGCCGCTTCCTCGTCTACGGCCTGTCCGGGGGCGCCGCCGAGATCGCCGTGATGATGCTCGGACCGCTCCTGGGACTGCCCCTGCCGCTGCTCGCCGCCCAGATCCTGTGGATCAACCTGCTCACCCACGGCCTGACCGGCGTCGCCCTCGGCGCCGAACCCGCCGGCCCCGGCACCATGCGGCGCGCACCCCGCCCACCCGAGCAGAGCATTCTCGGCGACGGCCTGTGGCAGCGGATCCTGCGCCTGGGCCTGTGCGTCACCGCGCTCGGCCTTGCCGCCGGCGCGTGGGGCGACCAGACCGGGCGAGCCTGGCAGAGCCTGCTTTTCCTGACCCTGCTCGGCGCGCAACTCGGTGTCGTCACGGGCCTGCGGACCCGGCTGCTCACCCGCGCCAACCCGTTCCTGCCGATCACGGTCCTCGCCTCCGCCGCCCTGGGCCTGGCCGGGGTGTACGTGCCGATGCTGCGGGACCTGCTGGGTACGGACGCCCTCCCGGCCGGGGACCTCCTGATCCCGCTCGCGGGTGCGGTACTCGGCTTCCTCGCCGCCCGCGCCGACCGATGGATCGCCGCGCGCGGGGCGCGAGTACACGGATAGCACCGGGTCGCGGGTACGGCTCACGGCCACGACGACGTCCCACCGGCCACGCCGTCCGATGGCGTCGTGGCCGGTGTCCCGGACGCGAATCGCTCGACGCACGACCGCGGTGGTGGCACCTCCCGATCCGCGGCATCGACCCGTGTGGCCCCTGCCCGTAGGGCCGTTCGGCCCTTCACCCGACATGGGATGAAGCGCGAGCGTGTGGGCAGAGCGAAACCACGGCGACAGACGAGAGGACAAACGATGACGATGGCCACGACTCCCGAGGCACCGGATCTGACGATGGTCGACGCGTGGTGGCGGGCGGCGAACTATCTCGCCGTGGGACAGATCTATCTGCGCGAGAATCCGCTGCTCGCCGAGCCGTTGCGGCCCGGGCACATCAAGCCGCGGCTGCTCGGGCACTGGGGCACCTCGCCCGGTCTGAACCTGATCTACGCGCACCTGAACCGGGTGATCCGCGAACGCGGCACCCACGCCATCCACGTGACCGGCCCCGGACACGGCGGCCCCTCCGCGCTCGCCGCGTCGTGGCTGGACGGCACGTACAGCGAGCGCCACCCGAACGTCCCCCGGGACGCGGCCGGCATGGCCACCCTGTTCCGGCAGTTCTCCCAGCCCGGCGGCGTGCCCAGCCACATCGCCCCGGGCGTACCCGGCTCGATCCACGAGGGCGGCGAACTCGGATACAGCCTCTCGCACGCGTTCGGCGCCGCCTTCGACAACCCCGACCTGGTCGTCGCGTGCGTGATCGGCGACGGCGAGGCCGAGACCGGGCCGCTGGCCGCGTCGTGGCACGGGAACAAGTTCCTCAGCCCCCGCACCGACGGCACGGTCCTGCCGATCCTGCACCTCAACGGCTGGAAGATCGCCAACCCGACACTGCTCGCCCGCATGCCGCGCGCCGAACTCGACGCGCTGCTCACCGGGTACGGCTGGCGCCCCATCCACATCGAGGGCGACGAACCCGCCCGCGTACACGCCGAGTTCGCCGCCGCGCTGGAAGAGGCCCTCGACGAGATCGCGCACCTGAAGGCGACCGCGAACACCCGCCCCCGATGGCCGATGCTCGTGCTGCGCACCCCCAAGGGCTGGACCGGCCCGCACACCGTCGACGAGACGCCCGTCGAGGGCACCTGGCGCTCGCACCAGGTCCCGCTGGCGGGCGTGCGCGAGAACCCGGAGCACCTGGCCCTGCTCGACGCGTGGATGCGGTCCTACCGCCCCGACGAACTCTTCGACGCCGACGGACACCCCACCCCGATCGTGCTCGCCAACGTCCCCGCCGGCGACACCCGACTCGGTGCGGTGCCCGAGGCCAACGGCGGCGCCCTGCTGCGCGAGTTGCCGCTGCCGGACCTGCACGACTTCGCGGTCAAGGTCTCCGAGCCCGGCGCGTCCTCCTCCGAACCCACCCGCGCGCTGGGCGAGTTCCTGCGCGAGGTCTTCGCCCGGACGGCAACTCGCCGCGATTTCCGCCTGTTCGGCCCGGACGAGACCGAGTCCAACCGCCTCGGCGCCGTCTACCGCGCCACCGCCAAGGCCTGGCAGGAGCCGATCACCGACCTCGACACCCACCTGGCCCCGGACGGGCGCGTGGTGGAGATCCTGTCCGAACACACCTGCCAGGGCATGCTGGAGGGCTACCTCCTCACCGGCCGACACGGCGTGTTCTCCTGCTACGAGGCGTTCACCCACATCGTGTCCTCGATGTTCAACCAGCACGCCAAGTGGCTGCACGCCTGCCGCGAGATCGACTGGCGCCCACCCATCGCCTCGCTCAACTACCTGCTCACCTCCCACGTCTGGCGCCAGGACCAGAACGGCTTCTCCCACCAGGACCCCGGCTTCGTCGACAACGTCATCAACAAGCGCCCTGAGGTCGTCCGCGTCTACCTGCCCCCGGACACCAACACCCTTCTGTCGGTGGGCGATCACGCCCTGCGCAGCCGCGGCCTGGTCAACGTGATCGTCGCCGGCAAGACGCCGACCCCCGACTGGCTGACCATGGACGAGGCGGTCCTGCACTGCACGCGCGGCGCCGGGATCTGGGAGTGGGCCTCCAACGACGACGGCGACCCCGAGGTGGTCCTGGCCTGCGCCGGCGACGTGCCCACCCTGGAAACCCTCGCCGCCGTCGACCTGATCCGCCGGCACCTGCCGGACCTGCGCGTGCGCGTGGTCAACGTGGTCGACCTGATGCGGCTGGTTCCCGAGACGGAACATCCGCACGGCATGCCCGACCGGGAATACGACGCGTTGTTCGGCACCGACGTCCCGGTCATCTTCGCCTACCACGGCTACCCGTGGCTGATCCACCGCCTCGCCTACCGCCGGCACAACCACGCCCACCTGCACGTGCGCGGCTACAAGGAGTACGGCACCACGACGACCCCGTTCGACATGGTCGTCCTCAACGACATGGACCGCTACCAGCGGGTGATCGACGTCATCGACCGCGTCCCCGGCCTGGGCACCCGCGCCGCGACGGTACGCCAGAGCATGGTCGACGCCCGCACCCGACACCACGCCTGGATCCTCGAACACGGCGAGGACATGCCGGAGGTACGCGACTGGACCTGGCCGACGGACATCCGCACGCCGCGGCACTGAGTCGAACCGGGCCCGCGAAGTGACCGCACCACCCGAACCGGGTCGCGCGACCGGACACTTCGCGGGCCCCTCCATGAGCCGCCCCGCACCGAGACCGAGGAGAAACCCCGCCATGAGCAGCCGCGCCGCCACCGCCTTACCCGCCCCCACCGCGGACCCCGGTCCATCCGACATCGGCGCCGCGGTGGACACCCTCGTCGCCGACGCCGCCAAAGCCCTGGCCGCCTACGACGCGTTCACCCAGGAGCAGATCGACCACATCGTCAAGAAGGCGTCCGTCGCCGCCCTGGACCAGCACACCCGACTGGCCCGCGAGGCGGTGGACGAGACCGGGCGGGGCGTCTTCGAGGACAAGGCGGCGAAGAACATGTTCGCCTGCGAGTACACCACCGACAGCATGCGCGACCTCAAGACCGTCGGCGTGGTGGCCCGGGACGAGATCACCGGCATGGTCGAGGTCGCCGAACCCGTCGGGGTCGTATGCGCGGTCACCCCGGTGACCAACCCGACGGCCACCGTGATCTTCAAGGCGTTGATCGCTCTCAAGAGCCGCAACCCGGTCGTGTTCGCCTTCCACCCCTCCGCCCAGCGCTGCAGCGCCTCGGCCGCCCGGGTGGTGCGTGACGCGGCCGTGGCCGCCGGCGCGCCCGAGCACTGCGTGCAGTGGATCGAGACGCCCTCGATCGAGGCGACCACCGCGCTGATGCGGCACCCCGGGGTCGCACTGATCCTGGCGACCGGCGGGGAGGGCATGGTCAAGGCCGCCTATTCCGCGGGCAAGCCGGCCCTGGGCGTGGGCGCCGGCAACGTACCCGCCTACATCGACCGCGACGTGGACCTGCGCCGCGCGGTCAACGACGTGGTGTTGTCCAAGGCGTTCGACAACGGCATGATCTGCGCCTCCGAGCAGGCCGTCGTGCTGCACACCGACATCCACGACGCGGCCCTGTCCCGATTCGCCGCCCTGGGCGCCCACTTGGCCACCGACGACGAGAAGACCAGGCTGGAGACCTACCTCTTCGGCGCGAGCGGTGGCACCGGCCCCGGCCGCGAACCCCGGGTCAATCCCGCGGCGGTGGGGCAGAGCCCGGCGTGGATCGCCGCCCAGGCGGGCTTCACCGTACCCCCGGACACCACCGTGATCCTGGCCCGCGCCGACCGGGTGGGACCGCAGGAGCCGCTGACCCGCGAGAAGTTGTGCCCGGTCCTGGCCGTGCTGCGCGCCGACTCGCGCGCACACGGCTTCGCGCTCGCCGCCGACATGGTCGCCTTCCACGGCATGGGACACAGCGCCGTCGTGCACACCGAGGATCCCGTCGTCGCCGAGGACTACGGGCGCCACATGAAGACCGCCCGCATCATCGTCAACGCGCCCTCCTCCCAGGGCGCGATCGGCGGCATCTACACCGGCCTGCTGCCCTCGCTGACCCTGGGCTGCGGCTCCTGGGGCGGCACCTCGACCTCCAACAACGTCTCGGCCGTCAACCTGTTGAACGTCAAGCGCGTGAGCACCCGCCGCAACAACATGCAGTGGTTCAAGATCCCGCCCAGGATCTACTTCGAACCCCACGCGATCCGCTACCTGGCCGACATGCCGCACGTCCACCGGGTGACCATCGTCACCGACGCGACCATGACCCGCCTCGGCTACGTCGACCGGGTCCGGCACGTACTGCACTCGCGCGAGCTGCCGGTCACCATACAGATCATCGACGACGTGCTGCCCGAGCCCAGCATCGACTCGGTACGGCGCGGCGCCGACCTCATGCGCACCTTCCGGCCCGACACCATCCTCGCCCTCGGCGGCGGCTCCCCCATGGACGCGGCCAAGGTCATGTGGCTGCTGTACGAACAGCCCGACGTCGACTTCGCCGACATGCGACAGAAGTTCCTCGACATCCGCAAGCGCGCCTTCCGCTTCCCCGTCCTGGGCGAAAAGGCCCGACTGGTGTGCGTACCGACCACGTCCGGCACCGGTGCCGAGGTCACCCCGTTCGCCGTGATCACCGACTCCGCGACCGGCAAGAAGTACCCGTTGGCCGACTACGCCCTCACCCCGAGCGTGGCCATAGTCGACCCGCTGCTCGCCGCGGAACTGCCGCCCGCCCTGGCCGCCGACAGCGGCATGGACACCCTCACCCACGCGATCGAGGCGTACGTCTCGGTCTACGCCAACGACTTCACCGACGGCCTCGCGCTGCACGCCATCCGGCTCGTGTTCGACAACCTCGAACGCGCGGTCAACGACCGGCGGGCCAACCCCGAGGCGCGCGAGAAGATGCACAACGCCGGCACCATCGCGGGCATGGCCTTCGGCAACGCCTTCCTCGGCATCGTCCACGCCATGTCCCACACCCTGGGCGCCACCTTCCACGTGGCCCACGGCCGCACCAACGCCGTCCTGCTGCCGCACGTCATCCGCTACAACGGCGGTCCTCCCGGCAAGCTCGCCGGCTGGCCCAAGTACGAGCACTACCGCGCGCCCGAGCGCTTCGCCGACATCGCCCGGACCCTCGACCTCCCCGCCGCGACCCCCGCCGAAGGCGTACGGTCCCTGGCCGGCGCGGTCGAACGGCTCAGGGAACGTGTCGGCATCGAACCGTCATTCCAGGCCCTGGGCATCGACGAGAAGACATTCCTGGACGCACTCCCCCGCCAGGCACTCAACGCCTACGAGGACCAATGCGCCCCGGCCAACCCTCGGATGGCAATGCTCGACGACATGACCACCCTCATGCGCGACGCCTACTACGGCACGGCCCCGACCCCCGTGTCGTAGGCGACGTCGGCGGCACTCGGCAGGGTCGATCGGCCCTGCCGGGTGGGCCGGTCGGCTCCGGCGCTCGTCGAACATTCGACGCGCCATTCACCCGGCGCACCCGACCGCCCGAGCCTGACGTCCAGGCTCGGGCGGTCGGTCGTTCACGGCGTCCCCGGGGTCGGTTCCCGGCGACGCGGTTCACCGTCGCGGCGGGCCCGGGCGCAGCCGGCGTCCGGTGACGCGGCCCGGGTGGATCCGGAACCACAGTTCGCCGCGGCGGGCGGGCCAGGCGCCGCCGCCCGCTTCGGCGAGCCCGGCGATCTCGACGGGGTCGGTGACGGGTTCGACCACGCCGATGACCAGGACGCTCCAGCCCAGTCGGGCGTAGCGGTCCACGTCGTCCACCTCGAAGGCCGTCGTTCCCCGGACGTGCGCGAGCGGGGAGTCGGGGCGGGTGGTGAAGACGATCTCCCTTCCGTCGAGCACGTAGTTGACGGGCAGTACGAACGGTGTGTGGTCCAGGCCGCCGGCGAGCCGGCCGACCTCGTGGCCGGCCAGGCGTGCGTAGCACTCCTTCTCGCTCATCGTGATCAGGCTGCGGGTGTCGGGTACGGCGGGCTCCGGCGGATCGAAGGCACCCGATATGAGGGCGGCGACGCTGGTTTTCAGCGCCACGGCCAGGCCGCCGAGGGCGGCGCGGGACAACGGGGCGTCTCCGGCCTCGAGTTCCACGAGCCACTTCGGGGGCCGGCCGGCCCGGGCACAGACCTGTGCCCGGGTCAGGCCCAGTTGCTCGCGCCGGCGGCGGATGTTGCGGGGTATGTCGACCATGTCGGGAAGGCGGGTGCCGGCCGTCTCGTTGTCCATGGGATGCTCCTTCGCGACGGGGCCGTCGTGTCAACGCGAACGGTCCTCGGTGTTGCTCAGTCGGAGTCGGGTCGGGCGTGTCCGGGCTCGGTCCGCTCGATCGCGGCTCGGGCGGCCTCCAGGCGGGCGCCGGGGAGGCGGTACGGCGAGCAGGAGACGTAGTCGATGCCGCACGCGTCGAAGAAGTGGATCGAGTCGGGGTCGCCGCCGTGTTCTCCGCAAACGCCGATGCGCAGGTTCGGTTCGGTGGCGCGGCCCAGGTCGACGCCGGTGCACACCAGGCGGCCGACGCCGTCGCGGTCGATGGTCTCGAACGGGGAGACGGGCAGGATGCCGCGTTCGAGGTAGGTGGTGAGGAAGGACGCCTCGGCGTCGTCGCGGGACAACCCCCAGGTGGTCTGGGTCAGGTCGTTGGTGCCGAAGGAGAAGAAGTCGGCCGAGCGGGCGATCTCGTCGGCGGTCAGCGCGGCCCTGGGCAGTTCGATCATGGTGCCGATCGGGCAGCGCACGTCGACTCCGGTGCGTTCGCGGACCTCGGCGAGCACCCGTTCCACCTCGGCGCGCGCGATGCGAAGTTCCGCCGCGGTGGCCACGAGCGGGATCATGATCTCCGCGCGCGGATCGCCGCCGGCCCGCACGCGGGCGACGACCGCCTCGGCGATCGCGCGGACCTGGGTGGCGATCAGGCCCGGTACGGCGAGCGCCAGGCGCACCCCGCGCAGCCCCAGCATGGGGTTCTCCTCGTGGAGCAGTTCGCCGGCCTCGTACAGGCGCAGGTCGCGTGGGTCGGGTCGGTGTCCGAGGGCGTGTGCGCGGGCGATGCGCACGGCCGATTCGGTGTGGTCGGGCAGGAATTCGTGCAGGGGCGGGTCGATCAGGCGGATGGTGACCGGCAGTGCGTCCATGGCGGCGAGGATGCCGATGAAGTCGTCGCGTTGGAGCGGGAGAAGGGCTCCCAGGGCGGTGTCGCGGTCGGCGTCGGTGCGGGCGAGGATCACGTCCTCGATCAGGCGGCGACGATCGCCCAGGAACATGTGTTCGGTGCGGCACAGGCCGATGCCGTGTGCTCCGTAGCGGCGGGCGCGGGCCGCGTCCTCGGGGGTGTCCGCGTTGGCCAGGACGTCCATCCGGCGGATCCGGTCGGCGTGTTCGAGGCAGCGGGCGACGGCGTCGACGACGCCGTCCGACCGGGTTCCGGTGTCCAGGTAGTGGGTGACCGGGGAGGCGACGAGCGGCAGTGCGCCGAGGTGCACGGTGCCAGCGGTGCCGTCGACGGAGACGACGGTGCCCTCCTCGACCACGGTGCCGTCGGCGGCGGTGAATCGGCGCCGTTCGGGGTCGATGTCGAGGTCGGCGGCACCGCACACGCACACCTTGCCCATGCCGCGGGCGACCACCGCCGCATGGCTGGTCTTGCCGCCCCGGCCGGTGAGGACCGCTTCGGCGGCGATCATCCCGGGCAGGTCGTCGGGGCTGGTCTCGTGGCGGACCAGCACCACGTGTTCGCCGTCCCCGGCCCGGCGCACCGCTTCGGCCACGTCGAAGACGACGGCGCCGACCGCGGCTCCGGGCGAGGCCGGCACGCCGTGCGCGAGGGCCGGGGCGTCGGGATCCGCGTCGAAGCGCGGGAAGGTGAGGTGGTCGAGTTGCCCGGCGCCGACCCGCGACAGCGCCTCGGGCCAGGTGATCACGCCCTCGTCCACGAGCGCGCAGGCGATCCGGAACGCGGCTTCGGGGGTGCGTTTGCCCACCCGGGTCTGCAACACCCACAGTCGGCCGCGCTCCACAGTGAACTCGACGTCGCACAGGTCGCGGTAGTGCGCCTCCAGGAGGGCCAGGTACGTGCGCAGTCGGCCGTACGAATCCGGGTCCAGGCGCTCCAACTCGTCGAGCGCGAGGGCGTCGCGCACGCCGGAGACCACGTCCTCGCCCTGCGCGTCGGGCAGGTAGTCGCCGTAGACGCCGGGGCGGCCGGTAGCCGGGTCGCGGGTGAACGCGACGCCGGAGCCGGAGTCGGGCCCCAGGTTGCCGAAGACCATGGCCTGGATGTTCACGGCGGTGCCCAGGTCGTCCGGGATGTGCTCGCGGCGACGGTAGACCGCGGCGCGTTCGCCGTTCCACGACTCGAACACCGCCACCACCGCGCGCCGCAGCTGCTCTCGCGGATCCTGCGGAAACTCCTCGCCGGTCGCGTCGTGGATGATTCCCTGGAACTCCCGGACAGTTTCCGCGAGTTGACGAGCATCCAGGCCCAGGTCGTCCCCGGCCCCGACCTCTCGCCGGCGCCGGGTCAACACGTCCTCGAAGCGAACGGCGTCGATACCGAGGACGGTGGCGCCGTACATCTGGACCAGCCGCCGGTAGGAGTCCCGGGCGAAGCGCTCGCGGCCGGTGGCCTTGGCCAGGCCCGGCACCGAGGCGTCGTTGAGTCCGACGTCGAGGATCGTGTCCATCATCCCGGGCATGGAGAAGCGCGCACCCGAGCGCACCGACACCAGCAGCGGGTCGTCGGCGTCGCCCAGTCGCCGCCCCATGGCCTGCTCCAGACGGGCGAGGTGGGCGTCGATCTCCTCCTCCAGCCCCTCCGGCAGGCGCCCGGTGCGCAGGAAGGCCCGGCACGCGTCCGTGCCGATCGTGAACCCCGGCGGCACCGGCAGTCCGAGCCGGGTCATCTCGGCGAGGTTCGCGCCCTTGCCGCCGAGCAGCGCGGCCTGTTCCCTGGAGCCTTCGCTGAAGTCGTACACGTACGCGGTGGTCATGGCCGTCCGGCCTTCCTGCGAGGTCGTGTGACGTGGCGGGTCACAGACGGGTGGCGACGTACTCGGTCAGGTCGAGCAGGCGGTTGGTGTAACCCCATTCGTTGTCGTACCACCCCAGCGTCACAACGCGCGGACGACCGTCATAGGGCCGAGTGGCCCGACGAAGAGGGCCGTCGGAACCGTCGCGCCGGTCAACGGGGCAGTCGTACCAGGAACTCGGTACGCCCCCGCCGATCGGTCAACGCGACGGTTCCGCCGTGTGCGCCGACGACCGCCTTGACGATGGCCGGGCCCAGTCCGGTCGACCCGGTGGCGCGCGAACGTCCGGGGTCGGCGCGGGTGAAGCGGTCGAAGATGTGCACTCCGGCGGCGATCGGCACGCCGGGTCCGTCGTCCGACACACCCGGTTCGACGTGCGTTGCGTCGGCGCCGAGGCGTACCGTCACCTCGGTTCCGGGCGGGGTGTGGACCCGGGCGTTGGTGAGGAGGTTGGCAACCACCCGCTGGAGGCGCTGTTCGTCACCGGTGACCGTCACCGGCTCGTCGGGCACGTCCAGGACCCAGTGATGTTCGGGGCCGGTTGTCCGTCCCGGCTGACCACCGCCGCGCCTACGCGACCGCCGCGTTCGCGATGGGCGACACCGCGCGCGCGTGGATCGAGCGCCTTCACGGCTACGAAGCGCTCGCAGTCGTCACGGCCGACCGGAGGTGGTCGACCGGTGGATTCGCCACACATCTTCCGGTCGCGGACGCCCATCCGGCACCGCCGGCCGGCCCGACCCCGTGACGGGTCAGGCGGATGCGCGGTGCGGCAGGGTGCCGGCGAAGACCGCGGCTTGGACGCGGCGTTCGAAGCCGAGTTTGTGCAGCATCGTGGAGACGTAGTTCTTGACGGTCTTCTCCGCCAGGTGCAGGCGCTGGGCGATCTGGCGGTTGGTCAGGCCCTCGGCGACCAGGTCGAAGATCCGGCGTTCCTGGTCGGAGAGGGACGCCACGCGCGGGTCCTCGCGTGTTCCGGTGCGGACGCGGTCGAGGACCTTCGTGGTGATCGCCGGATCCAGGAGCGAGCGACCGGCGGCGACCTCTCGGACCGCGCGCACCAGGTCGGCGCCGCGGATCTGTTTGAGGACGTATCCGGCGGCGCCGGCCATGATCGCGGAGAACAGCGCGTCCTCGTCGTCGTACGAGGTCAGGATGAGCGCGTTGATCTCGGGGAAGGACGACCGCACCGCGCGGCACACGTCGACTCCGCTGCCGTCGGGCAGCCGCCCGTCCAGGACGGCGACGTCGGGGCGGAGGGCGGGTATTCGTCGCATGGCTTCGAGGGCGGACGCCGATTCGCCGACGATCTCGATGTCCGCCTCGGCGCCGAGCAGGTCGGCCAGGCCGCGACGGACGATCTCGTGGTCGTCGAGGAGGAACACTCTGATCGTGGCGGGCGAATCCGCGTTCGACGCCGTCGGCGCGAGCGTGCGGGTGGCGCCGGAGAGGCGGGGCGGGCGGGCTCCGGCGACGGCTTCGGTGCTGATCCCGGTTTCCATGGTCTGCTCCCCGAGGGTGACGGACGCGTTCGCCCGGTCGGGTCGAAGCGATGATCAGTCTCGGGGCGTGCGGGATCATCGGAACAGGGCCGGTGGTCCCGGGACCATCAGGGCCGGGTGGCCCCCACCCCCACGGGCGCCGGGGACGATGCGGGGACGACCGCGGGATCGATCGGGCCTCGGCGGGGCGCGGCCGAGCCCACGAAACGGCAGGCGATCGTGCGGTCGAGGCCCACCAGGCGGATGACACGGGCGGGTTGGCCGTGGACCCCGGTCAGGACCAGCGTGGTGTGGGCGCGGGCGCACTGGCGCCGAAGCCGTAGGAACAGGTTGATGCCGGAGGTGTCGCAGAACACGAGCGCGCCCAGATCCAACCGGAGTTCGTCGGGGCCGGTTCGGGCGAGGGCGACCAGGCTCGGTTCGATGCTCGCCGCGCTGTCCAGGTCCAGTTCACCGCGCACCTCCACGGTGAGGTGAGTGGCGGAAGACGCCGTACCGCGGTGTCCGGTCGGGGTCGTCGCGATGGTGATCACTGTGCGTCTCGCTTCCTGGGCTGTCGGTTTCCGCCGGCGCGGCTGCGCGATCAGTTCAGTGGAAGTGCCGGCCGGGTGCCCAGAGGCGGACGGCTCCCGGACGGGGCCGAAGGTCCCGTCCGGGCTCGTCGACGTGTGGCCCATGCGCCGGCCCGCCGCAGTGGTCAAGCGGCGTGTCCGTGGGGCTTCGAGGGGCTCTGCGGTGGGGCGGGCTGCTCGATGGACGTCACGGAGGCGGCAGCCGCCTGCTCGCCGTACTCGCCGCGGCCGCGCTTGAGGTGGATGTAGACGGGGATTCCGAGGAGCACGGCGAACAGTCCGTAATAGACGGTCTGGTAGCCGCTGCCCTGGATCGACCAGTAGGAGAATGCCAGAGCGGTGCCCGCCACGAGCACGTCCCGGACGAAGCGGCCCCGGCTCCCCTGGCGGGCGTGCGTGAGCAGCCAGTACAGCTGGGCGGCGGCGGAGAACAGGTAGGGGATCGCCGCGGTCAGCACGCTCAGGAGCACGATGCTGGTGAAGACGTTGTCGAAGCTGGTGTAGGCGGCGACCGTGATCAGCGAGGCGAGGACGGTGGCGGCGAGGATGCCGAAGACCGGGGTGTCGCCGCGCTTGCGGGCGAACGCCTTGGGGAACAGGCCCTCGCGGGCCGCGGCGTAGGGCATCTCGGCGCAGATCATCGTCCAGCCGCCCAACGCGCCGATCCCCGACACGATCGCGGCCACCGCGACCGCGTTGCCGGCCCACGAGCCGCCCGCCATGTTGTCGGCCGCGTCGGTGAACGGCGCCGTGGAGGAGACCAGTTCGGCGTGCGGGACGGCGCCGAAGACGGCGAGCGTGCCGAGCAGGTACACCGCCGCGCAGGCCAGGGTGCCGTAGACGGTGGCGCGCGGCACGTTGCGGCCGGGTTCGCGGACCCGGCCCGCGGCGACCGAGACGGTCTCCAGCCCGATGTAGCTGAACAGCGCGATGGCCGCGGCGGCGGAGATCGCACCCATCGGGGACCCGCCGTGGGCGTTGAAGGTGCCGAGGTTGTCGGTGTCGAGGAAGAGCAGGCCGACGGTGCCCATCAGGATCAACGGGACGAACTT
Source organism: Embleya sp. NPDC056575 (assembly GCF_042793325.1). Classification (NCBI taxonomy): domain Bacteria; kingdom Bacillati; phylum Actinomycetota; class Actinomycetes; order Kitasatosporales; family Streptomycetaceae; genus Embleya; species Embleya sp. NPDC056575. The sequence goes on from NZ_JBHTVA010000082.1 coordinate 31,191, forward strand.
GAGCACGGTGGTGACGACCTGGAAGGCGCCCATGCTGCGCAGGCCCGCCAGGTTGATCGCCGCGGGGATCCACAGGCCCGCCAGCGCGATGGCTACCGAAACCCACTTGTCGTGACCGGTGTTGACGAAGACCTCGACGTAGCCGACCCAGGCCACCACGATCGCGGCGTTGCCCGCCCAGGCGGTGATCCAGTACGACCAGGCGTTGAGGAATCCGGCGAACTCGCCGAACGCCTCCCGGGCGTACACGTAGGGGCCGCCGCTGCCCGAAACCCGCCGGGACAAGCCCCCGAACGTGACCGCGAGCGCCAGGGCGCCGAGGGTGACGATGGCGAACGCGACCAGGGAGATGGGACCGTAGGGCGCGAGCGCGGCCGGCAGCGCGAACACGCCGGTGCCGATGATGCTGCCGACCACCAGGGCCGTGGCGGTGGGCAGGCCGAACGTCGACCCGGAGCGGCCCGCTTCTTCGGTGGGCGCACCCGATTCCCCGGCTGTGCGGTGGTCGGTGGTCGTTCTTTTCCCGAGCATGGCGCGTCCTCGTCGTCGCGATGGGGTTCGACCGAACGGGGCGGGATGCCGTGGACGTTCTGCTCCGGCCGAACGTTTGCAGCGTGGCCGCCGCCGTGTCGGCGCGCCCGTGCCGAAGGTCCCGACCCGAACGCCGATGGTCACCCCGCCCCGGCCGGGCGGCACCTCGACGCCGGCGGCGCGGACCGGACCGGGCCGAACGGCCCGGTACACCGGGCAACGCGGCCCTGTCACGGCACCCGAATCGGCGACACGCTCGTGGTGTCCGGCCGAAGACGTCGCCATCGACGCCTCGGCGACTCGCCGCATATCGACCAGGGGGTTCGCATGTTGCAACGCAGGATCGAGGACGTCATGACCCGTGACGTGGTCACCGTCGGCCCCGACACCGAGTTCCGCGACATCGTCGCCGCGTTGCACGCCCGGCGGATCAGCGCCCTGCCGGTGGTCGACGACGAACGGCGGATCCTGGGCATCGTCTCGGAGGCGGACCTGCTGCGCGCCCAGGTGGAGCAGGCCGAGGACACCCACCTCCTGCCGGGCCTGCGCCGACTGACGAACCGGCACACCAAGGGCGAGGGCCACACGGCGCACGAGCTGATGACCACCCCCGTGGTGAGCGTGGAACCCGCCGCCGGCACCCTGCGCGGCGCGCGTCTGATGGATCGCCACCACATCAAGCGCCTCCCGGTGGTCGACGCCGACGGTCGGCTGATCGGCATCGTCAGCCGCTGCGACCTGCTGCGCACCTTCCTGCGCCCGGACGGCGAGATCCGCGCCGAGATCGAGCAGGACGTATTGCGCACGGCGCTGTGGCTGGAGCCCGGCACGATCGTGGTGGACGTGCGCGACGCGGTGGTGTTCCTGTCCGGGGCGGTCGACAACCGCAGCCTCATCGACATCGTGCTGCGGCTGTGTCGTGCCGTCGACGGCGTCGAGAGCGTGACCCACACCCTGACCTTCGACTTCGACGACAGCCACATCAGGCCCGGACCGGCGCACTTCAGCCGCCGCCTGCCCGGCCGTTGAGGAGAACACCGTGTTCCACGTCTCCGGCCGCATCGGCCTCATTCCCAAGCAACACCTGGATCGGCTCCTGGCGTTCGGCCGGCCGGTCACGTTCGAGCCGGGCACCCGCCTGTTCGAGGAGAACCGACCGGCCCGCGACTTCTGGCTCGTCGAAGGCGGCTCCGTCTGCCTGGACATGCACGTCCCCGGCGGGCCCGCGGCGACCGTCGAAACGCTGGGACCGGGTGAACTCGTCGGCTGGAGCTGGCTGTTCCCGCCCTACCGGTGGCACCTGGGCGGCCGGGCCGTCGGCACCGTCCGGGCCGTGGAGTTCGACGCGGGCGCGGTGCGGGCCGAATGCGAGCGCGATCCCGACTTCGGCCGAGCGATCACCCTCGCGTGCGCGCAGGTGATCGCCGGCCGCCTCCAGGCGAGCCGACTGCGACTGCTCGACCTGTACGGGCCACAGCACTCGACGAACAACGACCCCGCGGAGGGCTGAGAGGGCGCAGGCTCCGGAACCTTTCGGTGGCCGGGGCCTGCGGCGTGCCCGGAGGGCGTCGACGCGGACCGCGTCCGATCGAAGGGCCGAACGGCCCTGCCGGTGGCCGCCGGCTTCGGTACACCTGTCGTATCCCGCGGTCGGCGGGGCGACCCATATTCCATCCACACTCGATTCCAGGAGTTCGACGTGAACGACAACTCTTCCACCGGCGCAACGGCCGCCACCGACGATGGGGCCGTGCGCGGTCACGTCGTCGTGGGCGTGGACGGTTCGCCCATTTCGGACCTCGCGACGCATCGGGCCGCCGATGAGGCGGCGCTGCGTCACGTGCCTCTGGAGGTCATGCATGTCGTCGACCGGGTCCCGGCCGATGGCGACGAGGACCGTGCGGCGCAGTTACGGCAGGAGGCGTGGATTCTGGTGGATGACGCCGCCGAGCGTGCCCGACGACGCCGACCCGAACTGGAGATCGTCACCACGGTCGCCCTCGCCCCGACCATCCCCACTTTGGAGGAGGCCTGCGAGCGCGCGGCACTCGTCGTGCTCGGCAGTCGTGGTCGGGGCGGCTTCGCGGGCCTGCTGCTGGGCTCGGTCTCGTTGTCCGTCGCGGCCTCGTCGCGCTGCCCCGTTCTCATCGTCCACGCACGACACGGCAACGCCCCGGCGGACGAACCGGGCACCGTCGTGGTGGGCGTCTCCGACTTCGACTGTCACCCCGCCGTCGAGGCCGCGTTCGCGGCGGCCCAGGCACGAGGTGTGCCGTTGCGCGCGCTGCACGCCTGGACACCGCCGGTGTCCCCGGCCGCGCCCTATGCGGCCCCGCTGTGGTCCGGCGACGAAGGGCGCAAGGCCGCCGAGGCCACGCTCGGCGCGGCTCTCGCTCCGTTCGTGGACAAGTATCCCGAGGTGTCCGTCACCGAGCAGGTCGTGTGTGACGTTCCCGCTCACGCGCTTTTGTCCGCCACGGACGAGGCCGATCTGATCGTCCTGGCCGCCCACCGCCGCCACGGCCGCTTCGGCCCCAACCTCGGCCACGTCGCCCATGTCCTGCTGCATCACAGCAAGGCTCCGGTTCTGCTGATCCCCATCGATTGAGGCGTCCCCCAGCACACGTCGAGGCCGCCGGGCGTTCAACCGCCCGGCGGCCTCGACGTGTTCGGTGTGTCAGTCCGATGGCACGACCAAGAGCGGCGCGTGCGCGTGGTGCAGCAAGGCGATCGCCGTGTGTCCAAGGCGGGGTCCGAAGTGGTGCGGCGAGGGATGCCGCCCGACGACGACCAGGCCCGCGTCCCGCGACGCCGCGACGAGTGCGGCGCCGGCACCTCCCTGGACGACGCGTTCCTCGACCGCCACCTGCGGGTGGGTCTCCCGCAGCGGCGACACCACGGTCGCGAGCACCCGGCGCGCGAACTCCTGGGCGCGGTGATAGGGCGTCTCGGCCCCCTGTGGCTCTCGCAGCGCTCGCGGGACATCGGGGAAATCCCAGGCGTGCACCACGATCAGGCCCACCTCACGTGCTCGGGCCTCGGCGAAGGCGCGCTCCAGCGCGGGTCGGCTGTCCTCGTCGGCAACGCCCACCACCACGGGCCGCCCGGCCGCCACCCGGGTGCGGACCACAAGGAGGGGACAGGGCGCCCGACCGGCCAGGGCCAGACTCACCGAACCGAGCAGGATCCCGGCGAACGCACCGTGCCCGCGGCTTCCCACGACCAGCAGATCGGCTCGCTTGGCGACCTCCAGCAGCCCCGCCACGGGGCTGTCGCGCACGACCGACGAACGTATCCCGATCTCGTGCTGTCGCGACCGGGCAACGTCCGTGGCCTCCCGGCGGATCCGTTCGACGTGGTCGCTCAGCACCTCGCGGTAGCCGGCGTACCGCTCGTGCGCCGATCCCTCCCAGACGAACACGATCTCCAACTCCGCGCCGCGGCGCGCGGTTTCGTCGGCGGCTTCGATCACTGCGTCGGTCGCCCCGGGCGAACCGTCGGTCGCCGCGACGACGAGCGGTATCCGGTCCATGTCACATCTCCGTTCACGCGAGTGGATGACGCCTCGCCCTCAGTGGGCGCGGAGGCCGTGCGCGCGGAACCGCACGCGCACCCGCTCGACGAGTTCGGTCGTCGGCGGCGGTGTGTCCCGTAGGGGGAAGGTGATGCCCAGGTCGTCGTACTTGGCGGCGCCGAGTTTGTGGAAGGGCAGCACGTCGACGCGTTCTACGTTGCCCAACCCTGCTGCGAACGCCGCGAGTTCGTCGATCATCGCGGGATCCTCGGTCAGTCCCGGGACCAGCACGAAGCGCAGCCACACCGGGATGCCCAGGTCGGCCAGGCGCCGGGCGAACACGAGCGTGGGCGCGAGTTCGCGGCCGGTGAGTCGACGGTAGGCGTCGGGATCGAAGGACTTGATGTCGAGCAGGACGAGGTCGGTCGCGGACAACAGGCGATCGCCGGCGCGGGCCCCGAGGTATCCGGAGGTGTCCAGCGCGGTGTGCAGGCCCAGTTCGCGACAGCGGCACAACACCGCCTCGACGAACGGGGCCTGGAGCAGGGGTTCGCCGCCGGTGATCGTGACGCCCCCGCCGCTCGCGCGCAGGAAGTCCCGGCATGCCTTGATCTCGTCCATCACCGCGTCGACGTCCGTGCGCCGGCCGTCGCGCAGGTGCCAGGTGTCCGGGTTGGCGCAGTACAGGCAGCGCAGCGGGCAGCCGTTCACGAACAGCACGAAGCGGGTCCCGGGCCCGTCCACGCCCGTGGACATGTCCCACGAGTGCACCAGCCCGATGTCGCCGTTGTCGCGGGGGTGGGTGCCGTGCACGGTCGGGCCCGGGATCGGTCGCACCGTGTTCACCGGGCCTCGTGGAAGGTCCGGCCGATCACGTCGAGCTGCTGCTCGCGGGTCAGGCGGACGAAGCGGACCGCGTATCCGGAGACGCGGATGGTCAGGTTCGGGTACCGCTCGGGGTGTGCCATGGCGTCGGTGAGCGTCGCCCGGTCGAGCACGTTGACGTTCATGTGGAAGCCGCCGGAGGCGAAGTAGCCGTCGAGCAGGCCGACCAGGTTGTCGGCGCGCTCGCTCGGATCGTGGCCGAGTCCCTCGGGGGTCACGGTCGAGGTCAGCGAGATGCCGTCGCGGGCCGACTCGTAGGGGATCTTGGCGACCGACAGCGCGGAGGCGGCCATGCCGTGCCGGTCGCGGCCGTTCATCGGGTTGGCCCCGGGCGCGAACGGTGTACCGGCGCGGCGCCCGTCGGGGGTGTTGCCGGTGTGTTTGCCGTAGACCACGTTGGAGGTGATGGTCAGCACCGACAGCGTGTGCTCGGCGTCCCGGTAGGTGGGGTGGCGGCGCAGTTTGGTCAGGAAGGAGCGCACCAGGCCGACCGCGATCGTATCGGCGCGGTCGTCGTTGTTGCCGAACGCGGGATACTCCCCCAGGACGCGGTAGTCGACGGCCAGGCCGGTGTCCGCGTCGCGGATCACCTCGACTCCCGCATGCCGAACCGCCGAGAGGCTGTCCGCGACCACCGAGAGTCCGGCGATGCCGCAAGCCATGGTGCGGTGTACGGGGTGGTCGTGCAGCGCCATCTCCAGGCGCTCGTAGGCGTACTTGTCGTGCATGTGGTGGATGATGTTGAGCGCGTCGACATAGACGCCCGCCAGCCAGTCCAGGACGTGGTCGTACGCCGCGTCGAGCTCCGCCGGATCGAGCCGATCGCCGGTCAGCGGAAGGGACTTCGGGCCGACCTGCTCGCCGCTGATCTCGTCCCGGCCGCCGTTGATCGCGTACAGCAGGGCCTTGGCGAGGTTGACCCGGGCGCCGAAGAACTGCATGTCCTTGCCCACGGCCATCGCCGACACGCAGCACGCGATCGCGGTGTCGTCCCCGGTGCGCGGGCGCATCAGGTCGTCGGATTCGTACTGGATCGAACTGGTGTCGATCGAGACCTGCGCGCAGTAGCGCCTGAAGGCGGGCGGCAACCCGGGCGACCACAGCACGGTCAGGTTCGGCTCGGGCGCGGGCCCCAGGTTGTACAGGGTCCGCAGGTAGCGGAAGGAGGTGCGCGAGACCAGCGGACGCCCGTCGGTGCCGATGCCGCCGAGGGATTCGGTGACCCAGGTGGGGTCGCCGGAGAACAGCGCGTCGTACTCGGGGGTGCGCAGGAAGCGGATGATCCGCAGCTTGATCACGAAGTCGTCGATCAGCTCCTGGGCGCGGCTCTCGTCGATGCGGCCCTCGCGCAGGTCCCGCTCCAGGTAGACGTCCAGGAACGTGGAGGTGCGGCCGAGCGACATCGCGGCGCCGTTCTGCTCCTTGGTCGCGGCCAGGTAGGCCAGGTACAGCCACTGCACGGCCTCGTGCGCGGTGGCCGCGGGGCGGACGACGTCGCAGCCGTAGGTCGCGGCCATCTCCTTCAACTCGACCAGGGCGCGCACCTGTTCGGCCAGTTCCTCCCGATCCCGGATCACCTCGGCGGCGGCGGGCAGCGGATCAAGGGCGCTGCGGTCGGCCCGCTTGGCCTCGATCAGCCGGTCCACGCCGTACAGGGCCACGCGTCGGTAGTCGCCGATGATCCGCCCCCGGCCGTAGGCGTCCGGCAGCCCGGTGATCAGACCCGCTCGGCGGGCCCGCAGGATCTCGGGGGTGTACGCGTCGAAGACGGCGTCGTTGTGGGTCTTGCGGTAGGTACCGAACACCGCGCGCACGAACGGGTCCATCTCGTAGCCGTAGGCGCGCAGGCCACTCTCGACCATGCGCAGCCCGCCGCCCGGCATGATCGCCCGCTTGAGCGGGGCGTCGGTCTGCAGGCCGACGATCAACTCCCGGTCGCGGTCGATCCAGCCGGGGGCGTGCGAGGTGATCGTGGACGGCGTCGCGGTGTCCACGTCCAACACGCCCTTGCGGCGCTCCTCGGGGAACAGCGCGGACACCCGCTCCCACACCGCGCGTGTGCGCGCGGTGGCGTCGCACAGGAAGTCCGCGTCCCCGGTGTAGGGCATGTGGTTGGTGTGGATGAAGTCGCGGACGTCGACTCCGTGTTGCCAGGCCCCGGAGCGGAAGTCGCGCCAGGGCGCGAGGTCGACATCCGAGGGGGATGTGGTGGTGGTCGTCATGGTGGCCTCTCGATGGACTCGATCGACTCGGTCTCGACACCTCACACACTGGCCGCCCCCCACCGCGCCGGGCAGGGGCGGACGGCCCGACCGACCCTGCCGAACGGCCCGGCTCCTGGGGGGGTGTCGAGCCGGTTCGCCGAGAGACGTCACGTGCCCTTTCCGGAGGCGACGAGTGAACGTGTCTCGTGGGCGATCTCGACGTCCTCGCGGGCGGTGACCACGAGCGTGCGGACCGAGCCGCCCGCGGCGCCCACGTCGGCGTCGCCGCGCGCCTCGGCGTTGGCGCGCGGGTCCAGGCGCACGCCCAGGAAGGCGAGTTCGCGAACGGCGTCGGCCCGGATGGCGTCGTCGTGTTCGCCGACTCCGCCGGTGAAGGCGAGTACGTCCAAGCCGCCCATCGCGGCGGCCATGGCGGCGATCTTCGTCCGGAGTCGGTAGGCGTAGATCCGGCGGGCGATCGCGGCGCGCCGATCGCCGGCCTCGGCCGCGGCGCGGATGGCCCGCATGTCCCCGCCGTGTCCGGCCAACGCCGCCATGCCTCCGCCGTGTTCCAGCGCCTGTTCGAGGTCTTCCACGGTGACGCCCTGGCGCTGGAGCCACAGGATCAGGCCCGGGTCGACGTCACCCGCCCGGGTCGCCATGACCAACCCCTCGGCCGGGGTGAATCCCATGGTCGTGTCGACCGACTCGCCGCCGCGTACGGCGGCCAGCGAGGCCCCCGCGCCCAGGTGGCAACTCACCACCCGCGCCGACTCCGGGTCCGCGCCCGCCAGTTCGCGGGCACGCCGGGCGGCGTACGCGTGGGACAGGCCGTGGAAGCCGTACCGGCGCAGCCCCCACTTCGTGCGCCAGCCCTCCGGCAGGGCGTACGTACTCGCCTCCGCCGGCAGCGTGCGGTGGAACGCGGTGTCGAAGCAGGCGACCGCCGGCACGCCCGGCAGCGCGCGACGAACCGCGTCGATCCCCGCGAGCGCCCGCCCCTGATGCAGCGGCGCCAGCGGCGCGAGGCCGGCGATCCGCGCGAACACCGACGGATCGAGCCGGGTCGCACCGGTGAACTCCGCCGCGCCGTGCACCACCCGGTGTCCGACGGCGTCGACGGGTCCGGCATCGCGCAGAAATCCGGTAACCGCCCCGTCCGGGATCACGTCGGGGCACTCGATGGTCGACGCGCACACGACGGTGTCGTGCGCGTCGAGTACCGACAGCTTCACCGTCGACGACCCGGCGTTGACGACAAGGACTCGATCGGGGCTCGTCATGTGTACTCCCTCGCGATTGATCCGCATTCGATGCGCGGACACGGGGATCGCGTCCGCGGCGCACTCTCGGCAATCGAGACTCGCACGGGTTCAGGCGTCACCCATCCGGGGACGCAACCTGCGACCGGTGACATCCCTCGGACGGACCCGGGTCCACACCTCCGGGACGCCTTCGGACCAGGTACGGGCCTCCGCCGTCGTCAACCGGGCCGTCTCGGCCGGATCGGTCACGGGCTCGGCGTCGCCGATCACGAGCACGCTCCACCCCAACCGGGCGATCCGAATCAGCTCGTCCACCTCGAAGGCCACCCGCCCGACCAGATCGGCGGGCCGCGAACCCACCGCGCTGCGATAGAGCACATCCGTGCCGTCCATCAAATAGTCGACCGGCAGCACGAACGGTTCCCGGGTCAAGGCCGGGGCAACACGCCCGACGTCGTGCAGGAACAGTCGGGCCCGGCACTCCTCCTCGGTCATCACGACCAGCTCCCGGGTCTCGGGCGCGGGAGGGGACGCGGGTGCCGGTTCCGGTGCGGGTGGTACCTCCGCGATGCCGCGCAACAGGTGTTCGGCGCTGGTACCCAGTGCCGCCGCCAAACCCGTGAGCGCCGCGAACGACACCGGCGCGGACCCCTCCTCCAAGTGTTCGAGCCAGTCCACCGACAGGTCCGTACGGCGCGCGAGTTGCCGCACGGTGAGCCCGAGGCCGCGTCGCCGCCGCCGTACGCCGACCGCCAGGACAAGGTGGTCGGGGTGGTGTGTGCCCGCCGTTTCGTCGTCCATCCGCGCCTCCGTAGGTGGGGTGTTGCCTCCCCGACGGTTCCGCATCGGGAACGGGTCCGGCAGGGCCGTTGGACCCGTGCGCCCGGAAATCCATCGGCCCGAAGGGACTTGCCGGACATTCGACCGGGTCACCCGCGCCGGGATCCCGGTGTGCGGTGATACAGCGTCACCGGGATGTACGGCCAGCCCGGCGTGAAGGGGGCCAGGGCCATCCGAACAGCGCCACGGACACGACGGAACGCGGTGGCCGTCGGAGAGGCGCCGACCGTGATGTCGGCCAACACCACGCTCTCGCGCGTCGTCAGATCGACCTGCACGTCGCCGGGCGCGGCCACCCCGGCGAGCGCGCGGGACACCGCACGCGCCACCACTCGGTGCGCGGTGGGCCCGACCGGGGAGAACGCGCGGTGACAGGCGGCCTCGACATCCGCCCGCCCACACACCACGTCCGCACGCGACAGCGTCCCGGACCCGTCGAGGGCGTCGACGGGCCCGCAGACCACCAGCGGAACACCGGCCACGAGCGCGCACATCGCACCCTGCTCACGCGCCGTCCGCGGTCCCGCCCCGGTACGCACATCCACGACGACGTCGACATCCGGAGCGAGCAGCGGACATTCACCACCCGCCGCCCACGCCACACACGGCGCTTCGGGACCGGGTGCCGGTCCGTCGTGACAGCGTGACACCGTGTGCCCGGCCGCCGTCAACTCGCTCACGACCTGCCCGCAGCCGCCCGTATGCGACTCGGTCACCACGATCTTCAGCCCCCGTCGACACATGATCCCTCCCCTGGGTCGCGGCACAGCCTGCCCGCCGGCGCACGACCCGCGAAAGGGCCGAAGGTCGCTCCGCAGATGGCTCGTCAGTGCCGGAGCGCACCCCTCGTCCGAGCCACCGCACGCCGGCCCACTCCGGGTGGCGTGCGGTGGGTGGTGAACCGAAAGGGGGCGTACATCCGGGCCGAACGGCCCTGGTCACCGGGCAGCGCGGCCCTGTCCCGCTCGCGCCGGCGGTCGCAGGCTGAGGACGTCCCAGGGAGGTGACACCGTGAACGTCCTCATCGCGCACGCGAGCACGCACGGGAGCACGCGGGCAATCGCCCACCGCATCGGAGGGCGCCCGCGCGGGCGCGGTCCGCACGCGCGCGTCGGCCCGATGGCCGAGATCCGGGCGTGGGCCGACACCGTCCCCGCGCAGCCCGTTCCGCAAGCGCCCGCGTCGGGAGGCACGCCATGACACACGGCACGATCGAAGACGTCATGACGCGTGACGTGGTCACCGTCGGCTCCGGAGCCCGCTTCCACGACATCGCGGGGGTTCTGGAGGCCTGGCAGGTCAGTGCGCTTCCGGTGGTCGACGACGCCCACCGGCTGCTGGGCATCGTCTCGGAGGCAGACCTGCTGCACGCGCACGTGGCCGGCCCGGAGATCCCGCCGAGAGGGCGGGTTCCGGGCCGGGGATTCGACATGCCGACATCCGACGAAAGGTTCACCGCCCGGGGGCTGATGACGACCCCGGTGATCACCGTGACACCGACCTCGAGTACCCGGTGGGCGGCGCGGCTGATGGAGCGCCACCGCGTCAAGCGCCTGCCGGTGGTGGACCGGTCCGGGCGGCTGGTGGGCATCGTCAGCCGAGGCGACCTGCTGGGCGCCCTCGTGCGCTCGGACGCGGAGATCCGCGCGGAGATCGAGCGCGAGGTCCTCGGCGAGGCGCTGTGCCTGGATCCCGGCACGATCGGGGTCGAGGTCCACGACGCCGTCGTACACCTCACGGGCGACATCGACCATCCCACCCTCGTCGACGTCGTGGTACGGCTGTGCGCGGCCGTCGACGGCGTCGAGAAGGTCACTCACCGTCTCGCTCAAAAGCCCACACACTGAGCGACCGACGTCCCTCGGGTCGCCGTCGGCCCGGGGGACATCGGGGTGCCCGCGTCGCGACCGCCGGTCTCAGGTCCGGTTTCGCTCGTTGCCCTGGTGCAACTCGGTCATGTACACGGCGGCCTGGACGCGGCGTTCGAGGCCGAGTTTGTTCAGGACCGCCGAGACGTAGTTCTTGACCGTCTTCTCCGCCAGGCCGAGGCTTTCGGCGATCTCGCGGTTGGTCTGCCCCTGGGCGATGTGCTCCAGGACCTGTTGTTCCCGTTCGCTGAGCCCGGTCGGCCCCGGCTCCGCGGCCGGTCCCTGACGTACGCGTTCCAGGACGCGCGTGGTCACCGCCGGGTCGAGCAGCGACTGTCCGGCGGCGACCGCCCGCACGGCGGCGATCAGGTCCCGGCCGCGGATCTGCTTGAGCACGTATCCCGCCGCGCCGGCCATGATCGCCGCGAACAGCGCGTCCTCGTCGTCGTACGAGGTCAGGATCAACGCGTTGATCTCGGGGAAGCGCGAACGCACCTCGCGGCACACGTCGATACCGCTGCCGTCCGGCAGGCGCCCGTCGAGAATCGCGACGTCCGGCCGCAGCGCCGGGATGCGCCGGGCCGCTTCGGCGGCCGAGCCCGACTCGCCGACGACCTCGATGTCGGGTTCACCACCGAGCAGGTCGGCCAGCCCCCTGCGAACCACCTCGTGGTCGTCCAGCAGGAACACACGGATGGGCGATGTCGACACGGCCCTCCTCCCGAGATCACACGTAACTCCATTGTCGGACGTCGTGGACGCCCGTGCCTGTCACACCGTCACCGTATCGGGCGGTGCAGCCCCAGGAGAACGGTCAGCAGGTCACGGTCGGTGAGAATCCCGAGCGCCGCGCCGCCCGCCTCGACGACGAGCAGCGCGTCGCGGCGGTGCCTGAGCAACTGCTCGCCCGCCGTCACCACGTCGGTGTCGGGAGAGACGAAGGTCGTTGCGGTGTCGGCGACGACGCGTCCGGCGGTGTGCCGCTTGAGGCCCAGCGGGTCCAGGGTCCAGACGGCGGCGAGGTCGCGGTCGCTGATCAGGCCCAGGGCCCGATCGCCGTCGACGACGCCGACGTGGTGCAGCCGAGTGGTGATCATGTTGTCCATCACCGCCCACAACGTGTCCTCGGCAGCCACCGAGACCACCGGGCCGTGCATCACCTCGCGCACGGTCGGAATGCGCGGACTCGTTTCCGGGATGGACTGCGTCGTCTCGGTCATGGCGTTACTCCTGTCACGTGTGTGGCCACTGGGATCGGGCTGCGGACTTCGCCGTCCGGCGCGGCACCGACGGTGACCGTGAGGTCATGCCGGACGTGGTCCGCGGTCCGCTCCGCCGTGTCCATGGGTTCCTCCTCGACGAGAGGTACACCCCCACCCTGCGCCGCCCCCGCCGGTGCGCACAGGGTCTCCCGGCCCTGTCACGAGGTCTTCGCCAGGGCCGACCGGCCCTGTTCGGGGTGTCGTCGACCGAAATCGCGACTCTTCCATGCCGCGAACAGGAGACGCGTGCGACGTGGTTTGACACGATGGACGCGAGAGCCGTTTCGACGGTCTTCGATCCTCTGGAGGGGTTGTGGCGTCGGATCAGCGACCGGCATTGCCGCGGATGCGTCTCGACGAGTTGTTGGACGAGCTCCAGGCGCACGTGGAGGTGGTGCGTTCGACCCGGGACCGGGTCAACGGACTGCTGGAGGCCGTGCTGTCCGTGGGTAGCGATCTGGACCTGGAGACCGTGCTCCGCCGCATCGTCGAGTCGGCGGTGTCCCTGGTCGACGCCGAATACGGCGCCCTCGGCGTGATCGGCGA
>NZ_JBHTVA010000083.1:0-43757 GCF_042793325.1 Embleya sp. NPDC056575
TTTCGCACCTGTGGAACACCACTCTCCGCCGCCGAGGCCCGCCCGGGGACACGACGACCCACCGGGGGACACTTCACGTCGACATGGGGACCGAGGACGACAGATCCCACATCCCCATTGCGGCCGACCGTGCGGATATGCTCCGGCAGTGATCGAGTACACGCTTTCCTCGCACGCGGCGCGCGTGGTGCGAGACGCTGCCCTGGAAGCCGGGGTGGCGCTGAGCGAACTCGCGCATCTGCCGGGCTTCGAGCCGGAGACGCTGGCGAACCCCTTGTTGCGGGTGCCCACCGCCAGCGTGGTCCGGACCTGGGAGCTGGCCGTCGCCACCGGCCCGCCCGACGTCGCCGTCCGGGCCGCGAAGAGCGCCACACTGGGTCGGCTGCACGTGTGGGACTACCTGTTCACCTCCGCCGGCTCGTTCGCCGACGGCTGCCGCGACGCCGCGCGCTACGTGTCGACGATGTCCGACCCGGTGGTCGAGATGACCGTGGTCGAGGACGATCGACGCCTCACCGTCACCTACGGCATCGCGAACTACTCGCCGGCCGCGGTCACCGCGATCGACGAATTCGCGATGGCGGTCATGCTCAAGCGGGCGCGCGACGCCCGCGGCCCGGGCGTGGTCCCCGTACACGTCGCCCTCGCGCACGAAGCCCCGAAGAACCACCGGCATCTGATCGAGGCGTTCGGCACGCGCGCCATCGACTTCGGCGCCCGAACGAACTCGATGACCTTCCTCGACATGGACGCCGAACGCCCGCGCCCGGCCCGCCCCGGCGACGACGAACTCGGGCTGATCCTGCGCCGATACGCGGACAACCTGCTGGAGAACGCCCGCCCGGCGGCCGGGTGGCACGGCAGGTTCCGATCGGTATTGGCCGGCTCCCTCGGCGGCGAGGAACTGAGCCTGGAGATGGTCGCCCACCGGATGGCGATGAGTCCGCGCACCCTCCAGCGCCGGCTGAGCGAATTGGAGACCACCTGGCGGGACGAGATCGAATCGGTGCGGCACGAGCACGCCGCCACGCTGCTGCGCGATACGGAGCTGCCGGTCCAGTCGATAGCCGGGCGGCTGGGCTACACCGACGCCCGCGCCCTGCGCCGCGCCTTCCAGCGCTGGACCGGCCAGACCCCCGACGCCTACCGGAGAACCGCCGTCACGGGCGCCTGACCCGCACCGGGGCATCGGCCGCCGGCTCCGCGCCGTCGGCGCCCGGCGACCACTCGATCGTGTAGTGCTTGAGCCCGGCCTCCTCCTTGACGAGCCGCATCCCCACCGCCGCCATCACGCGCTGCGACGCGACGTTGTCGTGCGCGGTGTCCCCGACGACCCGGGTCACGCCCGCGGCTCGGGCGAAGCTCAGCAGTTCACGCAGGGCCTCGGTGGCATAGCCGCGCCCCCGGACCGCCTCGATCAGGCCGTAGCCGATCGTGACCGTGCCGCTTTCGTCCGGCACGCCGTGGAAGCCGATACCACCGACCGCCATGCCGTCCTCCCGGCGGCGGATCTCGTAGTTGCCGAAGGCCCCCGGATCCCCGACGGTCGCGCAGGTACGCAGAAACCGGCCACCGCCGGCCACGTCCCCGGCCGTCGGATAGCCGACCTCCCATCGGTCGTCGGCGGCCGGCTCACCGGCCACCACCCGCTCCGTCTCGGCGACGGTCAACGGGTGCAGTACGAGTCGTGCGGTTTCGAGATCTCCCATGGGAGCCTGGAGTATCACGACCGAAGACCGCCCGCATCCGATTTCCAGCCGCGCCGACCTGCGGGAACACCCACCGACGCACACCCACCGACGCACACCCGCCGACGCACACCCGCCGACGCACACCCGCCGACCCCGCCCCCACCTCAGCCCTTGCGCGCCGCCAGGACCTGTAGGCCCCGCGCGCCCGGGCGGTTGTGCTCGACCGTCAGCCCGACGTCCCGGCAGCGCTCGGCGAGCCAGGTCGGGGCGATCCGCAACTTCGGGTAACTGCCGACGTGCTGGGTCCAGCCGGTGCCGTCGTGGACGTGCAGCAGATCGTGGACCAGGACCGTGTCGTCGTCCGGGTATTCGAGAAAGCAGGTGAACACCCGATCGTCCGTACTCCGTATCGGGATGAACCGGTCGATTCCATGCAGGGTTTCGGTCAGGTCGCGGTAGGTGACGACCAGGCGTCCCCCGGTGGCGAGGGCCTGGGCGATCTCGACGAGCAGCGCGCTCACGTCGTCCTTCGTCGACAGGTGGGTGAGCGTGTCGCCCATGCAGACCACGGCCGCGGCCTCGCCCGGCGCGGTCAACTCGGGCAACACCTTGCGGATGTCCCCGTACACCGGCTCGATCGCGGGCAACTCGGCCGCGTGTCGCGCCAGTTCGGCCAGCAGGATCCGGCTGGTGTCGACCGCCAGGACCCGACCGAAGCCGAGACCGGCCAGAGCCAGGCTCTGGTTGCCGGGCCCACAGCCCAGATCCACGGCCAACGCGGACGTCGCCGTCGGGGCGACGCCCAGTCCGGTCAGCAACTCGCCCTGCCCGGCGGCGATCGGTACCAGGTCCCCACCCAGTGTCCAGGTGTAGTTGGCGGCCAGGATTCGCTCGTAGTGTTCGGCGGCGGCGCGGGTCATCCACGGACTCCTGTCGAAGGTGTGACGCCTACGCCGTCGCGACCACGGCCGCGCGCGTGGGCGCGACCCAGCCATCGCACGCAGGAAGAATCAGAAGCGACTCGAACACTCGTCCCGAACCCCACCCGGACGACTCCGGCGCGGACGCCGTGGGCACGAAGGCGGGAGCGGACAGCAGAGCGGACACCACATCCGACGCGGAACGGGAGGCGGACGCGGACGCGGGGGCGCGCACGAACACCGGCTGCGGGGGCCCGAACACGGGCGCGGGCACGGACGCCGGCGCGGGCACGGACGCGGCGGCGAGCCCGGTCACGGACTCGCCCACGGCGGCACCGGCACCCACGGGCACACCGGCCTCCGCCGCCGCGCCGCCGACCCGCACCTCCACCGCCGTCTCCGTCTTCACTCCGGCCCCGATCCCCGTCTCCGCCTCCGCCGCGTTCGACCGCGCCCGAACCCGAACAACGAAGCGCAGGAAGAGGAACCGAGCGATCCCGGCGATCCCGGAAGCGGTCAGATAGACCGCCTGCTCCTTGACCACGCCGGGCGACGACTGCGCCGCGTGCAGCGCGAGCATCGCCCCGGTGGTGAACAGGTAGCACACCAGCGCGGACAGCGCGGCCTGGACGTGCAGTCGGCCCCGCGCCCGACCCGCGCCGAAGGTGAACCGGCTGTGCAACTCGGTCGCCAGGAGCGTGAAGACCACGGTCACCAGGGCGTTGGCGACGGCTATGGAGAGGTGCCCCGTGAGGGCCACGAGCGCGGCGCTCGACGCGAGTCCGGTGCCACCGCCGCAGACGACGAAGCGCACGAACGCGGCCACGGTCCCCGACTTCCCTGCGGCGCTCATGAGTCCCCTGGTTCCTCTTTGTCGACTGGTCGTCGTCTTCTACTCGACAAATCTAGAGGTCCGAAAGCACCGGTGAATCAGTCGTGTGTAGGTACTGCTGTTACTGCTTGGGGAGGACTCTCCCCTAGGGGTACTACTCCCGACGACGCAGTGGGACGACAAAAGTAGTGCCGGGAACCTACGTCCACGGCCCCCTACTCCTCAGGGAACACCCCTGGATCGGGCACCCGTTCGGTCGGCGCCACGCCCCGGATGATCACCACGATCCGCCGGCCTCGACAATGCCGATCAGAGCCGCCCCTCGGAGAGGAACCCGCCATGCCCCTGAGCGACCTGTCACTGCCGGAGTTGCAGCGATTTCATCCGGAACGATGCGAACCGGCGGACTTCGACGCCTTTTGGACCCGTACGCTCGACGAGGCCGACGCCCACCCCCTCGACCCGACGTTCACGCCCGAGGTCGGTCCGCTGACCGGAGTCGAGGTGTACGACGTCTCGTTCGCGGGTCACGGCGGCCAACGGGTGCACGGTTGGCTGGTACTGCCCGTGCGTCGGGACGGACCCCTGCCGTGTGTGGTGGAGTTCCCCGGATACGGCGGCGGCCGGGGCCTGCCGCACGAGCAACTGCTCTACGCGGTGGCCGGGTTCGCCCACCTCGTGATCGACGTGCGCGGCCAGGGCGGCAGTTGGCGCGCCGGCGCCACCGGGGACGACGCGCCCGCGGGCGACGGCTCCACCCACCCGGGCTTTTTGACCCGGGGCGTCACCGACCCTGATCGGTACTACTACCGCCGGGTCGCCGTCGACGCGGTCCGGGCGATCGCCGTCGCCCGCAGCCATCCGGCCGTCGACCCGACCCGGATCGCCGCGCTCGGCGCGAGCCAGGGCGGCGGCCTGGCCCTCACGGTCGCCGGCCTGGTGCCCGACCTGACCGCGGTGGTGGCCGACGTACCGTTCCTGTGCCACTTCCGCCGCGGCGCGGAGATCGCCGCGACGGGTCCCTACGGCGAACTGGCCCGCTACCTCGCCGTACACCGGGACCGCGTCGACCGGGTGTTCCGCACCCTCGACTACTTCGACGCGGTCAACCACGGCGCCCGCGCGAGCGCCCCGGCGCGGTTCAGCGTGGCGCTGATGGACACCACGTGCCCGCCCTCCACGGTGTTCGCCGCCTACCACCACTACGCGGCGGACAAGCGCATGGAGGTGCATACGTTCAACGGCCACGAGGGCGGCGGCGCCTACCAGGACGGCCTGAACCTGACCTACCTGCGCGGCGCCTTCGGCATCGACTGAACTCGAAGTCAAAGTGCCAAGTGCATGATGTGCAGCCCGACGTAGCCGTGCTTCGGGTGGTCGAACCCCTCCGGCAGGGTGCCGATCACCTCGAAGCCGAGGCTGCGGTACAGCCGCACCGCGTGCTCGTTCGTCGCCACGACCGCGTTGAACTGCATCGCCCGGTAGCCCTGCGCCCGGGCCCACTCGATGGTGTACTCGCACAACGCCCGGCCGACCCCCCGCCCCGAGTGCGCGGGGTCGACCATGTAGCTCGCACTGGCGATGTGCGACCCGTTGCCCATGTGGTTGCGATTCATCTTCGCGGTACCGAGCACCACTTCGGCCTCGTCCACCGCGACCACCGCGCGCGACGGCGGGGCCGGCAGCCACCACTCGCGGCCTTGGTCCATCCCCAGATCGAGCGGATAGGTGAACGTCTCCCCGGCCGCGACGATCTCGTGGAAGAACGGCCAGATCGCCGGCCAGTCGTCGCTTCCCGCTTCCCTGATCAACATTCGCCCAGCATGCCGATCCCACCGCGGACCCGCCACCGCCTTTCGCGGAGGTCGGCTCGGGCGGGGGTCAGGTCGTGGCGAAGCGGTCGAGGGCGGACAGGATCGTGGCGCCCATCGTGTCGCTGCCCAGGTGGCCGGCGTCGTCGATGACCTCCAGCGTGGCATCCGGCCACGCTCGGGACAGGTGCCAGGCGGTGTCGAGCGGGCTGCTCAGGTCGAGGCGACCGTGGATCAGTACGCCCGGGATGCCCGCGAGGCGGCCGGCTTCGCGGATCAGGACACCTTCGGGCAACCACGCGCCGTGCGAGAAGTAGTGCGCGGCGATCCGGACCAGCGCCGTGCGGGCCGCCGGTGGACGGCCGCCGTACGCGCCGGGCCGGCCGTTCGGTTCGCCCCCGACCACCGCGTCCTCCCACGCGCACCACTCCCGCACCGCGTGCTCGCGCACCGCCGGATCCGGGTGCTCCACAAGGCGGGCATAGGCCGCCACCGGGTCGTCGCGCTCCGCCTCGGGCACCACGTCCCGAAAACGCTCCCACTCGGCGGGCAGGAAACGCCCGACCCCGCGATACAGCCAGTCGATCTCGACCCGACGGGTGGTGGTGACGGCCGGGATGACGATCTCGGACACCCGCTCGGGATGGCGCTGCGCGTACGCCAGGATCAGCGTCGACCCCCACGAGCCGCCGTACAACAACCAGCGTTCCACGCCCAGGTGTTCGCGCAGCCGCTCGATGTCGGCGAGCAGATGATCGGTGGTGTTGTGCCGCATGTCGGTGTGCGGATCGCTCGCGTGCGGCGTGCTGCGCCCGCACCCGCGCTGGTCGAAGAGCACGACGCGGTAGCGACTCGGGTCGAACAGTTGCCGTACCCCCGTCGAACAGCCCGACCCCGGACCGCCGTGCACGACGAGCGCGGGCTTGCCGGCGGGGTCGCCGCAACTCTCCCAGTAGACGCGGTTGCCGTCCCCGACGTCGAGCATCCCGTGCTCGTAGGGCTCGATCGGCGGATATCGAACGGTCACGGCCGTCCCACCTTTCACGAGTGGTTCTTCGGTCGAAGAGGTGCGCGCGCAGGGGCCGACTCTAATACAACAGCGCTGTTATATTTACCGTCATGACCCCGCCACCCCCGACGCCGCCCGTCGGAGCGACCCCCGGCCCGCGCCCGTCCTCCGGCCCCGAACTGCTCGGGACCAGGCTGCGGCACCTGCTCGACGTGCTCGACGCGGGCGTCGGCGCGGCCTACGCCGACCTCGGCCTGGCCGGATTCCGCCCGCGTTACACACCCGTCGTCCGGGTCCTGACCGCGCACGGGCCCGCCTCGATCCGCGACCTGGCCGCCGCGATCGGCGTCACCCACTCGGCCGCGAGCCAGACCGTGGCGCACATGGCCAAGGCCGGCCTGGTCACCCTCTCCCCCGGCGCCGACGCCCGCCAACGCATCGTCACCGCCACCCCCGAGGCCGAACGCCTGCTGCCCGTCCTGGACGCCGAATGGACCGCCACCACCACCGCCGCCCGCGCCCTGGAGGCCGAACTCCCGTACCCGCTCAGCCGGTTGATCGACGAGGCACTGACCGCCCTGGACCGCCGCCCGATGCGGGACCGGATCGCCGACGCGATGGCCGCACACGAGGAGCAGCCGCGTCCACTCGCCCGGGAATCCGGACCCCTCAGCGCCCCGGCTCGAACGACTCGACCCTGAACCCCGCCGGCAACATGCCCGAGCCGATGGTCCCGGCCAGTTGCCGGGCATCCGCCTCCGTGTAGGTGCCGGAGATCACCGCGGCCCCGGGGATAGCGGATCGCACCGTCGGCGCGACCAGCACGCGACCGTCCCACACGATCGCGACCCGGTTGGCGGGCTCTTCGCGCCCGGCCGCGTCGGTGGTGAGCGTGGTGAAGGCGGCCTGACCCTTCTGCGTCCATTCGAGCTGTATCTCCCAACCACCCGAGCCCTGGGACGACGCCTTGGCCTCCGCCTTCGCCACATCGGTCCCGGTGATCACGGCGGGCGCCAACGTGAGCTTCTCCGTCGCCTTGTCGTCGCACGCCACGAGCGGCACGGCGGGATCGTCCACGCGCGGCACCGCCGGATCGCCGCACTCCGGCCCGCCCGAGGGCGCCGCCGTACCGCCCGGCCCCCCGGCCGCGGACGGGTACGGCGTCGCGGCCGTCACGGCGCGCACGCTCAACTGTCCGGTGTGCGCGATCGCCGCGAGTCGCTGCCGGGTGTCGTCCCCGGACGGCTTCACCGCGACCCGCACCACCAGCGCGCCGTCCCGCACGGTCACCGACTTCACCGGCAGCCGCCCCGCGCTCGCCCGTTTGCGGACGGTCTCCGCCGAGGCGGCCAACTGCCGCTCGTCCAGGGCACGTTCCGGAACCAGCCGGGCCTCGGCGAAGTCCCGGCCGGATGCCTCGTCCACCGGCTTGGTGTGGTCGCCGTCCTTGAACTTCACCGGGTCGTCCGACGAGCACCCGGCCACCCCCAGCACGGCCGCGACGGCGACGGTGGCGACGAGGGACCGGGCGGCGCGGCGCGTGTGCGTTGGCTGAGTCACCCGCCACACCATGCCGGCTCGCCGAGCCGGTCGGAAACGTCCCCGCCGTCCACGAACCCGTGCCCGAGGGCCCCGCGTCCGGCCGATCCAGGGATGATCCCGACCGAAAAGGGCACCTGTCCCCGATGTGATGCCCGCCGGTCCGCCCGGTCCGCCCGGGGCGGGCGGGTGCGGCCGAGTCGACGTGCGAGGAGACAACCGTGCTGGACAACCGCAACCTCCGTGAGCTGATCCGCCGGTGGCGGGCCACCCCGCAGAGCACCGTCGCGCTCTTCGCCGAGGCCGACGCCGCGATCCGGGCGACCCTCGCGACCAAGGAGCGGGTGTTGTACCCGGCGGTCCGCAACGCCGACGAGCAACGCGCCGGATACATCGACGCCGCGATCGCGCAGGGTCGCCGGATCGAGGCGTTCCTCGACTCGGCCGCGCGAATCGGCCCGGAGGGCCCGGGTTTCCACGACGAGGCGCAGGACGCGGCGTCCGCGATGGACGGCCTGCTCCTGCACGAGCAACGCGACCTGCGCCCCGCCCTGGACCACCTCTCCGAGAACGAGCAGAACCGTCTCGATCGCGACTACGAGGTCGCGTGGGTGCAGGAGAGCACCAGGGCCGCCGCCCGACACCGCGCATAGCACCGACCCGACCCCGGCCCCACCGGCGACCCGGAAAATCGTCGCCCTCGGTCGTGGTCGCCCCGCTACCCTCGCCGGCGTGAACAATCGCGAGCGCAAACGACTGTCGGCTCGGCTGGTGGCCGCCGCCGGACTGGGCCGGTTCGCGGCGGCGGCCGCCGCGTTGCGGGCGGGCGCCGATCCGGAGCGAGCCGACCGGTACGGCACCACACCCCTGTACGCCGCCTCGGTGCACGGCGCCGCGGACGTGGTGGCGCTCCTGCTCCGGGCGGGCGCCGCGCCCGACACCGAGAGCGGACACGGCACCGAGGGCACCCCGCTGTGCGCGGCGGCCTGTTGGGGGCACACCGAGACCGTCCGCGAACTCCTCGCCCACGGCGCGGACCCCCGGCTGCGCGAGGACCACGGCACCGGACACACCCCGCTGCATTGGGCCGAGATCGGCTCCCACACGGACACGGCGGCCGTGTTGCGGGCGGCGATCGCCCGAGCGGATCACGCGACGCGGTGATGGCCGGCCGGCTCAGGCGTTGTGCTTCTCCACCTCGGTGACCACCAGTTCGCACATCTCGTGGGTGCGCAGCACGTCGTCGAGGTCGGGGAAGGCGCCGGTGCGGACGGCGTCCACGAAGGACAGCACGAGCTGCTCGATGCCGCGTTGCCGGGCGATCGGCGTCCAGTCGCCGCGCCGCCGGGCCGTCGGCAGGCCGCGGTCGTGGTCGACCACGTCGGCCAGGTTGTACACCTCGCGCATCGTGTCCCGGCCGGAGACCTCCAGGATCTCCTCGTTCGACCCGCTGCGGAGGTTGAGCGTGCCGATCGCGCTGAACCCCGCGCCGGACAGGTGCAGGACGAAGTGTTGCGCCAGCCCGTCCACGACCCGCGCCCGCACGTCGACGTGCTCGATCGTGCCCGGTGCGAGGAAGCGCAGCGTGTCGACCACGTGGATCAGGTCGTCGAAGACGACGGTGCGCACCTCGCGCGCGGTGTCGACCCGGTTGCGCCGCACCACGATCAGATCGCGCGGCAACTCCCGGCTCGCCGCGTAGGCCGGCACATGGCGACGGTTGAAGCCGACCATCAGGCCGACGCCGCGCTCGCGGGACAACTCCAGCAGGCGCGCGCTGTCGGCCAGGGTGTACGCCAGCGGCTTGTCCACGAACGTGGGCACGCCCGCCTCCAGCAGCCGGGTCACCAGCGCCGGGTGCGCGGAGGTGGCGGCGTGGACGAAGGCCGCGTCCAGCCCCTCGTCGAGCAGCCCGTCGAGGTCGGCGTGGCAGTGCTCGGCGGGCACGCGGTACGCGGCGGCGATCCGGCGCAGCGTCTCGGGCGTACGGGTGTGCAGCCGCAGGTCGAGGTCCGGCAGCGTCGACAGGACGGGCAGGTAGGCCTTCTCCGCGATGTCGCCCAAACCGATGACGCCGACCCTCATCCGAACCCCTCGCGTATGTGCGCAGCCGGGCCGGATGCCCGGGTCGTGGCGTGGTCAGCATAGGGGTGCCCTCGCCGCGCGGGGCTCCCGGCTCCCGGATCCACCCTCGCCGGCTCCGGCGAGGGTGGCGGCGGCGACGGCGGCGAGTGCCCGGCCGCGGGTGATCACGTTCGGCCCAACGATCCGGGTGCGCGTGGGCGGCGGGCGGGCGGCGCTCTCCCCTCGAATCGGCGGCCGGCTCACGGTCGGGGCCACCCGGATGGCATACGGCCGAACGGCCGACGCGGGCCGCCCGGAGCCGGCTCGGGCCCGGTGGGCCGGCGTGTGTGCGGCCGGGCCCGGGGTGGTCGCGGCGTGGGGCGCGGTTGCGGGCATGGGCCGGCTCGACTCTCCTGGAACCCTGGGCCGTCTTCATTCCCGACCCGCCGCCCACGGCCCCGTCCCCAACCGCCCGACCCGGACCGCGCCCGACCCGCGCGCCCGGGCTTCCGCCATGAGCGGGGGCGATCCGCGAGCCGCGCGGCGCAGCCGTCGCCGCGAGGCCCGCGCATCGTCTCCTGGTGCCAGAGACCACCGAGCCAAGGGAGAGTCTCCGTGAGCGTGCCACGTACCGCGATCGTCATGCCCGGTGTTGGCTCCTATGTGCCGGGCGCGTTGCGCCGGCTCCAGGATCGGCCCGCCGTCCGCGACACCCTGGACGAGGTCGACGACGCGGTGGGCGACCGGGCCACCCTGCCGCCGTCGCGCCTGCTCGTCGATCCCCACGCGCCGGACGCGCACGAGTTGATGGATCGGCACGAGTTGGCCCTGCATCTGGCCATCTACGCGGGGGCGCTGGCCGCGTTCCGGTTGTTGGAGGGCGACTTCGGGGTCCATCCCGACGTGTTGCTCGGGCACAGCCTGGGCGAGATGGCGGCGCTGGCCGCGGCCGGGGTGTTCACCGCGGGCGACGGGGCGCGGTTGTACCTGGCGCGGGCCGCGGCGTGCACGCTGTACACCTGCGATCCGGGTGGACTGCTCACCCTGCGGCTGGCCCCGGGGCACACCCTGGAGCTGCTGTGTTCGGCGCAGTTGCCGGGGCTCGATCTGGCCTGTGACAACTCGGCGAAGCATACGGTCGTCTCCGGCCCGGACGAGTCGTTGGCGACGTTCGCCGCGTTGGCCGAGCGGCGGGCGGTGGCCTCGAAGCCGCTGACCGTGCGCACCCTGTTCCACAACCGGTTGCGCGAGTCGGCGGCGACCGAGTGGCGTCGCCTCGGTACCGATGTCGAGTTCCACCCTCCGCGCTATCCGGTGTTGTCGCCGCTGCTCGGGCGCGATTACGCCGACGAGCGGGAGTTGCGCGACGGCGTGGTCGGACAGTTGCGGCACCCGGTGCGCTATCGCAACGCGGTGACCACGTTGCGCGAGCGGGGGATCGAGCTGTTCGTGGAGACCGGGGCCCGGGACGTGCTGGGGGCGTTCGCGCGGGCCGCCGATCCGCGGGTGCGCACCGCGGTGCCGGTGGCGGCCGGCGCCGATTTCGCCGCCGTCGCGGGCACGCTGCGCGCGTGCGGCTTCTCGCCCCTCGACCCGGCCGCGCTCGCCGGTCCGTCGGGGGTGCCCGCGGGCTGAGCGTGGACGGCGGCGGTGGCGGCGAGGAGGGAGTGGCTTGCACAGGGATGTCGACCCGGCGGACGACGAGTTCGACGTGGGCGGACTGCTCGGCGTCGAGTCGCGGTTGTCGGTGCGCGCCCGGCTGCGGCTGTTCCACCGGGTCCTGGCCGAGACCAAGGCGCCGATCGCCATCCTGGACGCGCGGTTGCGGCACGTGTACGTCAATCCGGCGATGTCCGCGATCGACGGTCGGCCCGCGAGCGAGCAGGTGGGGCGGTCGATCGCCGAGGGCTTTCCCGGCCTGGAGGTGCCCGAGGACCTGCTGCGCGCGGTGTTGGCCGACGGGGTCGCGCGCGAGAGCACGATCAGCGGCGTCACCACCGTGCGCGGTCTGCCGCGCAGACGCTGGTGGCATGCCGCGTATCACCGGCTCGACGACGAGGGCGGGGTGTTCGGCGTGGTCGGGATCCTGATGGAGACGACCCGGTCGCGGCGCACCCGACTGGCCCTGGATCAGGCGCACCGTCGGCTCGCGCTGCTCGATCGGGCCGCGCTGGAGATCGGCACCACCCTGGACACCGACACCACGTGCCGCGAACTGGTCGAGCTGCTGGTGCCGGTGCTCGCGGACGTGGTGGGTGTGGAACTTTTGGAGCCGGCCGACCCGGACCAGGACAGCGGTCGCTCGCGCCCGGCGCCGGACACCGTGCGGCTGCGCCGGGCCGCGTGGACGTCGATCCCGAAGCTGCGCCACCTCAGCGCCGTGCTGGGCCGGCCCGGCGAGCACATCGACTATCAGCCGGGCGCCGACGTGGCGCGTGTGGTGCGCACCGGCGCCACCGTGGTGGACAACCGGCCGCCCGACGACCGGTTGCGGGCCACCGCGCCGGACGCGTCGCGGGTGGCGGTGTACCGCAAGGCGGGCCTGCACTCGGCGCTGATGGTGCCGTTGATCGCGCGCGGCGAGATCATCGGCTCCCTCAGCCTGATCCGGGCCGGCTCCTCGCCGCCGTTCACCGAGGACGACGTGGAGATGGCCCGCGACCTCGCGTACCGGGCGGCGACGTGTGTGGACAACGCGCGGCGCTACTCGCGCGAGCACGATGTCGCGCTGGCCCTGCAGCGCGCGTTGTTGTCCCGGCCCAAGGTGCCGCACCCGGACGTGGAACTGGCCACCCGGTATCTGCCCGCCGGGCGCAGCGCGGAGGTGGGCGGGGACTGGTTCGACGCGATCGCGCTGCCGCACGGGCGCACGCTGCTCGCGGTCGGCGACGTGATGGGGCACGGCGTGCAGGCGGCGGTGGACATGAGCCACTATCGGGCGCTGCTGCGGGTGTTGGCGGCCGGTGGGTTGGCGCCGGAGGAGATCCTGGCCCAGGCCGATCGGATGAGCCAGGAGGTGGAGTTGGATCGGGTGGCCACGTGTCTGCTGGTCCTGATCGACCCGCGCGCGGGCATCTCCACGTTCGCCAACGCCGGACATCTGCCGCCGCTGCTGATCCCGCCGGACGGAGCGAGCCGGTTGTTGCGCCTGCCGACCGGTCCGCCACTGGGCACCGGGTGCGGGGGTTATGCGTCGTACATCCGGCCGGACGTGGCCGGCGGGGTGCTGATCCTGTACACCGACGGCCTGGTGGAGCGTCGGGACGAGGACATCGACGCGTCGCTGGCCCGCCTGGCGTCGGTGCCGCTGGCGTCGCACGCGCCGTTGGAGTCGCTGGTGGACACGCTCCTGGACCGGCTGGTGGTGCCGCCCGTGGAGGACGACATCGCGGTGGTGGCGGCCCGGCTGCTGGACGCGGGCTCGGCGCGGGAGCGGTAAACCCCCCGCCGGGCGCGTTCCACCCCCACGCTCGGCGTGATCCACCGTTCGGCGGCGAGCGGTGGCGGGCGATTCGGCGGCTTTTTACGTTCCTTGTAGCGGAACTCCCCCTTGAGCCCGGTCTGTCGGGTTCGGGTTCCGGCTGTCCATTGGAGGACGAAATGCGCTGTGCCCGTCTCGCCGTCGTCGGCACGATCGTCGGTCTCACTGTATGCGGTTCGGCAGGCGCGGCGTTCGCCGCCACGCCGATGCAGGCCGATTCCGGTCGCCCCGGCGACACCGTGTTGTTGTCGGACGACAAGCACTGCACCGCGAACACCGCGACCGCGACCTCGGAGGCGTTCACGTCCTCGGTCACGCTCACCCGTTCCGGCGACGAGCTCAAGGGTCAGGCGACCATCAAGGACGTGGCCACCGGCGACTACGAGGTCAAGGTGGTCTGCGGTGAGGGGCAGGAGCTGATCGGCAGCCTGCACGTGATGGGCGGCGCGCCGACCGCGCCGTCCACGGCCGGCTTCGGCGGCACCCAGGGGGCGGACCCGGCGCTGCTGGCGGCGGGTGGCCTGGTGCTCGCGGGCGCGGCCGGCACCGGCTTCGTCGCGCTGCGCCGTCGGGCCGCGAACCCCGCCTGACCGATGGCCCGTTCCGTACCCGAGGCACCCGAGGGCGCCGCGGATCGGCAGCACCGACGCAGTGGCCGCCGCCTGGTCTGGGCGGCGGCCACCGGCGCGCTGGCGATCTGCGGCATCGGTCTGCTGTCCGCCGGGTTCGACGCCGACCGGCCGCCGCCGCGCCCGCCCGCCGCGGCGGCCGTGCCGATCACCGGGGCGGCTCCGGGGCCGGTGGGCGCGAGCGCGGGGCCGGTGGGCGCCGCCGAGGTGCCCGCGCCCACGCCGGAGGCGGCGCCGATGCGCGCGTCGTCGCCGACCCGGATCCGCATCCCGGCGCTGGGCATCTCTGCGCCGCTGGCGCGGGTCGGTCTGGACAAGGACGGCGGCATCGAGGTGCCCGCGCAGGGCGAGCGCAACCTGGCCGGCTGGTACCAGGGCGGCGTCACGCCCGGACAAAAGGGCACCGCGTCGATCGCCGGACACGTGGACACCGCGGCCGGCCCGGCGGTCTTCTATCCGCTCGGCGCGCTCCCGCGCGGGTCCCGGATCGAGATCGATCGTGAGGACGGCAGCGTCGCGGCGTTCGAGGTGGACGGGGTCGAGGCGTTCGCCAAGGACGCGTTCCCCACCGCCCGGGTGTTCGGCGACGCGGCCCGGCCGGAATTGCGGTTGATCACCTGCGGTGGTGCGTACAGCAAGAAGAATCACTACTCCGGCAATGTCGTCGCTTTCGCCCATCTCGTCCCGTAAGAGCGTCGTATCCAGTCGTATCCATATGTCCGCGCATGGATAAACGAGCCCGCCATTACCTGTCGGGAATTGGCGACGACCGCACCGGGCGATGTTGATCTTCCGGGGGGCGGTCGGAATTTTGGGTCTTGCCAATAAAAAGGGGAACTGGAAATAATCCGATCACCCAATCCAAACGGCCCTACCCGGCCGGGAGAGGAGACGTCATGATGCGTCTCGCCGACCGCCTGCTCAACCGCATGACCCAAAAGGTCACCGTGGAAGCCGGTTGTTCGACCCGCTACTACTGTCAGAACGGGTACTACTACCTGCGCGTCTGCTGCCTCAACGAGGGCTGCCAGACCACGCTGATCGCCAAGGGCTGCTGACGATTCGCCGATGACCCCGTCGCGGGTGGGGCAGGCCCCCAACCCTCCCCGCCCGCGGCGGGGTCACGAAATCGCTCTTCACCGCTCTCGCGACAACAGCTTTCCCCGGCGCAATTACTTCGCCACGCAATAACGTACAGCGGGATTACTGCCGTTAATTTCGGGACACCCGACTCACGGGATCGGCGTCCCGCGGATCACTCGACCACCGCTTCCGGCACGGAAGGACGAACGATCCCACCCGACTCGGCGGCGGGCCGCGATGATTTCGCCGCCCGCCGTTTCCGTGTGCCATAAAAGGGGGTGCCCATGGGGTATGTATATGTGGGCTGCGCGTGTCTGATCGGCCTGGTATTCGTCGTCTCGGCGTTCTCGAAGCTCCGGGATTTCTCGGGCTTCGTCGCGTCGGTGCCGCGACTGGTGCCCATGCCGATCGGGCGGGCCCGGCCGGTGGCGGTCGTCGTGGTGGCCGCGGAGACGGCGGTGCCGATCCTGGTCGCGGTCCCGCCCCTGGGCGCACTCGGGTTCACGGTCGCGGCGGGGCTGCTGCTCGCCTTCACCGTCGCGATCGCCGGCGCGCTGCGGCGCGGCCGGCGCTCCTCGTGCCGCTGCTTCGGCGCCTCCGACGCCCCGCTGGGCGCGCGCCACCTGGCCCGCAACGCGGTCCTGCTCGCCGCCGCCTGCGCCGGCGCCGCGGCGGCCGTCGCGGGCGGCACCGCCGACTCCCCGCCGCTCGCCGGCGGCCTGATCGCGGGCGTGGCGAGCCTGGTCGGCGCACTCCTGATCATCACCCTCGACGACATCGTCGACCTGTTCGCGAGGACTGCCTGATGCCCTACCTGGTCGCCGCCGTGGTCCTGCTCGCCCTGATCACCGCGGTCAATCTGCTGCTCACCCTGGGCGTGATCCGTCGCCTGCGCAATCCGTCGAGTCCGCCGCACGGCGGCCACACGCCCTCGGACCCACCCGCGCACGGGCTGCCGCTCGGCGCGCGTCCGGAGTTGTTCACCGCGACCACCACCGACGGCGAGCAGGTCTGCGACTCCGACGTCTACGGCATGGTCGGGTTCTTCTCCGCGCACTGCACGCCCTGCCACACCCTCGCGCCGGGGTTCGCCGAGCAGGCCAAGGTCATGGGCCGGGACCGGGTGATCGCGGTGATCGCGGACGCCGACCCGGAGTTGACGGCCATCCTCGCCCCGGTGGCCCGGGTGATCGTGGAGGACTACGACGGCGCGGTCCAGGCGGCCTTCCACAACAGTTGGACGCCGTGGGTGTATCTGCTCGGGCG
Organism: Embleya sp. NPDC056575; assembly: GCF_042793325.1. Classification (NCBI taxonomy): domain Bacteria; kingdom Bacillati; phylum Actinomycetota; class Actinomycetes; order Kitasatosporales; family Streptomycetaceae; genus Embleya; species Embleya sp. NPDC056575. The sequence continues at coordinate 16,326 of NZ_JBHTVA010000083.1, forward strand.
GGATCGACGCGTGGTGGCCGCCGGCGGCCGGATGGCGGACCTGTTCAGCGAAGCCCCCGCGTGAGCGGACGGATATCCACCCGCGAGGCGGCCGGCGCCGCGCGGGTGGGGCTGGCGCTGATCCTGCGCGCCGCGCCCGGGCGGGCTCTCGCGTCGCTGGCGGCCACGATCGTTTCGGCGGGCCTGCCGATCGCCACCGCCTGGTCGACCAAGCTGGTCATCGACCGGTTGGCCGACCCGCACGACGCGATCACCGCGCCGGCGCTCGCGCTCGCGGGCATCGGGCTCGCCGTGACCGTACTGCCCGGACTCGGCCGCTATCTGCACGCCCAGATCGGCCGGGCCACCGGCGTACTCGCCACCGATCGACTCTTCGCCGCGGCCGAACGCCAGGTGGGGCTGCGCCGGTTCGAGGACCCGGCGTTCCTGGACCGGCTGCGGCTGGCCAAGCAGAGCACCACCGACTTCGGCGGCCTCGTCGACGGCGCGGGCAGCACCGTGCAGGGCACGCTGACCCTGGTCGGCTTCATCGGCTCGTTGTTGATCCTCAGCCCCACGATGACCGCCCTGGTGCTGGCCGCGGGTGTGCCGGTGCTGATCGCCGAACTGCGGTTGTCCCGTATGCGGGCCGCGATGGTGTGGGACAACGAGCAGGTGCACCGCCGGGAGTTCTTCTACGGCGGGCTGCTGACGGGTGTTCAGGCGGCCACCGAGATCCGGCTGTTCGGGATCGGGCCGGTGCTGCGCGCCCGGATGATGGGCGAACGGCGGCGCGCCAACGAGGCCGAACGGCGCATGGACCTGCGCGAGTTCGTCACCCAGGCGGCACTGGGCGCACTCGGCGCCGTGGTCGCCGGCGGCGGCCTGTGGTGGGCGGTGACGGCGGCCCACGACGGCAGGCTCACCGCCGGCGACGTGGTGATGTTCGTCGCCGCGCTGACCGGTATCCAAAACGCGCTGAACACGCTGGTCGCCTCGATCGCCGCCACCTACGGGCAACTGCTCGGCCTGACCCACTACGTCGCGGTGTCCCGGGCCGAACCCGACCTGGTCTCGGCGACCGCACAACCGACGCTGGTACCCGCGCCCGGGACGGGCATCGAGTTCCACGACGTCTGGTTCCGCTACAGCGAGGACCACCCCTGGGTGCTGAACGGCGTCGACCTGAGCCTTCCGCACGGCCGCGCGGTGGCCCTGATCGGGCTCAACGGCGCGGGCAAGAGCACGCTGGTCAAGCTGGTGTGCCGGATGTACGACCCGACCCGGGGCCGGATCACCTGGGACGGCGTGGACCTGCGCGAGATCCCGCCCGCCGCACTGCGCGAGCGGATCAGCGCGGTGTTCCAGGACCACATGAACTACGACATGAGCGCGGCGGAGAACATCGCGCTCGGCGACCCGGCCCACTGGGACGACCGCGACCGCGTGGAGGCCGCCGCGCGACGGGCGGGCATCCACGAGAAGCTGGCCGCCCTGCCGCGCGGCTACGACACGCTGCTGACCCGGATGTTCTTCAGCGAGGCGGACAAGGAGAACCCGGACACCGGCGTGGTGCTCTCCGGCGGCCAGTGGCAACGACTGGCCCTGGCCCGGGCGTTCGTCCGCGTCGGGCGAGATCTGATGATCCTGGACGAGCCCGGTTCGGGGCTGGATCCGCAGGCCGAGCACGAGGTGCACACCCGGATGCGCGAGTACCGCGAGGGCCGCACCAGCCTGCTCATCTCGCACCGGCTCGGCGCGGTGCGCGACGCCGACGTGATCGTGGTGCTGGCGGCCGGCCGGATCGCCGAACGGGGCTCGCACGAGGAACTGCTCGACCGCGAGGGGCACTACGCGAAACTCTTCCGGCTCCAGGCCGCGGGATATCAGGAGGCGAAGTGAGCGCACGGGTGCACGGACGTACGGTCGTGGCGACCGGGACGGCGGTCGCGGCGCTGGGCGGGGCGGCGCTGTTGTGGGTGCGGCGGCGCTATCTGGTGGCCACGGTCGAGGGGCCCAGCATGGAGCCCACACTCGCGCCGGGCGATCGGCTCCTGGTGCGCCGCGGTGTCCGGGTGCGGGCCGGTCAGGTGGTGGTCGTCCTGGTGCCCAATCCGGCGACTCTGCCCGGACTGCCGCCCGAGCTGGCGGGGTTGACCCCGGAGGAGTTGGCCGCGCTGCCGATGCGACCGGAGTCGGCCCCGCGGCCGGCCGGTCGGCTGATGATCAAGCGGGCGGTGGCGGTGGGCGGCGATCGGGTGCCCCGGGAGCGGTTCCCGGTGCTGCGCGACGTGGCCGAGGAACGTGTGCCCGAGGGCGCGTTGGTCGTGCTGGGCGACAACGCCGCCTCGAGTTGGGATTCGCGCGCGTACGGCTTCGTGCACCGCGATCAGGTGATCGGCGTGGCGGTGCGCCGGATCGCGCCGCCGGGCGGCGCGGCACGTTCCCCGCACGAGGGGCTGGCGTGGACGGCGCCGGCGTACGAGGATGAGGGGGCGCGGGAATCGGACACGATGGACGGCGCGTGGCGCGGGATCGAACCTCGTTGGTTCGACGCGTACCGCGACTGATCGCCGCGGCTGGTCGCCGCGGCTGAACCACCGTGAGCGGATACGCCGAATTCGGCGAATGTTCAAGTACCGTTTCCCTCAACCTTTCGACCGTGGATCGCGACAGGATCTTGGGCGTCCCGAAAAGCGAAAGGTTGTGTCCTTCATGCCCACCATCCACCGCCTGCGCACGATCGCGCCGGCCGTGGCCGGAGTCGTCGCCGCCACCGCCCTGCTGTCCGGCTGTCTCGGCAGTGACAAGAGCGACAAGAGCAGCAAGGCTCCCTCGTCCTCCGCGACCGCGTCCACGAACGCGAGCGCCACCGAGAAGCCCACCACGAGCCCGACCGGCAAGCCGACCGGCAAGGCGACGGGTCTGCCGAAGCCGACCGGCTCCGCGAGCGGCTCGGCCGACGTGATCGACGCGTTCACGTACAAGACCGGCCAGTGCATCAACCAGAACGGCACCAAGACCGACGACGTGCCGTGCAGCAAGTCGCACAACGGCCAGGTCGGCCGGGCCTTCGACCTGCCGTCCACGGTCACGCCGGAGACCCCCGGCTACGAGGACAAGGTCAGCGAGCTGTGCGAGCAGTACGTCGGCCCGATCGTCGACCGGCAGCCCGCCTCGCCGAAGATCACGTTCTCGTTCACGTACCCGCTGGACATGGAGTCGTGGCGACACGGCAACCACCAGGCCGCGTGCATCATCGAGCGCGAGGACAAGTTGCCGCTCACCACGATCATCAAGTAGCAGCGATTCCGCTGGTACCGGTCGAGGCATAGCGGCCCCCGGCCCCTCGACCCCTCCGAACCCCGGCCGGATCCGGCACGTCGCGTACGCCCCCTCGCGACGCGTACCGTCGCATCCGAGCGCACGTCCTCGGTCGAGCCCCCGTGACTCCCCACGGGGGCTCGACCGCGTCGAGGGCCCCTCCCGGGGACCGGGAGTGCGGGGGCCTCGCGGGGGGCGCGGGCCTCCGCTTCAGCAGGCGCCCTTGTACAGGTACTTGCTGACGTCGGGCTGGTCGACGTTCTCCTTGGTGACGGCGATCAGGTCGGTGGAGACGGCCTTGGGGACCGGCTTCTTGTCCAGGGCGGCCACGGCCTGTTCCACGCCCTGGGCGCCGATGTCGAAGGGCTTCTGCGCGATCAGGCCCTGGATGGAGCCCTTGCGCAGCGCCTCGACCTGCTTGGGGGTGGCGTCGAACGCGATCAGTTTGACCTGGCCGGCCCTGCCCGCCTGCTCGATGCCGGTGGCCGCGCCCTCGCCGCTGAACACGTTGGCGGCGAAGACCCCGACCAGGTCGCGGTGCGAGGCGATGGTGGAGGTGACGATCGAGGCCGCCTTGGCCGGGTCGTCGTCGTTGTACTGCACGCCGAGATAGGTGATGCCCGGGTGCTTCTTGATCTCGGTCTCGAAGCCCTTCAGGCGGGCGTCGGTGGTGGAGATGCCGGGCTTGACGCTGATCGCCGCGACGGCGCCGCGCTCTTGGACCTGGGCGGCCAGGGTCTGCGCGGCGAGCATGCCGCCGCGTTCGTTGTCGGAGGAGATCGCGGTCTCCCGGATCGAGGCGTCGTCGAGCTTGGTGTCCACCTCGATCACCTTCGCGCCGCGCGACTTGAGCTGCTGCTCGGGTTGACGCATGGCCTGGGTGTCGGTCGGCGCGATCAGCACCGCGTCCGGGCTCTTGGCCGCGACCGCGTTGACCACCGGGGTCTGGAGCGAGGCGTCCCACTTGTCCGCGCCGGTCACGTCGAGCTTGACGCCGAGTTCCTTGGCCTTCTGCTGCGCGCCGCAGGCCATCGAGATGTAGAACTCGTCGCCCTTGACGCCCTGGACGAAGGTGATCTTGCGCCCGCCCCCGGAGCCGCCGTCGTCGCCGCATCCGCTCAGGGCGGCGACCGCGGTCAGGGCGATGGTCACGGCGACGTAGGTCGGTGTCTTCATCGGGCAGTGCCTCCTGGCGGTGGTGGGGCGATGCGGGAGTGGTGGCGAGGGGCGCATGGTGGCTCGGCAACCGCCTTGTGGTTCACCGGCGTTGGCGACCGCGGCGGCGCAACTGGTCGGCGTACACGGCGGCGATCAGGACGGCGCCGACCGCAACGCCCTGCCAGAACGGCTGCACGCCGAGGATGACGAAGCCGTTCTGCAGGATCGCGGGGATGAACACGCCGATCAGCGTGCCGACGACGGTGCCGATGCCGCCGAACAGGCTGGTGCCGCCCAGCACCACGGCCGCGATGGCGCCCAGCGAGTCGTTGGCGTGGCCGCCGATCGTGGTGGTGGTGAAGCGGGCGAGGGACAGTACGCCGGCGAGCCCGGCCAGGGTGCCCGACAGGGCGTACACCGCGATCATGTGCCGGTCGACCGGGATGCCGGCCCGGCGCGCCGCCTCGGCGTTGGAGCCGACCGCGTAGGTGCGGCGGCCGAATCGGGTGGTGCCGAGCACGAGCGCGCCGACCGCGGTGACGAGGAGCGCGATCACCACCAACCAGGGCACGCCCAGGATCCGCCCGTTGCCGATGGTGTCGGTGAACCGGGTGGGCACGCCCCGGACGTCCTGACCCTCCGTCATCACCTGGGCCAGGCCGAGCGCCATGCCGAGGCTGCCGAGGGTGACGATCAGCGCCGGTACCCGGGCCTTGGCGACCAGGAATCCGTTGAACGCGCCCCACGCGGCACCGGCGGCGAGGCCGGCGAGCACGCCGAGCAGGATCGCGCCCCAGCCCGCGTCCGGACCGGAGACGGCGGTCATCGTCTTGGCCGCCGCGACGCCCGCGAACACCAGGACCGAGCCGACCGAGAGGTCGATGCCGGCCATGATGATCACGAAGGTCATGCCGACGCCGACGATCAGCAACACGGCGGCGTCCGTGGCCACGTTGCGCAGGTTGAACGTGGTCGGGAACTGCGACGGGCGCATGATCGAGAAGGCGGTCACCAGGACCATCAGGACCAGGAAGGTCCACCAGGTGTTGGTACGGGCGAGGCGGGGCCACAGGACGGTGCGGGCGAAGGCGACCGCGGGGTGTGGACGGGGCGTCGACGCGGTGTCGACGCCCGGCGGTTCGCGGTGGTCGGCGCGACGGCCGTCGGATCGGTTCGCGGGCCGGGCGTGCGGGTCGGCGTCCGGCTTGGCATCGTGCTTGCCGTGCGGTCGGGCGTCGGGCGTCGCCCCGGGTCGGGCCTGCGGGTTTTCGGCCGCGTCGTCTCGCGGCGGGTGGTCGGGGCGGTCCTGGGAGTTCGGTGTGGTGGCCGTGTCGTCGCGGTTCATGCCGGCGCGCCTTCCGTGTCGAGTGTGTCGAGCGCGCCGGTCATCGCGCCGACCAGTTCCTCCACCGTGGTCTCCGCCGCGGGGAGACTGGCCACCCGACGGCCGAGGCGCAACACCTCGACGCGGTCCGCGACCGACAACACCTCGGGCATGTTGTGGCTGATCAGCACGACCGCGATGCCGTTGTCCCGGACCCGGCGGATCACATCGAGCACCCGGCCGCGCTGGAGTACGCCCAACGCCGCGGTGGGCTCGTCCATGAAGATCACCTTGTCCGCCCACGCGACCGCGCGGGCGATGGCCACGCTCTGCCGCTGGCCGCCGGACAACGTCCCGATCGGCGCGTCCACGTCCTGGAGTTCGACGCCGAGTCGGGCGAACGCCTCGATCGCCCGCGCCCGCATCGTGGCCTTGTCCAGCACGCCGAGGCGGCCGGCCAGGCCGCGGCGCAGCAGTTCGCGGCCGAGGAAGAGGTTGGCCGGGCCGTCCAGGTCCGGGGCCAGGGCCAGGTCCTGGTACACCGTCTCGATGCCCAACCCCTGGGCGTCGGTGGGGCGTTCCATGTGCACCTCGCGGCCCTCGAAGAGGATCCGGCCCGCGTCGGGGCGTTCGGTGCCGGCCAGGGTCTTGGTCAGGGTGCTCTTGCCCGCGCCGTTGTCGCCGATCAACGCGACCACCTCGGCCGGGAAGACCGTGAAGTCGGCGCCGCGCAGGGCCTGCACCTGGCCGTATCGCTTGACCAGGCCGCGACCTTCGATCAGGGGTTGCACGTGCCCAACTCCTTCGGATTGTCGGGTCGTTCCCCGCGAGCCGGCTCGGCCGGACCCGGCGGGCGCCACGCGTTCGCACGTGTGTCGGGACGGGGACGAGGGGATCCGCGCCGCCTGCCGCTGACAACGGTGTCAGTACAGTGCCGGCCACACCGGCGGGTGTCCAGGGGTTGCGCCGCCTCGGATGAGGCGGAAACCGGGTGGGGATTACGGCGATTGCCCCGACAGGTACCGCCGAAGGCATGGCCACCGAGGACGATCGGGGCGGGATGTCGACAGCGCGGGGCGGGACGGGTACGGTCCGCATGACAACGATGTCAGAGGGAGCGTGCGGCACATGGCAGCTGAACCCTGGCCGAAACCCTGGCCGGACTCCCCCGAACACACGGCCCGGCTCGACGCGGAATGCGACCGGCTGATCCGCTTCGCGACCGGCGCCAAGTTGACCGGCGGCGGCTTCGGTTGGCTCGACGACGTCGGCCGCCCGCTGCCGGACGGGGTGGTGCACACGTGGGTGACCGCGCGGATGACCCACGTGTTCGCCCTGGCCCGCCTGCGTGCGGAGGCGCGCGGGTCGGCGTTCGACGCGGCCGAGGCGGGCGCGCTCGTGGCGCACGGGATCGCCGCGCTGACCGGGCCGCTGCGCGACCACGAATACGGCGGCTGGCATCCGGTCGTGGATCGCGCCGGCCGACCCGCGCCGGGCGACGGCGACACCGACGCAGACCCCGAACGGCCGGACGGCAAGCGGATGTACGACCACGCGTTCGTCGTGCTGGCCGCCGCGAGCGCGTGCGCCGCCGGTCATCCCGAGGCGCCCGCGCTGCTCGCCGACGCCCTCGACGTGGTGGAGCGCCGCTTCTGGGAGCAGGACCGCGGCGCCTGCGCCGAATCCTGGGACCGGACCTGGACCGTCGGCGAGCCGTATCGGGGCGCCAACAGCAACATGCACGCCGTGGAGGCGTTCCTGGCCGCCGCCGACGCCACCGGCGAGGCCCGCTGGCGCGAACGCGCCCTGCGGATCGCCGAGCGGGTGGTGCACGAGCACGCCCGGGCCAACCACTGGCGGCTGATCGAACACTTCGCCGCGGACTGGACCCCGCTGCCCGAGTACAACCGCGAGCACCCCGCCGACCCGTTCCGTCCCTACGGCGCCACCGTGGGCCACTGGTTCGAGTGGTCCCGCCTGCTGATCACGCTGTCCGAGGCGCTGCCGGAGCCGCCCGGGTGGCTGCGCGCGGACGCGGTGGCGCTGTTCGACGCGGCGGTGCGGGAGGGTTGGCGCGCCGACGGTCGGCCGGGCTTCGTGTACACCGTCGACTGGTCGGGGAAACCGCTGGTCCGGGCCCGGATGCACTGGGTCGTGGCCGAGGCGATCGCGGCCGCGGCGGCGCTGCGTCGGGCCTCGGGGGACGCCGACTACGATGACTGGTACCGAGTGTGGTGGGAGCATGCCGACGCCGTATTCCTGGACCGGGAGCACGGCGGCTGGCATCACGAACTCGACGCCGACGCGCGGCCCTCGGCCGACGTCTGGCGGGGCAAGCCCGACGCGTACCACGCGGTCCAGGCGACCCTGCTGCCTCGGCTCCGGTCCGCACCGACCATCGCGGAGGCGCTGCGTCGTCGGGCCGCGGGGTGAGCGCGGCGCCGTCCCGCTCCCGTGCCCCTTCCACGCGCGACACGCGACGCGCAACACGCACCGTGAGTGCCGGGTGTGAGCCCGGTCGCCCGAAAGGAATGCGATGGCCGGCCCGACGACACCGGAGCGACCGCGCGGGCGCGGGCGCTCCACGATGAAGGACGTGGCCGCCCTCGCCGGCGTGGGGATCAAGACCGTCTCGCGGGTGATCAACGGCGAGCCGAACGTGAGCGCGGTCAAGCGGCAGGCGGTGTGGGCGGCGGTCGCCGAGACCGGGTTCCGCCGCAACGACAGCGCCGCGCAGCTGCGTTCCGGGCACACCTCCAGCATCGGCCTGGTGCTGGAGGACGCCGCGGATCCCTTCTCGTCCGCGCTCACCCGCTCCATCCAGGACATCGCGCACCAGCACGGCACGGTGTTGTTCAGCGCGTCGTCGGCGGAGGATCCGGACAAGGAGCGCGACCTCGTGCTGGCGCTGTGCGCCCGGCGGGTGGACGGGCTGATCGTGGTACCGGCCAGCGGCAGCCATACCTATCTGCTGCCGGAGATCGAGGCCGGCATGGTGTGCGTGTTCGTCGACCGGCCGCCGGGCGACATAGAGGCGGACACGGTCCTGGTCGACAACGTGGGCGGGGCCCGGACCGGGGTCGGGCATCTGGTCCGGCACGGGCATCGGCGGATCGCCTTCATCGGCGACCGGCTGGAGATCTTCACCGCGCGCGAGCGGGTGCGCGGATACCGCGAGGCGTTGACCGAGGCGGGCATCGACGTCGATCCGCGCCTGGTGTACAACGGGCCGCCGTACGGTGAGGAACTGCGCGCGTGGTTGCGGGCGATGCTCGGCGGCGCCGATCCGGCGACGGCGGTCTTCTGCGGGAACAGCCGGTTCACGGTCGAGACGGTGCGCGAGATCCGCCGCTCCCCGGTACAGCCGGCCCTGGTCGGCTTCGACGACTTCGAACTCGCCGACATGCTCACACCGGCCGTGACCGTGGTCGCCCAGGATCCGTCCGGCCTCGGACAGGCCGCCGCGCGGTTGTTGTTCCGGCGGCTGGCGGGGGATCCGACCCCGGTGCAGCACGTGCACATGCGCACCCGGCTCATCCTTCGGGGCTCGGGCGAGGTGGGGCCGTGACCGCGCGAGACGCGAAGTGGGCGTACGACCAGGGAGGTTCGGCCGTGATCACGGTGATCGGCGAGGCGTTGATCGATCTGGTCCGAACCGAGGGCGGCGCGCCCGTCGCCCATCCGGGCGGCAGTCCCGCCAACGTGGCGGTGGGCCTGGGTCGGCTCGGGGTGCCGGTGCGGCTGATCACCCGTTATGGGAAGGACGAGTACGGCGAGTTGCTGGCCGCGCACCTGGCCGCGAGTGGGGTGGTGCCGGCGCCGGAGGGCGTGCACTCGGGGTCGACGAGCGTGGCGTACGCGCGGGTGGACGCGGCGGGGGTGGCCGACTACACCTTCGACATCGTGTGGGATCTGCCCGCGACGGTGCGGGTGCCGGCCGAGTCGCGGTGCGTGCACACCGGGTCGATCGCGGCGACGCTGGCGCCGGGGGCGCAGACGGTTCGGGAGTTGCTGGCCGCCGCGCACGCCGGACGCCGCGCGCTCGTGTCGTACGACCCGAACTGCCGGCCGTCCCTGATGGGCGAGCCGGAGGCGGCCCGGGCGCGGATCGAGGCGCTGGTGGATCTGTGCGATCTGGTCAAGGTCAGCGATCAGGACCTGGAATGGCTGTATCCGGCGCGGTCCCCGCACGACGTGGCGGACGAGTGGCTGCGCCGGGGGCCGGGTCTGGTCGTGGTGACCCGGGGGGCCGAGGGCGCGTACGGGCTCTGCCGGGCGGGTGGGGCGACGATCCCGGCCGTGCCGGTGCGGGTGGTGGACACGGTCGGGGCGGGCGACGCGTACACGGCCGGGCTGCTCGACGCGCTCCGTCGGCGGGAGTTGCTGAGCCCGAACGGGGTTCGCGGCCTCGATGCGTCGACCCTGGCCGAACTGCTCGTCGACGCCTCGTCGATCGCGGCACTCACCTGCTCCCGGCCGGGCGCGGATCCGCCGACGGTCGCGGAGGTGGAGGCGTACCGGCGGGAGGCACGTCTTGGAAATGGATGATGACCGTGTGTGACTGATCGGCGACCGAGGGGAAGTAGCGCCGGGCGGCGATATTCGGACACTCGGTCGAGCGCGGGTGCCCTCGGCGTGGCGGGTGACATGGGTCGGGGACCTCGTGGTGGTCCCGTGTCGGTGCTCCGGCGGGGCGATCGGGGCGATGGCCGATTCCGGTGGTGTCCGGTGGGTGGGGGCGGGTCCGGCACACGGCCGGAACCACGGTCGACGCCCGTTTCGGTCACGGGTGGATGACGGCCGGCCAAGACGGTGCCGAGGCGGGATTCGGGCGCTCTACGGTAAACCCATGACTGTGCCGTCGGATGCCGACAAACAGCTCGCACTGATCGTCCAAGTCCAGGACCTGGCCCGGGAATTGGGTATCGAGGTCTGGTTGCGCGGCGGTTGGGCGATGGATTTCTACCTCGGCCGGATCACCCGGGAGCATGTGGACGTCGACTGGTTCGCGTGGGCCGAGGACGCCCCGGCGCTCACGGTCGCGTTCGCCGCGCGCGGTTTCGTGCGGTTGGCCCGGGCACCGGCCGAACAGCAGCTCGATTACACGACGGGAGACGTGGAATTGGGTTTCGCCTTCCTGGCCCGCGACCCCGAGGGCCACGTGATCGTGGCCGGCGGCCCGTGGGCGGGCGCCCGCTGGCCGGACGGGATGCTCGACACTCCCCCCGGGAAGTTGGCCGGGGTGTCGTGTCCGATCATCTCGCCCGAGGCCCAGATCGAGATCAAGTTGATGACCCCGGTCTGGCGACCGCACCGGCCGCGCCGGGCCAAGGACGCCGAGGACATCGAGCGCCTGCGGGAGGGATTGGCCCGGTAGGCGGTGGGGTTCGCGGTGGGGACCGCGTGACCCGGGAGCGTGGGAAGGGTGGGGATGATGGGGATGCGCTGGGGAGCGTGCCGGGCTTCGCCCGGGCGGCGACACCGATTCGGCCGTGATCCGGGTCGGGCCTCGAGGCTGGATCCGAGGCGAAATCGCGGTCGGGGAGCCGACCGCGTCGTCGGTCGAGCGGACTGAGACCGACATCGGCAATCCGTGATCCGTATGCGGCCACTGGTCACCGGTCGCCCGTGACCGGGCAATTCGCCGCGCGCTCGTGCGCTCGCACGCTTTCGGGGTGTTGCGCGAGGCGGTGTTCGCGGTCGCGCGTCTTCGGACCCGACCCGGTCGCGGGTGTCGGTCAGGTGTCTTGGGCGACCGTGACGGGTGGGCCGAAGCGTACGGGTACGCCCGGGGAGTAGAGCGCGCTGGTCGGGGCGCCGGTGATGTTCGGGAGGCCGGCGGCGGCGATCAGGTTTTCGTCGAGGTGCAGCACCTCGGCGTGGTGCAGCGACCACTGCGGATGCGCGTTGGGCAGGTAGAGGGTGCGGCCGGCGACCGAGGTGTGCAGGCCCCAACGCGCCGTCAGGAAGTGTTCCAGCGGCCCGGGTTCGGTCACCGGCGCGCCGACGCGGACCTCGACCGTCGCCGCGTGCGGCGCGCCCTCGAGGCGGTGCCGGCGCGTGGTGTAGCGCACCCGGTCGCCGGCGCGCTCGATCCGCATCCGGGCCCAGCGGTAGGGCAGGCGCAGCGTGGCCCGGGCGGTCAGTACCGGCAGCAGGCGGGCTGCCTCCAGGGAGCGGAAGACGACGCCGCGACGGCCGGCGCAGTCCACGGAGTACAGCCGCACGTTGGTCTCCGGGAAGGTGCCCAGCCACGGGACGCGCGGCAGCCGCAGCAGGCCGACGTCGACCATCCGGAACGGGACCAGGCCCACGTAGGTCACCCCGTCCAGCACGTCGGGCCGGGTGCCCTCGGGGAGCAGCGGGGCGACCTCGGCGGGCGGCACGGGCCAGTGCAGGAAGGTGAGTTCGCTCCAGCGCTGGGTGAGCACCACGTGCCGGATCCCGCGCGGCGCCAACGGGGTGACGGGTTCGATCCTCATCGGGCCATGGTGGCGCATCCGCCGGGCCGGGGGTCGCCGCCTCGCCCGGTTCGGGGCCGGCGCCCGTTCATCGCGGTGTCTGGGCGGCGATCAGGGCCTCGCCCGTCGGGGAGCGGTAGTACAGGACGGAGCGGCCGGCGCGGCGGCGCAGCACCAGGTGGGCGTCCAGCAGGATGCGCAGGTGACGGCCGACCGAGCCCAGGCCCTGTCCGGTGAGCGCGACCAGTTGGCTGGTGCTCTTGGGCGTGTCGAGGCGGATCAGTACGCCGGCGCGGCCGGCGCCCAGGAGGCGGGCCAGCGCGTCGGCCGCGGCCGGTCGGGGGCCGTCGGCCAGCACGCCGGAGCAGGGGTAGACCACCGCGTAGTGCCGGGCCTCGTCCCAGGCCACCCAGCCGCGCCCGGGGGTGACCGGGACGAACGACAGCCGCGCCCGGCCGAGATCGCGCGGCGGGTAGTCGTAGGCGTTGATCCGCAGTCGGCTCGCGCCCAGCCAGCGCATGCCCGGGCGCAGGTCGTCCAGCGCCGCCGCCCAGCCGCCGCGGCCGAGGCGATCGGTGCGGGCGATGATGTCGGCCTCGATGATCCGGCGGCGGCGCGGCCAGTCGGGGCGGACCACCCCGCTCCAGACCCAGTCCAGGATGTCGCCGGCGCGGGCGGCGAGGTCGTCGCGCCGCAGCGCGGGTGGCAGTGGGCCGCCCATCGACACCTCCAGGTCCGCCCGGGCGTCGGCGGCGGAAGCGGCCCGGACTCGTTCCACTTCCGTGTCGAAGCTCGGCTCCGGGTCGCGGGTCGGCGGGGGCGTGAGGAAGTCGGCGTTCCAACCGCCGCCGTAGCCGACGCGCAGCAGCAGCGCGGTGATCGGGTCGGCGGCGAGCCGGGCCCGGTAGGCGGGCAGGTGCGCGGCCAGCCAGGCGCCCTCGCCGGGGTGGCGGGCCGTACCGCGCTCCAGGGTCTTCAGTGTCGCGGTGACCTCGGCCAGGGGTGAAACGGTGAAGCGGCTGCCCGCGAGGGTATCCGCGTCGACCTGCCACCACCCCATGCTTTCGCCTCCCGGCGAAACAGTAACGCCCCGGGCTCGGATGCCCCGAAGCTCTCGCCATGCGCACCTACCGAGAACTGTTCCGCACACCGGAGTACACCCCGTTGTTCGCCGCCACCTCCGCGCATCTGGCGGCGATGACGGTGAGCGGACTGGCCCTGGGCACCCTGGTCTTCGACCGGACGGGCTCGCCGCTGCTGGCCGCGCTCGGCATGTTCGGCGGCTCGCTCGCGCAGGTGGTGGGGGCGACCGCGCTGATGTCGGCGGCGGACCGGTTGCCGCCCCGGGCCGCGTTGGCCTCGACGGGGCTGGTGTTCGCCGTGGGCACGGCCGTGTTGGCGCTGCCCGGGATGCCGCTGTGGGCGCTGTTCGCCATCGTGTTGGGCCAGGGCGCGGTGGCCGCGGTGGGCGGTGGGGTGCGTTTCGGGCTGCTGAACGAGATCCTGCCCCGGGACGGCTATCTGCTCGGCCGGTCGGTGCTCAACATGAGCAACGGGACGGTACAGATCCTGGGCTTCTCGCTCGGCGCCGTGCTGGTCACCGCGCTGTCCGCGCGCGGCACGCTCCTGGTGGGGGCCGGGCTGTACCTGCTCGGGGCGGTGGTGTCGCGGTGCGGGTTGGCGGCTCGGGCGCCGCGCGCGGCCGGTCGGCCGTCGGTGGCCGAGACGTGGCGCAACAACGCGCTGTTGTGGTCGGTCAAGCCGCGCCGCTACGTCTACCTCGCGCTGTGGGTGCCCAATGGGCTGGTCGTCGGCTGCGAGTCGTTGTTCATCCCGCTCGAACCCGACCACGCGGGCCTGCTGTTCGCGGCGGCGGCGCTGGGCATGCTGGCCGGGGACGTGGTCGGGGGCCGGTTCGTGCCGGGGCCGTGGCGGCACCGGCTCGGGCCGCCGATGTTGTTGCTGCTGGCCGCGCCGTACCTGCTGTTCGTGACGGATCCGGCGCTGCCGCTCGCGCTGATCGTGGTCGCGATCGCGTCGGTCGGCTACTCGGCGAGCCTGCTGTTCCAGGAGCGGCTGATGGCCATGACGCCGGACGAGCTGAGCGGTCAGGCGCTGGGGCTGCACGCGTCCGGGATGGTGGCGATGCAGGGCGTCTGCGCGTCGCTCGCGGGCGGGATCGCGCAGGTGACGTCGCCGAGCACCGCGATGGTGGTGATGGCGGGGACGTCGATCACGGTGACGCTGAGCCTGACGGCGGGCCTGCGGGCGGGCCCGGGGGCGGCGGAGGTGCCCGTGGGGTGATGTCGGTGCTGTTCGAGAGCATGTACGCATGATCGACTCCCCGGCGCCGGCCGCCGTTCTCGCCGACTTCGACGCGTACACCCGGGCCGTCGCGGCCGTCGCCGACGCCGCGCGGGCCTACTACGGCGGCGCCGAGTCCACCGTCGACGACGACACCTACGACCGGCTGCTGCGCGGGATCGAGGCGTACGAGCGGGCGCACCCCGAGCACGCGGTCGCCGAGTCGCCGGTGGGCAAGGTCGCCGCCGGCGCGCTGCCCGGCGGGGAGGTGCCGCACACGGTGCCGATGCTGAGCCTGGACAACGTGTTCGACCCGGCGGGGCTGACCGCGTGGGCCGCGTCGTTGGAGCGCCGGCTGGGCCGGGCGCCGGCGGCGCTGACGGTCGAACCGAAGATGGACGGCCTGGCGGTCGCGGCGCGCTACCGCGAGGGCCGGCTCGACCGGCTGATCACCCGCGGCGACGGCGTCGCCGGGGAGGACGTCTCGCACGCCATCGGCACCATCGTCGGTCTGCCCGAGCGTTTGGCCGAGCCGGTCTCGATCGAGGTGCGCGGCGAAGTCCTGCTCACCGCCGAGCAGTTCGAGGCCGCCAACGAGATCCGCCGGGAGTACGGCGCGAGCGTGTTCGCCAATCCGCGCGGCGGCGCGGCCGGCACGCTGCGGGCCAAGGATCGGCTGTACGTGATCCCGATGACCTTCTTCGGCTACGTGGCCCTGGCGCTGCCCGACGACGAGAGCCCGTTCGCGGCCGAGTTGCGCACCGCCGACCACTCGGCGGTGATGGCCCGGGTGGAGGCGCTGGGCGTGCTCACCACCGGGCGTACCGCGGCGCGGCTTCGGGTGTGCGCCACGATCGCCGAGGTCCAGGCGGTGGTGGACGAAATCGCTTCGCTGCGCGCCGAGTTGCCGTTCGGGATCGACGGCGTGGTGATCAAGGCCGACGCCGCCGCCGACCAGGCCGAGGCCGGCAGCGGCACCCGCGCACCGCGCTGGGCGATCGCGTACAAGCTGGCCGCCGTGCACAAGATCACCCGACTCGTCGGGGTCGACTGGGCGGTCGGCCGCACCGGGGTGATCGCGCCGCGCGCGATCCTGGACCCGATCGAGATCGACGGCAGCGTCGTCGGCTTCGCGACCCTGCACAACCCGGCCGACATCGAGCGGCGCGGGCTGATGATCGGCGACACGGTCAGCGTGTACAAGGCGGGCGACATCATCCCGCGCGTGGAGGCCCCTTTGGTGCACGCGCGCACCGGTGCCGAGACGCCGATCGAGTTCCCCACCGCGTGTCCCAAGTGCGGTGGCGAGGTGGACACCTCGCAGCAGCGGTGGCGGTGCGCCCAGGGCCGCGCGTGCGGGCTGCACGCCGGGATCCTGTACGCGGTGGGCCGCGACCAGCTCGACATCGAGGGCATCGGCGGCCGGATCGTCACGCAACTGATCGAATCCGGCGCGGTCGCCGACGTGGCCGACCTGTTCACCCTCACCCGCGAACAGTTCCTCGCCCTGGATCGGATCGACAAGATCGCCGACCGGCTGATGGCGGGTATCGAGGCGGCCCGGACCAAGCCGCTGAACCGGGTGTTGTGCGCGCTGGGGGTGCGGTTGACCGGGCGCTCGATGTCCCGGCGGATCGCCCGCCACTTCGCCACGATGGACGCGATCCGCGCGGCCGACGTGGAGGCGATGGCGCGGGTCGAGGGGATCGGGCCCGGCAAGGCGGCGGTGATCGTCGCCGAACTGGCCGAACTCGGGGATGTGATCGACAAGTTGGTGGCCGCCGGGGTGAACATGAGCGAGCCCGGGGTGGTGCCGGGTGTGGGTGTGGTACCGGGTGTGGTTTCGGATGTGGATGGCGAGGCGGGCTCGGAGCCGGGCGACGCGGGAGGAGCCGGGCCGCTTGCGGGTATGGCCGTCGTGGTGACCGGGGCGATGACGGGTGCGCTCGCGGCGCTGTCGCGCAACGAGATGAACGAGTTGATCGAACGCGCCGGTGGCACCGCCTCGTCCGGGGTGTCCTCGAAGACGGCGCTCGTGGTCGCCGGGGACAAGGCCGGATCCAAGCGGGCCAAGGCGGAGCAACTGGGCGTGCGGATCCTGACGCCGGAGGAATTCGCGGAACTGGTAGGGGCGTTGCTCCCGTCCTGACCGACGAGGATGCCGGCGTTCGCGTCAATACCCGTTCCGGCGACGGTGATTCGGGCGATCCATAGCAGATCGACGAACACCGTGAGGCGAATAGGACGATATCGGTGTGCGAAGCCCCGGACGCCGGCATCGTCGCGTTCGGGAGCCGGTGGTGGCCGGGAAGGTTCGCAGCGCGCGGAACCGCCGGAGCCGCACCACCCTTCGACGACGAATGGAGTCCCCATGGTCGAGGCACATCCCCCGCGAATACCGCTGCCGTTCGCCCTCGACCGCAATCCGCACGCACCCGAGGCGGAACGCCGGCTGCTCGACTGGGCCCGACGCCACGACCTGCTCGACCACACCGACGCAAAGAAACGGCTGGTCGGCGCGCGGCTCGGGGACCTCGCGGCCTATACGCACCCCGACGCCGAGCCCGACCGACTGGTGCTGTACGCGCAGTTCATCACCTGGCAGTTTCTCACGCACGACCGCTACGCCGAACCGGACGAACGCACCGCAACCGGCCTGGAGCACCTGACGGCCCAGGTCGAGCCGGTGTACCGCACGGGCCGCGCCGATCCCGCGGCCGGGCCGATGGCGCGGGCTCTCGCGGACGTCCTGGGGCGGGTGTATCCGGCCATGAGTGCGAACTGGCGCGAGCGGTTCGTGGTCGAGGGTCTGGAGACGCTGCGACACGTGTTGCCGCGTCCGCCGGGCGGGCCGCGCACGGCGGGGCGCGATCACGCCGGTGGGGTCGAGGCGTATGTGCGGCATCGGCGGTTCGCCTGTGGGCAGTTCCCGTGTCTGCTGCTGGACGAGTACATGGCGGGCGGCGAACTGCCGGTGGTGATTCGGGACGGCGCGGCATATGACGATGTGCGGAACGCCCAGGCGGACGTGGTGACTTGGACGAGCGACTACTACGCGTCGCGGGACAGCGCGGGTTCCGGGACGGGGCGCGGGGCGGATTTCGGAGATGATGTGGCCACCGACCTGGTGGGTGTGTTGGCGTACACGGAGCATGTGGGTCGCGCGCACGCGGAGTCGGCGGTGGCCGCGCGGATCCAGGATCGGGTGGCCGACTTCCTGAGCGCGCGCCGGGAGTTGCAGGGGGGCGGCGGGGGCGCGGCGGCGTTGGCGGATCCGGCTACCGATCTGGTGCTGCGGCGCTGCGTTTCGGCGATGCACCATCGCATGGCGGGGACGGAGGCCTGGGCGTGGGAGAACGTCAGGTCGATCGATGGTCGGCGGGGGGCGGGTGGTGCGCGGAGCGCGCGGGACGCCGAGGGTGGCCTGCGGGTGCCGGAGTTCGTGGAGGACCTGTTGGATGTCCGGGGCCGGCGGCGGGGTTGGGACGGCGGAGCGGCGGGGCATCGGTGGCCGTAGGGGTCGGCGTGGTCCGCGCGTCCCGCGCGTGTGGTGAGCCCGGTACGGCTTGGCGTCCTCAAGCGCCGGACAGGCTGGATTTGGTGACGTTGCGGCATCGACTGCGGGGCCGGTGGGTGCTCCAGCGCCTCCTCGACCGGCACCGCATGCCAGTTTGCTGCGGGCGATTCGAGAAACATGCCTCTTCCTTTTGATGGTGGGGCATCGGCGGGTGGTCGCCGCCGCGGCGTTCGATAGCCGCCGTGATCCTCTCTCATGGCTACGACGGCATGCCGACGGGCGATCCGGCGATCCGGCGGCGGCCCGATCCGGAGGACGCGACGACCGGGCGGGCCGACGCGGTGTACGCCCGCAGGCAGCAACTCCCGTAGAGGGGGCGGGGTTTCGCCGACGACGTCCACGTCGGTGTCGTCGGGTGAGTCGACGCTGGTGACCATCGCCGTGCCGGTCCGGTCCGCGACCACGCCGGCTGCGCGCTGGTGGGCCGGGCGTTTCGGCGCCGCCGGCGCCCGTGCCTCCGGCGTACGCGACGGAACCCCGGCGTACGTGCCGACCTCCGTCGGGTAATGTTGCCGCCGCGCCCGGTCCGGGGCGCGGATCGCACTCGACGTCGAGGAGGTGGGACCCATTACCGCTGTTTCAGGTCGGGTGCTCTCCTTCCACGACCGAGCGGCCTCCTGGCATAGGTGAGCCCGCGAGAGCACCCTTCGGCATCCCGAAAGGCTCCAAGGCTCTCATGTCGGATTCCTCCGCCGCACCGTTCCCGATGTCCTCGGTTTCCTCGATGGCGCCCATCGTTGCCACGCTTCGTGCCGCCGGTTGTGTATTCGCCGAGGACGAGGCTCGGCTGCTCGTCTCCACCGCCGGCGATCCGGCCGAACTCGCCGCCATGGTCGATCGCCGGGTCGCCGGCCTCCCGCTGGAACACGTGCTCGGCTGGGCCGAGTTCCGCGACCTGCGGATCGCCGTCGACCCGGGCGTCTTCGTCCCGCGCAGGCGTACCGGGTTCCTGGTCGAACAGGCCGTCGCGCTGGCCCGTCCGGGCGCGGTCGTGGTCGACCTGTGCTGCGGCTCGGGCGCGTTGGGCGCGGCCGTGTCGGCCGAGGTGGCCGGCGTCGAGGTGTACGCCGCCGACATCGACCCGGCCGCGGTGCGGTGCGCGCGGCGCAACATCGCGGCCGATCGGGTGTACGAGGGCGACCTGTACGAACCGTTGCCCGCGTCGTTGCGCGGCCGGATCGACGTCCTGATCGCCAACACCCCGTACGTGCCCACCGAGGACATCCAACTGCTGCCCTCGGAGGCCCGGATCCACGAGCCCCGGGTCGCGCTGGACGGCGGCTCGGACGGCCTGGACGTGCAACGTCGGGTCGCCGCGGCGGCGCCGGATTGGCTCGCCCCCGGCGGCGGGCTGCTGGTCGAGACCAGCGAGCGGCAGACGGCGCTGACGGTCGAGGTGTTCCGCGCCGCCGGCCTGCGTACGCGGGTGGTCGAGTCCGAGGAGTTGTACGCCACGGTCGTGATCGGCATGCGGGCGCACGGTTAGGGGTCGGCGGGCCGCGACGCCCGCCTCCCCCGCCCGTCCCGGCCTACTCCGCGCCGTCGAGCGGACAATCCATCCCGGTGTCGATCTCCTCCATCTCGACACCGACACCGACGCCGACATCGACCCCGGCGTCGGCGCCCGCTCCGCCCCCGGACCCGACCTCGGCTTCGGGCCCGTCCACCCCCGCCGCCTCCGCCCGGGCGCTCGCGCAGACCCCGCTCAGGCCGTCTCGGATGGTCCGGCCGATCTCGGCCATGGAGGCCACCTGGCTCGGCGTCAACGTGTCGAAGACGTGTTCCCGCACGGTGGCCGCGTGGGTCGGCTCGGCCTCCGCCAGGGCGGCCAGGCCGGAGTCGGTCAGATGCGCGACCCAGCCCCGCCGATCCCCCTCGGCGGGGCCCCGGGAGACCCATCCGGACTTCTCCATGGCGGTCACGGCGTGTGACAGCCGGCTACTGGACGACAACGACGCGGCGGCCAGTTCGCTCATCCGCATTCGATGATCCGGCGATTCGGCGAGCAGGCCCAGGATCTCGAAGTACGTCATCGGCATGCCCGCCTCGCGGCGCATCCGCCGGTCCAGATGGGCGGCGAGTTCCCTGGTCCCGGTGAAGTACGAGCGCCAGATCTCGCGCTCGGAGGTGGTCAGCCGATCGTCGTCGTTCATGGGAACAGCATAAGACTTGTTGAATCCTCAACTTATGGGTGCTATGTTGCTGAGCGTTCAACAAACCCGGCGCGGAACATCGCGGCGGGCCGGTCCACCCCACCGCGACACTTTTCAAGGAGTTCCCATGACCACCTCCGTCGAGACCATCCCCGGCTACATCGCGGGCAACTGGACCATCGACCCGGTGCACTCGGACGTCTCGTTCTCGGTACGTCACCTCGGTGTCGCCAAGGTCCGCGGGCGCTTCGACACCTTCGAGGGCTCGATCGTCACCGCCGAGAACCCGCTGGAGTCCTCGGTCACCGCCTCCATCGAGACCGCGTCGGTCAACAGCAACAACAAGATGCGCGACGACCACATCCGCAACGAGGACTTCCTCGACACGGACGGGTTCCCGACGCTGACCTTCACCTCCACCGGTCTGCGTGCCGAGTCCGCGCTCGTCTACCAGGTCGACGGCGACCTGACGCTGCGCGGCGTGACCAAGCCGGTCACCCTCGAACTCGAACTGAACGGCTTCGGCACCGGTTTCGACGGCAGCCCGGTCGCCGGCTTCACCGCCACCACCGAGATCAGCCGCAGCGACTTCGGCGTCACCGGCGGTGCGGCGGGCGCGGCCGTCGGCGACAAGATCACCATCGTCCTGGAAATCGAAGCCAAGCAGGCGTGACCCCCGCCTGTAGCCGACCCCGCCCACGCCGGGCCCCGGTGCGCCCGCTCTCCGAAGCGCACCGGGTCCGGCGACCCCGCCCCGGCGGGCTCGGGGACGCTACAGGTGCGGCGAAGCGGCAGCGGTGATCCCGATCCGGGCGAGGTCGGCGCGCAGCGTCGGAGTGTCCGTGTAGTGGAGGGACTCGATGCCCAGGGCCCGGGCCGCCGTCAGGTTCTCCGGTCGGTCGTCGATGAACAACAACTGGTCGGGGCGCGCGTCGAGCCGTTCGCACAGGTGGAGATAGATGCGCGCGTCGGGCTTGGCCAGATTCAGGTCCGCGCTGAACACCCGGTGCCGGAACAGCCGTGACCAGTCCTGCTCCTCGAGGTGCCGGGCCATTTCGATCGGGGCGTTCGAGAGCAGCGCGAGACCGGGATCGGCCTCGCCCGCAGATTCGGCCAGCTCGGCCAACAGGTCGAGGGTGTCCTGGTTCATGTCCATCCAGACCGCGAGGTCGGCGGCCACGAGCCGGTCGAGCCGGGCCGCGTCCGGCGTCGCACGGCCCAACCGGGCGCACACCCCGTGCCAGAACCCGGCGGCATCCAGCGTGCCCGCGTCGTAGTCGATGCGATCCGGCCAGTACGCCGGCCACATCTGCGCCGCCGGCACCCCGACGACTGCGGCCAGGGCCTCGCTCGCCGCGTCGGAGGGCGGGAAACAGATGACCCCGCCGAAGTCGAAGACGATCCATCGGATACCCATGGGCGCTCCCTCCGTTGACTTTCGAACATCGGATACGTTTGATTGAACGCATGGAAAGTGCGGAACGTCAACAAACGCTCATTGAACGGATGCGTACGACGGAGCGCGTCACGGTCGCGGAGCTGGCCGAGGAGACCGGCTGCTCCGAGATGACCATCCGCCGCGACCTCGACCAACTCGCCGAGCGCGGTGTGCTGCGGCGGGTGCGGGGCGGCGCGGTGAGCCTGATGTTGCGCGGCGAGGTACCGCCGTTCGGTGTCCGGGAGCACGAGGCGACCGAGAGCAAACGCCGCATCGCCGCCGAACTGGACTCGCTCGTCACCGACGGCGAATCACTGATCCTGGACAGCGGCACCACGGGCCTGGCCATCGCCCGCGTCCTGGCCCGCCGCCGGGTCACCGTCGTCCCGCTCGACCTGCACGCGGCCCGGGTCCTCGGCGACGCGCCCGACGTACAGCTGCTCGTCCCGGGCGGCCGAAGCACACCCGGCGCGCTCAGCCTGAGCGGCCCCCTCACCGAGAACTCGCTGCGCACACTGCGAGTGGACACCGCCGTCCTCGGCGTCTGCGGCATCTCCGTCGAGCACGGGCTGACCGCCCACGATCTGGACGAAATCCCGGTCAAACAGGCGATGATCGCCTCGGCGCAGCGGATCGTCGCGGTCTGCGCCGGGGCCAAGTTCGGCCGTACCGGCCTCGGTCACGTCTGTCCGGTGACCGACCTCGACATGGTGATCACCGACGCGGACGCCCCGACCGAGGCGGTCGAGCGGCTACGCGACCTGGGCGTGGACGTACGGGTGGTCTGAACTCCCGCGCCCACGCGCCGAATCAACGGACGACCGGGCCACCGCGCCATCGGTTCGGCCGGACGCCGGACGTCCGGGCCTCATCCGCAGCAGAAGTCGTTGTCACACGCACGCCCCACCTCGCTGCCGTACGCCACCAAGTCCCGCACGGGCGCCAACGCCGCCTCGACGGCCTCGGCCGGCAGCGGCGGAACCGTCGGTTCGGCCCAAAGGTCCCAGTACGGCGGGGAGTCGTCGAAGTCGAAACGCCGCGCACCGTCGACGAACAGCGTGAACATCGGATGATCCGGAAAGACATTGAGGCGCAACACCCACCACACCCCCCGCACCATGGCGGCATGCGGAAAGTGTCGAATGCCGGTGCGTCGCCACGGCGGCACCGTCGCAAGCTCGGAACGCTCCATACCCGGCACCCTTCCCCACCACGGCGTCGTCGGCACCACCGGCGATGCCGCGGATGGCTGGGAGGGTGTCGTCGGGGTGAGCGGTGGCCGTCGACACGCCGGATGGCGTCGCCCGCGTTCCGGGATCCGAACGACATCCAACCGGGGCCGTACGTCGCGTGAGCCCGCGCCTCACAGGGGTGGCAGCGGATCGTGCCGGGTCGGCTGCCGGCCCGTGATCAGCCAGAACAGGTACCCGCGGAGATAGTCCTCGAGGCCGTGGTCGAGATGGGCCGCGAAGGCCCGCAGCGTCGCGGGGTCGTAGTGCGCCGGATCGGGATCGGCGAGCCGCGCGTCGATCCAGGCGCGAACCCGATCCCGGTCGGCCCACCAGGCGCGCACCGCCGCCGGGGTCCAGTACTCGTCCCCGTCCCACCCGCAACCGCCCGCCGGCCCGGTGGCGGCCACGCCGAGGAAGTCGTATACCTCGCACGGCGTGCGGGGTTGGCGGTGGACGAAGGCCCGCCCCCCGTCGTCGGCCAGGAGATGGGCGGCGGCCATCCGGGCGTCCGGGCCCACACCGCCCCCGATGAAGAACGGGCCCGGGACACTCAGCCAACTCCGGTCGGCCCAGCGGCCATTGCCGGTGCGGTCGCCGACGGCGTCGGGCGCGTCGAGCGCCTGGTGGGCCATCGGCAGCGGATCCCAGTACACGAGGCACGGGTCCCAACCGGCGGCCCGGTGGTCGTACCCGAGCAGGGCCCACGACCGCCGCGCCTCCCGCGCCTTCAGGTTCGCGTCGGCCAACGCCGCGAGCCGCATGACCGCGACGGCGGCGACCACGAAGGCCGACACGGAAAGCGGCGTCACGTCCATGACGCCGAACTTTATTGCGCGAACCGGAATCGGCCACCGGTATTACGCCGAGGCCGAGGACCGGCAAAACCGAGCAGACCCGAGCAGACCCGAGCGGAACGGAACGGAACCGCACGGACCGGAGCGGACACGGCCCGCCCGGTCGCAGCCGCCCCGCGTCGATCCGGCGCCCGGCTACCGTGAAACCGTCGAGCCGACGGCCGCCGCCCCCGCCCGGGCGCGCGGCGGCCGGATCCCCAACACGGCGCAGGCGGCCGCGACGGACGGCCCGACCAGCGGCCGCAGGTCCTCGTACCCCTCCAACGCGGCCAGCGGAACGGTGAGGGCCGCCAGCGCGGCCAGCGCCCGTACCTCGCCGACCATCGTGTCCTCGGCGTCGCTCCGGTTCAACGCCCGCTGGGTACGCCGCCGGCAAGCCAGCACCCGCGTGCCCAACACCGGCTGGGCCCGGAACGTACGGTCGAACATCAGCACCGTGAGCAGGCGACGATCCCGCGCGTACAACTCGCCCATCGCGACGAGCAGATCACGGGTCGCGGCGGGCGAGAAGCCGTGCCCCTCGGCCCGGTCGAGGATCGCCTCCAACTCCTCGACGGCCGGCTCGACCAGGTCGGCGAGGATCTCTTCCTTGGTGTGGAAGTAGTAGTAGAGGGCGGCCTTGGTCACGCCCATCGCGTCGGCGATGTCCTGGAGCCGGGTCGCGCCGTAGGTCCGCTCGGCGAACAGCGTCAGTGCGGCATCTCGGACACGGCGCCGGGTGTCGCCTCGTTGACCGGTCACGCGCGCATCCTTCCCGGGTGGCGGTGAACGCCTTCGCGTCCCCGCACGGCACCTGCTTTCCGAGTCCTGCTCCCGGGCCCTGCCTCCGGGTCCCGCTCCCGGGTCCCGCTCCCGGGTCCCGCTCCCGGGTCCCGCTCCCGGGTCCCGCTCCCGGGTCCCGCTTCCGGGTACCGGGTCCCGCTTCCGAGACCTACCACCGAGATCTGGTTCCAAGACCTGCCTCGAAGACTATTTCTACTGTACGGCCAGTAAAAACTACGCCCCACGTAGTACGCGCGGCCAGAACCTCCGAAGGACGTCCGCGGGGTTGATCGCGGTGAATACTTTCTACTGTCCGGCTAGTAGAAATGCTCGGCCGGACGGGGCCGCGACCTGCTCGCGCACGCCCTCACCTGCCCCTGTCTCTATTTCTCTGTCTCTCCTTTTCGTCACGCGTATCCAACCCGGCGGTTTCGACACGTGTCGTCCGGGTCGATGCCACACGTCCCGCCCCGTTCAGTCCCGACTCGCATGAGCCTGGAGACCCCTTTCATGGCCACTTTCCTGTATCGACTCGGCCGCGGCGCCTTCCGGCGACGGCGCCTGGTCGTCCTGCTCTGGGTGGCGATCATCGCCCTCGTCGGGTTCGGCGCCGCCAACGCGTCCGCACCCGCCGCCAAGCCGTTCACCGTGCCCGGCATCGAGGCGCAAAAGGCCGTCGACCTGCTCGGCGAGCGCATGCCCGAGGCGGCAGCCGACGGCGCGAGCGCGCGGATCGTCTTCCGCGCCCCCGCCGGCCAGCAGATCGACTCCGCCAAGAACAAGGCGGCCGTCGAGCAGGTCGTCGGCGCGCTCAAGGGCAGCGACCAGGTGGCCGCCGCCGACGACCCGTACACGGCGGGCACGGTGAGCAAGGACCGCACCACGGCCTACGCCGCGGTGTCCTACCAGGTCTCCGGCGACACGCTGAAGGACGCCACCCGCGACAACCTGAAGCACGCCGCGCAGAAGGGCCGCGACGCGGGCCTGACCGTGGAGGTCGGCGGCGACGCGCTGCAGGACGACTCCGGTCCGGGCAACGGCGAGATCGTCGGCATCGCGATCGCGGCCGTCGTACTCGTGATCACCTTCGGCGGCCTGGTCGCCGCGGGTCTGCCGATCCTCACCGCGCTGCTCGGCGTCGCGGTCGGCGTCGGCTCCATCACCGCCCTGGCCGGCGTGTTCGACCTCTCCCCCACCACATCGACCCTGGCCATGATGCTCGGCCTGGCCGTGGGCATCGACTACGCGCTGTTCGTGGTCTCGCGCTACCGCAACGAACTCACCAAGGGCCACGACCCGGAGGACGCCGCCGGCCGGGCGGTCGGCACCGCCGGCTCCGCGGTGGTCTTCGCCGGCCTCACCGTGATCGTCGCGCTGGCCGGCCTCGCGGTGGTCAACATCCCGATGCTGACCGAGATGGGCCTGGCCGCGGCCGGAACGGTGGCGGTGGCCGTACTGGTCGCGCTCACCTTCGTCCCCGCCATCCTGGGCTTCGCGGGCAAGCGCATCTTCGGCCGCAAGGCCCGCAGGAAGGCCGAACTGCTCGCCGCCGAGGCCGCCGAGGGCGGCAGCGTGCACCGACGGGCCTCGGAGAAGCCGAACATGGGTACCCGCTGGGCCCGGTTCGTGCTGCGCCACCCGATCCGGGTGCTCGTGATCGCCGTACTCGGCCTGGGCACCCTCGCGATTCCCGTCGGGAGCATGCAGCTCGGCCTGCCGGACGACGGCGTCAAGTCGACCGACACCACCCAGCGCCGCGGCTACGACCTGCTGACCGAGAGCTTCGGCCCCGGCTTCAACGGACCGCTGCTGGTCGTGGTGGACGCCGCGAAGAGCAACAACGGCAAGGCCGCCGCGGCCGAGGTCACCCAGGCGCTCGGCCGGGTCAAGGGCATCGCGTCGGTCGGCGAGGCCACGTTCGACAAGGCGGGCAACACCGCCATCATCGAGGTCACGCCGAACTCCAAGCCGAGCAGCGAGGCCACCAAGGACCTGGTGCACGCGATCCGCGACACGGCGGATCAGACCAAGGCCAGGACCGGGGCGGACACCCTGGTCGGCGGCGGACCGGCGCTGAACATCGACTTCTCCCAGCGCCTGAACGACGCGCTGCTGCCGTACCTGGCCCTGGTGGTCGGCCTGGCGATCCTGCTGCTGATGGCGGTGTTCCGGTCGGTCCTGGTGCCGATCAAGGCGGCCGGCGGCTTCCTGCTCTCGGTGGTGGCCTCGCTCGGCGCGGTCGTCGCGGTGTTCCAGTGGGGCTGGCTCGGCGGCCTGATCGGGGTCGACCAGACCGGGCCGATCATGAGCATGATGCCGATCTTCCTGGTGGGCATCGTGTTCGGCCTGGCAATGGACTACGAGGTGTTCCTGGTCACGGGGATGCGTGAGGCGTACGTCCACGGCGAAAGCCCCCGGCAGGCCGTGGTCAGCGGGTTCCGCCACGGGGCCCGGGTGGTCACCGCTGCCGCGCTGATCATGATCGGGGTGTTCGCCGGCTTCATCGGGGCGCCCGACTCGATGGTCAAGATGATCGGCTTCGGGCTCGCCTCGGCGGTGCTGTTCGACGCCTTCGTGGTCCGCATGACCATCGTCCCCGCCGTCCTGGCCCTGCTCGGCAAGTCCGCCTGGTGGCTGCCGGGTTGGCTGAACCGGCTGATCCCGAACGTGGACGTCGAGGGCGAGGGGCTGCGGAAGTACCTCGGCGACGACGACGCGAACACGGCGCCGGTGGACGCGAATGCGCCTCGGCGGTCGGACCGGGATCCGGATCTGGACACGGTGAAGGTGTGATCCGGGCGATCGAGGTCTGATCCGACCGGACAACGCGACGGCGGGGTGTGCCCGGGCTACGGCGCGGGCACAC
>NZ_JBHTVA010000084.1:0-43643 GCF_042793325.1 Embleya sp. NPDC056575
GTCGTGACCGTCGCGGCGCGCCGCGGGGGATCGCCGGGATCGGCGATCGGGGGCCGGGCGCCGGGGGGCGGCACCCGGTGGCTCGGGCGGCCGACATCAGTCGGCTTCGGCCAGGATCAGGTAGAGCCGCTTGCGGGTGTCGGTGATCACTTCGAGCGCCTTGGCCCGCTGGGCCTCGGTGCCGTTGGACATCAACTGGCGCAGTGCGTCGCCGATGCCGTGCATGGCCGAGCGCATGTCGTGGACGGCCTCGAAGTCGACGCCCTGGCTGGCCTCGTCCCACGGCTTGGTGTCCTCGGGCAGGGCGGCGGCCTCCTCGCGGCCGGCGTCGGTCAGCGTGAACAGCTTGCGGCCGCTGCCCTCGACGCCCTCGATCACGCCCTCGTCCTCGAGGAGCTGCAGGGTCGGGTAGACCGAGCCGGGGCTGGGCTTCCACACGCCGCCGGTGCGTTCGCCGATCTCCTGGATCATTTCGTAGCCGTGCATCGGCCGTTCGGTGAGCAGGGCCAGGATCGAGGCCCGCACGTCGCCGCGGCGGGCACGACCGCCGCGCCCGCGGCCTCGCCCGCGCCCCTCCGGTCCGCCACGCCCACCGTGACCGTGCCCGCGCCCCCACGGGCCCTGGGGCGGCGGGCCCCACGATCCGAAGGCCGGGCGGTTGTGCTCCTCGTCGCCCCAACGGGAGCGTCCCTTGTTGCGGTGCATGAGTTTTCTCCTTGATTCGACGCGGATGGTCCGATGGTCCTCCGCGATCTTGTGAATGTATCGCGATCGTTCGCGATGGCTCAACGATATATCGGTACTGCTCGTTGTGCAAGCATGGACCGTCGCCCGGTCGCCCGTCTCGTAGAGTCGCCGGCGTGACCGAGCCCTCCTACCTCGCCGCCGTCCGGGAGTCGTACGACACCGTCGCCGCCGACTACGCCGAACGCGTCAAGAGCCCGGCCGAGCTGGATCCGTTGTCCCGCGCGATGCTCGACGCGTTCGCCGAGATCGTGCGCACGGCCGGTCGCGGGCCGGTCGCGGACCTGGGCTGCGGGCCCGGCAAGGTCACGGCGCATCTGGCGGCCCTGGGGGTGCCCGTATTCGGCATCGACCTGTCCCCGAAGATGATCGACCTGGCCCGGCGGGCCCACCCGAGCCTGCACTTCACCGTGGGCTCGATGACCGCGCTCGCGATCCGGGACGACGAACTCGGCGGCATCCTGGCCTACTACTCCACGCACCACACGCCGCCGGAGCTGTTGCCCGTCGTGTTCGCGGAATTCCATCGCACGCTCGCACCCGGCGGCTCCGTGATGGTGGCCGGCCACGTGGGAGACGGTGTGCGTCCGCGACCGACGCGGGCATATGGCGGCCATCCGGTGTCCTACGAGTCCCACCCGCAACCGCCGGATCGCCTCGTCGCGCTCCTGGAACAGGCCGGCCTCGTCGTCACCTCGCGACTGCTGCAGGAACCGGACGAGGGAACGACCAGGACGATCGCCACCCTTGTGGCCCACAAACCCGAACCGTGCTCGCTGCCATAGGGGGATTGGGGCGGGGTGTTCGGGGCAGGACGCCGCGGCGGAGGGGAATCGAGTCCGCTGTGCGCGAGGGGAACTTCGCTCGGGTGTCGGGCGTCCTTCGGGGGCATGGGTTCGTCGTGATCGATCCGCGCGGCGAGCCTTCGCAGATTCTCCACGGAATCCGCACGAGGCGGGCGCACCAGACGCGTTGGGCGAGCCTCGCCTACGGGTAGATTTCGGTTGATCGCTCTTGGTGAGCGGCTGACGTGGGGAGAGGGCTGTGTGGACCTGGTTGGCGGTGGGGTCGGCCGCATACCTCGCGTTCCTCGCGTGCGTGATCGTGGTGCTGCGCGCGGCCAAGGCCCGCGCGCGGGCGGAACGGGCGGTGGACGCCCGGGAGTTGGGGTCACCCTCGCCGTCGCCGCCCGCGGTGGATCGGGCGGGGTCGGATCCGGGTTCGGCCGCGGGGCCGGCTGCGGATGGTCGGCCGGCGGAGGCTTCCGTCGAGGACGAGGCGGCGCGGGCGCACCCGGATCCGGAGCCGGGCGAGTCCGGCGAGCCGGTGCGGGGACGTGTGCCCGGGCCGGCGGCACCGCCGAATCCGCCCACGTCGCGGATGCGGGCCGAGGTCGAGCCGTTTCCCCCGACCCGCTCGGGGTAGGGGCGGCGCATGGCCGACCCGATGCCCGCCGCCGCGCCCGATGACGAGGACCGACGTCCGCTGGGCGAACTGGTGCCCGCACCCGATCGGGTGATGCGCATCGCCGAGATGGTTCGCCGACTCATGGAGGAACTGCGCGACGCGCCGCTGGACGAACCCGGACGTGGCCGGGTCCGGGCGGTCTACGAGCGTTCGTTGCCCGAGCTGCGCCGTTCGCTCGCGCCCGACCTGTACGCCGAACTGGAACGCCTCGCCGCGCCGTTCGCCGGCCCGGACGCCCCGAGCATGGCCGAACTGCGGATCGTGCACGCGCAGTTGGTCGGCTGGCTGGAAGGGTTGTGGGGCGGCATCCGGCTGACCCTGACGATGGGGCCCGGAGGCGCGGAGATCGGCCCGCTGCGGCCGGTTTCGGACGACGGTGACGACGGCTCGTATCTGTGACGGTTGTCTGACTGTGTCAAGCTGATGGTGGGTCAGCCGAGCGCTGACGAGACGTCAGCCGAGCACCGTGGAGTGGCCACCATGACCGAGCAGGCAGCCGCCGAGACCGCGCCGACCCCGGACGGGACGCGCTACGAACTCGACCGGGACACCATGTGTGTGGCCCGCCCGGACGCCCCGGGCGTCCTCGACACCACGCTCTCCGCGGACTGGGCGTTCGGCATGGGCGTCAACGGCGGCTACCTGCTCGCCCTCGCCGCCCGCGCGCTCGGCGCGAGCCTGCCGCAACCGGATCCGTTCACGATCACCGCCCACTACCCGACCGCCTCGCGCCCCGGACCGGCACAGGTGCACACCGAGGTGTTGCGCGCGGGACGCACGCTGGCCACCGGCACCGCGCGGATCGTCCAGGACGGCGAGACCCGGGTGCACGTGACCGGCACCTACGGCGACCTCGACGCGCTGGATCCCGAGGTGCGCACCAGCGCCCGGCCGCCGGAGTTCCCCTCGTTGGCGGAGTGCGCGGCGGGCGGCGCGCTCCCGGCCGCGTTCCGGCGCAACGCCTTCATGCACCGCAGCGAGCAGTTGCTCGATCCCGCGACGGTGCGCTGGGTGGCCGGCGAGCCGTCCGGGCGCGGCGAGATCCGGGCCTGGTGGCGCCTGGCCGACGGGCGCGACCCGGATCCGCTCGCGCTGCTGCTCGCGGTCGACTCGCTCGCGCCGACCGCGTTCGATCTGGGCCTGCGGGGCTGGGTGCCCACGGTGGAGTTGACCGTGCATGTGCGGGCCAGGCCGGTGCCGGGGTGGTTGCGGGTGTCGTTGCGCACGCGCAACCTGGCCGGCGGCTTCCTGGAGGAGGACGGCGAGGTGTGGGACGCGGCGGGGCGACTGGTCGCCCAGTCCCGGCAGTTGGCCCGGGTACCGCGGCAGCGGGAGGCGTAGGCCCTGTTCGGCGCGGCGGCCCGGATGCCCCGCCTGGGTCAGCGCGGCGGGCCGTACGGTCCCGGTGGGCCGTAGGGTCCCTGCGGGCCGGGCGGACCGTACTGGCCGGGCGGGGGGCCGTACGGGCCCGGCTGTTGCGGCGGCGGGGGCGCGGTGCCGTGCGGGCCGCCGGGGCCGGCCCAGTTGTTGTTCTGGAAGCCGTCCCGCCCCATGCCGAAGTAGCGGTTGCCGTCCGTCGCGGTCAGGTTCGCGGGCAGGATCTCGCTGGGCTGTACCACCACGTAGCCCTCGCCCATGAAGGCCATCGTCCAGCCCTCGCCGGTCTGCCGACGGCGCCGCCAGACGCGCTGGGACGTGGTCTGCGCCTGGAGGCTGGTCTGCAGGCCGGCGGTCCACGCGATCACCGCGTCGGCGTCCGCGAACACCTCGCGATCGTGTGAGGCGCGCAGGACGAGCGGTGCGCCGGAGGTGGTGATCACGATCTTGCCGGTGCCGCCGATCTGCATCGAATACGCGCCCATGCCGCCGACGTTGTAGGCGGCGTCGATCTGGATCACGCTCCAGTTGAGCGTGCCGTCCAGGGCCAGCACGTTCTCGTCCTCGACGATCAGCGCCTCGTTGCTCAGGTTCAGGATGTGGATGCTCTGCGCCTGGTTGGCGAGGTAGACCGTGCCGTGTCCGTGGCAGCGCATCAGGTCGAGCATGTCGCCCGTGAGCGCGCCGGTGCGCAGTTCGGCGGCGGACTGGAAGGCGCCCTCGAACTGCACGTTGCCCTGGTAGGCCACCATCGCGCCCTTGCGGGCCAGCACCTCCGTGCCGACCTCCGGGGCCAGCAGGACCCGGAGCATGTGCGCACTCTGCAGGCTGTAGCGCTCTGCGGACTGGCTCACCGTGTGATTGAACAACGGACTGTGCACGAGGTCTCCGACGGATCCGGCAACGGCGTTGGCGTGGTGGATGTGGTGGGCGTGGTGGGTCGACGGCGCGGGCGGGCGGCCGAACCGGTGAACGCCCGGTCACAGCACAGGACCCATGATTCCCCGTCGACGGTTCCGGCGGAAACCAAGGGCTGTCCATGTCGGGTGACGGGGTGTGGAAAAGGGCCTCTGTCACAGCGTTACAGTGCGCCGGTACAGTGCGGTGGCGCGGCGTCGTGTCGTGTCGCGGTGCCGCGTCGGGGCCGCGGCGCAGGGCCTCGCCGTGTTGGTGCCGCCTCTTCGTTCCACGACCTCTCGGGGGTTCCCATGACCACGCCATCGCCCGGTGCGGCGGCCGCGCATCGACCCGTTCCGGAGCTGGGGCG
This sequence comes from Embleya sp. NPDC056575, assembly GCF_042793325.1. NCBI lineage: Bacteria > Bacillati > Actinomycetota > Actinomycetes > Kitasatosporales > Streptomycetaceae > Embleya > Embleya sp. NPDC056575. The sequence goes on from NZ_JBHTVA010000084.1 coordinate 4,856, forward strand.
GATCGGCCTGTGGAGCGCCGCGCTCGACCACATGCCGGTGTCGCGACTGCGCGAGACGGTGGCCGAACTCGACGAACTCGGCTACGGCACGCTGTGGTGGGGCGAGGCGGTGGGCCGCGAGGCGTTCACGCAGGCGCTGCTCGTGCTCGGCGCCGCGCCCCGGATCGCCGCCGCGACGGGGATCGCGAACGTCTGGGCGCGGGACGCGATGGCGGCCAACGCGGCGGCGCGGACCGTCGACGACGCGTTCCCGGGGCGGTTCCTGACCGGGCTCGGGATCAGCCACGACGGCCTGGTCGAGGGACTGCGGCCGGGCGGACGCCGGTACGAGAAGCCGCTGGCACACCTGCGCGAGTACCTGGACGCGATGGACTCCGCCCTGTACCTGGCCGCCGGCGCCGACACCCCGCGTCCGGCGCGGGTGCTGGCCGCGCTCGGACCGCGCATGCTCGACCTCGCGCGCGAGCGGGCGGAGGGCGCGCACACGTATCTGGTCACCCCCGAGCACACCGCCGAGGCGCGCGCGGCACTGGGCCCGGACCGCCTGCTCGCGGTGGAGCAGGCGGTGGTGCTCTCCGACGATCGGGAAACCGTGCTGCGCCGCGCCCGCACCCACCTGGGCATGTACCTGACCCTGCCGAACTACCGCCGAAACCTGCTGCGCCTGGGCCTGACCGAGGCCGACTTCGAGGCCGGCGGCAGCGCGCGGCTGATCGATCGCCTGATCCTGTCCGGCTCGGAATCCGCCGTGGAGGAAGGTGTCCGCGCCCACATCGCGGCAGGCGCCGACCACGTGTGCCTACAGGTACTCGGCGACACCCTGGGGGAGGCCCCGACCGCGGACTGGCGGCGGTTGGCGGCGGCGCTGATCTGAAGGCGGGAGGGTGGGCCGGGCCGGGCCGGGACCGCGGTTCGCGGGCGGTGCCCGGCCCACCCGCCGGTCACGCGGTGAGCGCGCGAATCGCGTCGTCCACCTCGGCCTCGGTGTTGTACACGTGGAACGCCAGCCGGGTACGGCCCGCGCGGGCGGAGGACCGGATGCCGGCGGCGGTCAGCCGGGCCTGGGCGTCGGACCGCTCGATGGCGACGATCGCGCTGTCCCCGGCGGGCAGGCCCAGGCCGGTCAGGAACCGGTTGGCCAGGGCGACGTCGTGGGCCCGGATGTGCTCGACGCCGATCCGCTCGACCACCTCCAGCGCGGGCGCGGCGCCCACCTGGCAGAACCAGGCCGGCGAGGTGTCGAAGCGGCGGGCGCCGGCGGCCAGGCGCAGCGGCGGGCCGTAGTAGGGATCCCCGTCGGGCGAGCCCGCGTACCAGTTGGCGGCGTGCGCGAGGGTGCGCTCGGTCAGGTCCGGGTCCACGTAGCCGTACGCCGCGCCGCGCGGGGTCATCAGCCACTTGTACGCGCTGACCACGAACAGGTCGTAGCGGGTCACGTCCACAGGCAGCCAGCCGCACGCCTGTGTGCCGTCCACGTAGACGCGCGCGCCGTACGCGCGGGCCGCCGCGACGATGTCCGCCTCGGGGGCGATCGCTCCGTCGGCGGACTGGACCAGGCTGAACGCGACCGCCGTGGTGCGCTCGTCGATCGACTCGACCAGCTTGGACACCGGCACGGTGACCACCTCGACGCCCCGCGCCTCCTGGACCAGCCACGGGAAGAGGTTGGAGGTGAACTCCACCTCGGGCACCACCAGTCGCCCGCCGACGGGCAGGCCGGCGGCGAACGGGGCGAGCAGGGCCGAGGTGGTGCCGCTCGCCATGATCGTTTCGGTCGGCGCGCCCACGAGGCGGCCGAAGGTCGCTCGGGCCCGCTCGCCCGCCGCGTGGAACTCGTCCATGTCGGTGCGGCCCAGGCGCCACGACTCCTGGGCCAGGGTCATCGCCTCGTATGCGACGTCCGGCGGTAGACCGTGACTCGCGGTGTTGAGCCAACCGGGCTCCGCACTCCACCGTGCGTGCCCGCGGATCGGATTCTGGTCCGGGTTCGAGTCCATGTGTTCGAGGCTAGGCGGCGAGCGGATCGCCGGGACAGGGCCAATGAGAGCCGAGTGGCCTGATTTTCGCGCGGCCCGCGCGATCCGACGGCGTGCGGGCGGGCCACCCGGCGAGGTGGCCCGCCGTGTGGCCTGTCGGGGTGCGGGCCGGGTGGGCCGCCGGGGTGCCGGCCCGCGGGGTCCGCCGAGGCGCCCGCCCGAGCGACCCGCGCGGGGCGTGCCGGGTGGGTCGGGTGGAGCGCCTACGTCGCCGCGCCCTCCGCCGCCGGGTTGCCGTCCGTCCGGGCGGCGAGCCAGTCGGGCCACGGGACCGGGGGATTGGGCAGGGGGGTGATGTCGCGTTCGGCGCACAGGCGTTCGAAGCCCTCGCGGTCGGCGGGGACCGCCCTCGGGTCGCCGCACATGATCTCGTACAGCGTCGCGCCCTCCGGACCGGCGATCAACGGGCCGAACGCGGCGCCCTGTTCGAGGGTGATGTGGGTGCCCGTGGGGCAGGGGCGGTCGCCGATCAGGACCTCGCCCGCCAGGACGAAGACGTAGTGCTCGGACATGTGGCCGTGGCGTTCGACCACGACGCCGGCGTCGTAGCGGGCGTAGATGACCAGGCGCTCGGGGGACCACTCCAGGAATTTCTCCCAGACCGACGTGCGCCGTCCGCCGTGCGACTGGGCCTTGACCTCGTGCCACGGGGTCTCGGAGATGTGGGTGATGCGCAGTTCCGGTTCTCGATCCGTCACGGGGTTGCCTTCCCAGAAGGTGACGATGCGTCAGATCGATCTTGGCATACGACGCGGCGCCGAGCTTTGCCCGCTATTTGGCTGATTTCGGCGCCTTGAGCGGCAAATACTTACGGGGAATTTACCCCTGGGCCTCTTTTCCCGGTGCCCTCATGTCGGATCGGCGCATACAGTCGGTTGATACACCCAACCAAAAATCCCCGCCGCGGGCCGCCGTGTGATCCAGTCGGTGCTCCGTACATGTAAGGAATCCAGCCTTGAAGAGCGCGCAGCAGGCGCCGGCCGCCACTGTCCCGCCCACCGCCCCCGAAACCCCGACCGCCTCCGATGCCCCCGGCGCCGACCGAGGGGGGATGAACCGGACCGGATTCGTCCTGCTCGTCCTGATCATGGGCGCGCTCACCTACTCGCTGCTCCAGTCGATGCTGGCGCCGGCCCTTCCGCAGATCCAGACCGAGATCGGCGCGAGCGCGGACGCGACCTCGTGGCTGATGACCGGCTACCTGCTGTGCGCGTCGGTGACCACGCCCATCCTCGGGCGGCTCGGCGACATGTACGGCAAGAAGCGCCTGTTCGTGTTCACCATCGGGATGCTCGCGGTCGGCTCACTGGTCTGCGCGCTCGCCGACTCCGTCGGGCTGATGATCATCGGTCGGGTGATCCAGGGCTTCGGCGGCGCGGTCTTCCCGCTGTCCTTCGGCATCGTGCGCGACGAGTTCCCGCCGGAGCGCCGGGCCGGTGCGATCGGGCTGATGTCGGCGATCATGGGCATCGGCGGCGGCATAGGCATCGTGGTGACCGGGCCGATCATGGACCACCTGTCCTACCACTGGCTGTTCTGGATCCCGATGGTCACCTGCCTGGTCACCGCGGTCGCGTCGTGGTTCCTGATTCCCGAATCGCCGATCCGGGTCAAGGCGAGAATCCACTGGCTCGGCGGCGCGCTGATGTCGCTCGGACTGGTCGGCGTGATGCTCGCGCTGAGCAAGGGCGAGTCGTGGGGCTGGGGTTCGGTGAACACGATCGGGCTGTTCGTGGCCGGGTTCGTCTTCCTCGGGCTGTGGGTGTTCGCCGAGTCGCGCGCCGCGGAACCGCTCGTGGACATGCGGGTGATGCGGCTGCGCGGGGTGTGGGCGACCAACCTCGGCGGACTGCTCGTCGGCTTCTCGATGATGGCGGGGATGCTCCTCGTACCGCGCTTTCTGCAGATGCCGGAGAGCACCGGATACGGCTTCGGCACGACCGTGACCGTGTCCGGGCTGTACGTGCTGCCGCAGGCGTTCGCGATGTTGCTGATCGGGCCGATGGCGGGCGTGATCGACAAGCGCTTCGGGTCCAGGCTCGCGATGGTGGCCGGGTGTGTGCTGATGGCCGCCGGGTTCGTCTTCCTGGCGACGCTGCACACCAGCGGATGGCACATCCTGGTGGCCATGTTCGTGTTCGGCATCGGCATCGGGCTCGCCATGTCGGCGATGGCCAACCTGATCGTCGGCGCCGTGCCGGTCGAGCAGACCGGCATCGCCACCGGCATCAACACCATCGCCCGCACCGTCGGCATGTCCTGCGCCAGCGCGATCTCCACCACGCTGCTCACCGCCAACCCCGGTCCCGGCGGGCTGCCCGCCGAACGCGGCTTCGTGCTGACCTTCGTCTGCGCGGCCGGCGCCGCGATCGTCGCACTAGGCGTCACCTTCGTGGTGCCCAGCCGGGCCAAGCCGGGCGCTCGTCCCGTCGCCTGACCGACGCGCCCTCGCCCCGAACCTCGGGGGTGGTGCTGACACCACCCCCGATTCGCGTGGTCGCCCCCTCGTGCCCGACCCCTCGCGATCCGTAGCTTCGAACCGTTGGTTTCGACAGCGGTACCGGGCGGCGGTACAGGACACGGGAGGCAGCATGTTCGGGCGAGGCGGTCGTGGGACTCGGCAGGCGAAGCGGGATGCCGAGTACCCCCCGCGGCACGGGTCGCCCGTGTCGACAGGGTCGCCCTTGCCGGTGGGCTCGCCCGGGCCGGCGGACAGCGCGGTGCGGCTGGAGGCGGTGGCCAAGGCGTACGGGCGCGGCAGTTCGGCCGTGCACGCACTGCGCGGCATCGATCTGGTCATCCCCCGGAGCACCTTCACCGCGGTGATGGGCCCCTCCGGTTCCGGGAAGAGCACGTTCCTGCACTGCGCCGCCGGCCTGGACCGGCCGGACACCGGACGGGTCCTGCTCGGCACCGACGACCTGACCGCGATGAAGGAGAACCAGCTCACCCGGCTGCGCCGGACCCGGCTCGGCTTCGTGTTCCAGGCGTTCAACCTGCTGCCGTCGCTGACCGTGGAGAAGAACGTACTGCTCCCGCTGCGCCTCGCGGGGCAGCGGCCCGAGCGCGGCCGGGCCGCCGAGGTGTTGGCGATGGTCGGACTGGACCGGCACACCCGGCGGCGGCCCGCGCAGCTGTCCGGCGGCCAGCAGCAGCGGGTGGCGATCGCCCGCGCGCTGGTCACCCGGCCCGACGTGCTGTTCGCCGACGAGCCGACCGGCGCGCTCGACACCACGACCGCCGCCGAGGTGCTGGCGCTGCTGCGCCGGGCCGTCGACGACACCGGCGCCACCGTCGTGATGGTCACCCACGACCCGGTCGCCGCCTCCTACGCGGACCGGGTCGTCTTCCTGGCCGAGGGCAACCTCGCCGGGGAGCTGTACCGGCCCACCCCCGAGGCGATCGCGGCTCGGATGGTGGACCTGTCCCAGGGCAACACGCGGCAGCGACAGGCGGCCTGATCATGTCGCTGCTACGACCCAACGGTCTCGCGCGCACCTCCGTGCGCTTTCGGCCCGCGTCCTTCGCGGGCTCCTTCGTGGCACTGGTGTTCGCCGCGATGCTGGTCACCATGTGCGGCGTGCTCCTGGAGAGCGGGGTCCGCGCGCAGTCCACGCCCGAGCGGTACGCCGACACGCCGGTCCTGGTCACCGGGCCCGCCAAGGTGAGCAAACAACTGGGCAAGGGCGAGGGCAAGTACACCGAGTCCGCGCCGCTGCCCGAGCGCACCCGGATCGACGCCGGGCTCGCCGGTCGGATCGCCGCCGTGCCGGGGGTGCGTGGGGTGATTCCCGACGTGACCTTCCCCGCGCAGACGGGGCGCGCCGTGGTGGACGGGCACGGCTGGTCCTCGGCGACGCTCGCGGGTACCCGCGAGGGCACCGCGCCGGGGGCCGGGGAGGTCGTGCTGACGAGCGCGGCGGCCGGTGCGTCCGGTGGCGTCGCCAAGGTCGGCGACACCGTGTCGCTGACCACGCCCGGCGGTGAGGTCGCGCTGCGGGTGAGCGCGGTGGTGCCGGGCCGGGGCGCGCACCTGTACGTGTCCGACGTCGACGCGCAGCGACTGGCCGGGTATCCCGGCGCGGTCACCGCGATCGGCGTACTGACGGTCCCCGGCGCGCAACCGGGCGCGGTGGCCCGCGACGTCCGCGTGGCGGTGGCCGGCACCGACGTCAAGGTGTCCACGGGGGACGGCCGCGGCGCGGCCGAGTACATCGCCTTCGGCGACACCCAGGAGATGCTGACCTCGGTCGGCGGCACCCTCGGCGGCATCGTGCTCCTGGTGGCGGTCTTCGTGGTCGCCGGGGCCACCGCGTTGTCCGTGGGTCAGCGCCGGCGCGACATCGCGCTGCTGCGCGCGGTCGGGGCCACGCCGTGGCAGATCCGGCGGATGATCGCCACCGAGACCGGCCTGGTGGCGCTCGCGGCGGGCGTGGTCGGGGTGCTGCCCGGCACGCTCCTCGCCCGCTGGTGGTTCGGCGCGATGGACAGCCGGGGCCTGATCGCGCACGGCGTCACCGTGTCGGTGAGCTGGATCCCGATGGTGGTGGCGATCGGGGCGGGCGCGCTGACCGCGCTGGGCGCGGGACTGCTCGCGGCCCGACGCAGCGCGAAGATCAAGCCGACCGAGGCGCTGGGCGACGCGGCCTCCGAGCGGGTGTTCGTCGGCTGGTTCCGGCTGCTGCTCGGACTCGGCACGCTCGGCGGCGCGATCGCGGTGACCCGGATCGCGCTGCGCGCGACCGGTGAGGACGCGGTCGCCGCGTCCGGTGGCGTGATCATGCTGTTCATGATCGCGATCGGGCTGCTCGGGCCGATTCTGGCGCACGTACTGGTCTCGCTGATCGGCTGGTTCGGGAGCCGGTTCGGCGCGATGGGGCAACTCGCGTTCGACAACGCCCGGGCCAACTCGCGGCGTCTGGCGTCGGCGATCACCCCGATCGCCCTGGCCGTCGCCTTCGCGGCCACGCTGAGCTTCATGTTCGCGGCCGAGGACCACCACGCGAGCGCACAGTCCCGGGACGCGGTCACCGCCGATCGGGTCCTGGCCGGGCCGGGCTTCGTGCCGCGGACCACCCAGCGGGTGGCCGCCGCGCCCGGCGTCGCGTCGGTGACGTCGGTGCTGAACACCTCCGTGGTGGTCGTGCGCGACGGCGGCCTGCAGAAGGAGAGCGCCCAGGCCGTCGGCGGCACCACGCGGGACCTGGCGACCACCCTGGACCTCGGGGTGCGCGAGGGCAGCACCGACGCGCTGCGGGCCGGTGCGCCGCAACCCGAGGGCGGGGCCATCGCGTTGGACCGGCAGTTGGCGTCGGCGCTGCACGGCAAGGTGGGCAAGCCGGTGTCGTTGTGGCTGGGCGACGGTACGCCGATCACGCCGGTTCTGGTGGCGATCTACGACCGGGGCCTGGGCACCGCGGCGGCGACCCTGCCGCGCGCCGCGGTGGAGCGGCACGTGGAGACACCGTGGGACGCGCGGCTCCTGGTGCGGTTCGCCCCCGGCGCCGACGTACGGGCCGCGGACGCCGCGCTGACCGGGCTGACCCGGGAATACCCCGGGACGTCGGTCGACGACCGGGCGGGTTACGCGGCCCGGGTGGACAAGGACCGCGAGGCGAACAAGTGGCTGAACTACATCATGCTGGTCATCCTCGCGGGGTTCGCGACGATCGCGGCGATCAACACGATGGTGGTCACCACGGCGGCCCGTAGCCGGGAACTGGGCCTGATGCGGATGATCGGCAGCACCCACGGCCAGGTCCGCGCGGTGGTCCGGCGTGAGGCGATCCTGGTCGGGGTGATCGGCCTGGGCCTGGGCCTGTCGGTGGCGATGGCCAGCCTGGTGCCGTTCAACAAGGGCGCGTTCGACACCACGACCCCCTACATCCCGCTCCCCCTGTGCCTGGCCATCAGCGCGGCAGCCCTACTCCTGGCCCCCCTGACCGTAGCCCCGGTAACCCGCAGACTCCTGCGAGCCACCCCCATCGACGCGGTAGGCGCAAAGGAATAACCACCAAGACCCGGGAGGGCGAGGCGGCGGCCCCGAGCCCCCGCCCCACCCTCCCGGTCGCACCCCACCCCATCGAACACCCCACCCACCCGCACACTTACGCCCCACGCCCACCGACTCACCGGGTCGCGCAACCACCCACCGGCCGCCCGTCCGCTCGCCCGCCCGCCTGTTCGGCTGGTGGGGGTTCAGGGGGTGGTGTGGCCCGGGGTCACCAGGGCGGTTTCGTAGGCGAAGACTACGAGTTGGGCTCTGTCGCGGACGGACAGTTTGGTCATTGCGCGGCTTACGTGGGTTTTGGCGGTGAGGGGGCTGAGGACCAGGTGTTCGGCGATCTCGTCGTTGGACAGGCCGCGGCCGACCAGGGCGACGATCTCCCGCTCGCGTTCGGTCAGCAGGGCGAGTTCGGCCACCGGCGCGGCGGTCGGACGCAGCGCGCCGGCCGCGTATTCCTCGATCAGTCGGCGGGTCACGTTCGGCGACAGCAGCGCGTCGCCCGCCGCGACCACCCGGACCCCGCGCAGCAGTTCGGCCGGTTCGGTGTCCTTGACCAGGAAGCCGCTCGCGCCGTTGCGCAGCGCCTCGAAGACGTACTCGTCGAGGTCGAACGTGGTCAGGATGACCACCCGCACAGCGGTGAGCGCCGGATCCGCCGCGATCAGCCGGGCCGCCTCCAAGCCGTCCATGCCCGGCATGCGGATGTCCATCAGCACCACGTCGGGGCGCAGTTCGCGGGTGAGCCGCAGCGCCTCGCCGCCCTCACCCGCCTCGCCGACGACCTCCATGTCGGGCTGTGCCGACAGCAGGGCCCGAAAACCCGCGCGCACCAGCGCCTGGTCGTCGGCCAGCACCAACCTGATCATGCGTCCCCCTCGTTGGGCTGCGCCGGACCGCCGGCGATCGCCGCCGACTCGACCGGCGGATCCGCGTCGCCATCATGCCCCTCGGCGCGCTCACCGTAGGGGAGGTGTGCCTGCACGTGAAAGCCGCGCCCCGGCACCGGCCCGGCCACGCAGCGCCCGCCGAGCGCGGCGGCCCGCTGGCGCATGCCGTGCAGACCGTTGCCGCCGGAGGTCAGCGCGTCGTCGTCGGCCGGCCGCGGCGCCCCGTCGGTGCCTCGGCCGTTGTCCCGGATGGTCAGATCCAGACCGGACTTCCCATAGCCGACCCGCACCACCGCCTCGCTCGCCGAGGCGTGCCGCAACGTGTTGGTCAGCGCCTCCTGGACGATCCGGTACGCGGCGAGATCCACCGCCGCGATCAACGGCCGGGCGGTGCCGGTGCGCTCGACCCGCACGGTCAGGCCGCCCGCCGAGGTGCGCGCGACCAGCTCGTCGAGCAGGTCCAGCCCCGCGGTGGGCGCGCGCGGGGCGCCGTCGGGGCCCGAACGGTCCACCGCGTCGCCCTTGAGGATCTCCAGCACCGAGCGCAGTTCGCCCAGCGCCTCGCGGCTGGCGTACTTGACCGCGGTCAGCGCCTCGCGCGCCTGCTCCGGGGACGAGTCCATCAACTCCAGGCCCACCGACGCCTGCACGTTCATCAGCGAGATGTGATGGGCCAGCACGTCGTGCAACTCACGGGCGATCCGCAGCCGTTCGTCACCCGCCCGGCGGCGCTCGGCCTCGGCCAACCCGAGTGACTGCACCCGGGCCCGCTGCTCCTCGGCGGCCAGGTAGGCGCGGCGCAGTCGCACCACCTCGCCGATGCCCGCGAGCACCAGCATCCACGCGGCGATACCCAGCGCGACGCCCGCGGCGGGTATCGACTCGGCGGTCACCAGCGGGGAGATCCAGACGAAGCTCGTGTAGCCCACCGCGAGCACCACATACGCCAACACACGCAGCCCGGCGGCGAAGGCGCTCCACAGCGCGATGATCATCGCGAGGAACAGCGGGCCGCGCGGATAGTCGAGCATCGTGTAGAGCAGCCCCGCGCCGACCGCCACCAGGAGTACCGCGGCCGGATACCGCCGGCGCACGATCAGCGCCAGCGGACCGAGCGCGACCAACAGCACGCCCCACACGTCCAGGCCCCGGGGGGCGTCCGACTGGTGTCGGGCCGCGAACACCATCGCGACCACCTGGATCGCACAGACCAGCAGCGCGAGCACGACGTCGCGCACCGCGCGGGGGATCGGGCGCAGGGCGTGTGCGAGCCAGCGCGCTCCGGGGCCGGAGGCGCGCAGCCACGGCGGCCCGGGGCGGGAGCCCGGGTGCCGGGGCGAGAGGTTCGAGGGGCTCGTCATGTGATCAACGGTAGGGGGAGCCGGGGACGCCGCGCGTCGGCTGGGCGTGGGCTTGTCGGATGCTCCCGAGGGAGCAGATCAAGCCCTGTGGACTGCTTCCCAGGGAGCAGGAAAGCACCGGTCGACCCGCCCTTCGACCTGCCGGCGCAGCAGGCCCGGTGCATCCCCCGGCCGGACGCCGGCCGGCCCGCGAAACGGAAGAGTCGAACCCGTCGACGAGGCCGCGAATCCCACCGGATCCCGCCCCCCGCCGGCACTTCCCGGGCCTACCCGCCCGACTGCGCGTCCCCAACCGTCAGCATGCCAGGAGGCACACCGTGAACGCGTCCCCGACCACCGGGACCAGGCGCTACTCGAAGTCCGTCCGTCGAGGCGTCAACTCCGCGCACGTCGTCTTCGCCGTCGGGCTCCTGGGCATCGAGTGGGTGATGCTGGCGATCGCGGTCGTGGGCCGTACGACCGACGACCGCGCCCTCCAACACAGCGCCTATCGGCTCATGCGCGTCTTCGTCTTCACCGGCGGCATACCGTTCGCCGTGCTCGCGCTGGTCACCGGCGTGCTGTTGTGCCTGAAGACGCCATGGGGCCTGTGGCGCCACCTGTGGATCAAGGTCAAGATCGTGCTGCTCATCGCGGTGATCGTGGCCGGAGCGGGCGTGATCAGCCAGTTCGCGCACCGGATGATCGCGCACAGCGCCCCCGACGGAAACGCGGACGCGCTGCCGCCGCTGCAGACCTGGCACATCGTCCTGGTGGTCTTCCAGGTGGTCGCGCTGATCGTCGCCACCGCGCTGTCCGTCTTCAAGCCGTCCGGCGATCGATCCCGCGGCCGGTCCGCGCCGCGTCGACGCCCCGGCGGCGTCGAGGACGCGACCGCCGCCGCGGATCGATCCGGCCCGACCTCCGCCTCCCTTCCCACACGCCGGCGCGTGGGCGCCGGCTGATTCGCGCCGCGCGCCACCCGTTCCTTCCCGTCCACCCGCAACTCCTCCCGAGGATCGTCATGACCACGAACATCGACCCCACCGTCCCCGACGCGGCCCGCGCCGTGCGCGTGTCCCGCGTACACGGCGAGGGGGACACCACCGTGCGCGCCCTGGACGACGTCACCATCGGCTTCCCCCGCGGCAGATTCACCGCCGTGATGGGTCCCTCGGGATCCGGGAAGTCCACGCTGCTGCACTGCCTGGCCGGCCTCGACGCCGTCACCGACGGCGCGGTCTACCTGGGCGACACCGAACTCGGCTCGTTGAGCGACCGACAGCTCACCCGGCTGCGCCGGGACCGGATCGGCTTCGTCTTCCAGGCGTTCAACCTGCTGCCGACCATGACCGCCCTGGAGAACATCGTGCTTCCCGCGTCGCTCGCCGGGCGCAGGTCCGACCCGGCCTGGCTGGATCGGGTGGTGGCCGCGGTCGGATTGGAGCAGCGGTTGCAGCACCGCCCCGGCGAGTTGTCGGGTGGCCAGCAGCAGCGCGTCGCGGTGGCCCGGGCGCTCGTCGGCCGGCCGGAGATCGTGATGGCGGACGAGCCGACCGGCAACCTCGACTCGCGGGCCGGCGCCGAGGTGCTGGCGCTGCTGCGCAACGCCGTGGACGAACTCGGACAGACCGTGCTGATGGTCACCCACGATCCGGTCGCGGCGGGCTATGCGGACGGCGTGGTGTTCCTGGCCGACGGTCGCATAGCGGACCACATGGAGGCGCCGACGCCGGACCGGGTGCTGGACCGGATGAAGGCGTTCGATCGAGTCGCCGCCGGTGCCGGCAGCCGAGGGGAGTGACGTCCGATGCTGATCCGTCTCTCGCTCGCCAACCTGTGGGCCCGCAAACGCCGGCTCGTGGGACTGTCCCTCGCGGTGCTGCTCGGCACCGCGTTCCTCTCCGGCGCGCTCGTGCTCGCCGACACCATGAGCTCGTCCATCGGCGGGCTGATCCGCGACAGCGGCGCCGGCACCGACGTGGTGGTGCGCAACGCGACCGCGGTCACCGACCGGCCCGGCAGCCAGCGCGGCGGCATCGACGCGGCGCTGGTGGACCGGGTCCGGGCGGTGCCGGGCGTTGCCGCCGCCGAGCCGGTCATCCAGGGCTACGGCCAGGTGGTCGGCAAGGACGGCAAGGCGCTCACCGGCAACGGCCCCCGGACGGCAGGCAATTGGGTGCCGGATCCGGCGCTGACGCCCTACCGGCTGGCCACCGGTCGCGCCCCCGCCAAGCCCGACGAGGTGGTGATCGACCGGGCCACCGCCAAGCAGGGACACCTCGCTCCCGGTGACCGGGTCACCGTGCTGACCCCGGGGCCGGTCCCGGTCACGATCGTCGGCGTCGCCACGTTCGGCGACGAGGACGCCTTCGGCGGCGGCTCGTACACCGCCTTCGACCTCGAGGGCGCGCGTCAGCACGTGCAGCGCGATCCGGGCAAGGTCGGCACGATCGCCGTGCGGGCCGTGGCCGGCACCGACCAGAAGGAGTTGGCCGCGCGGATCCAGCGGGCGCTGCCCGCCGATACCCAGGCACTGCCCGGCAAGGCGGCCACGAGGGAGGCGGTCGACGCCGTCGAGGACGGCTTTCTGAAGGTCTTCCGCACCTTCCTGACCGTGTTCGCGGCGATCGCACTGGTGGTCGCGGCCTTCTCGATCAACCACACCTTCTCCGTGGTGGCTGCGCAGCGTACCCGCGAGGTCGCGCTGATGCGGGCGTTGGGCGCGAGTCGCGGGCAGGTGTTGCGGCAGGCGCTGCTCGAGGCGTTGCTGATCGGTGTGGTGGCCTCCGCCGCCGGGTTGGCCGCCGGGCTCGGACTGGCCGCCGGGCTGAAGGAGTTGTTCGCCGCGATCGGCTTCACGCTGCCCGCTCGGGGGCTGGTGTTCAAGGCGGCCACGGCGCTGACGGTATTGCCGGTGGGCATCCTGGTGACGGCGTTCGCGGCGCTGGTGCCGGCCGTGCGCGGGTCGCGGGTGGCGCCGGTGACGGCGCTGCGCGGTGCGGGAGCCGAGCAGGCGCGGTTGCCGCGGCGTCGGCTCGTCGCGGGACTGGCGCTGCTCGCGGCCGGGCTGGGGATGGGCATTGTCGGCGGTGGCATGGTGGGCCTGGCCGTCGCGGCGCCGGCGGTGCTCGCGGGGGTCCTGCTGGTCGCCCCGGCTGGCATCCGGGCCGCGGGTGGACCGCTGACCGCTCTGCTGCCGCGACTGCGCGGTGCGCCCGGTGCGTTGGCGCGGGGCAATCTGCTGCGCAGTCCGCGTCGGACCGCCGGTGCGGCGACGGCGATGTTGCTCGGGATCGCGATCGTGACGGTGTTCGCGGTGTTCGCGGCCTCGCTCAAGGAGGGCTCCGGGGCGGAGACCCGCAAGGTGGTGGCCGGGCAACTGGTGATCGGCGGCTCCTCGCCCGCCGGCTGGGCCGGTGGCGGACACAGCCCCGAACTCACCCGCCGGACGGCGCAGATACCGGGCGTCGAGGTGGTGAGCGGGCTGCGCAACGCGACCTCGCTCGTGGACGGGCACAGCCGGCAGATGCTCGCCGTCGACTCGGCCCGGCTGGACCGGCTGTTCAACCTCGACGTGACCGGCGGGCGGGTGACGGCACTGGGCCCGACCGGGATGGCCGTGTCGAAGAGCGCCGCGAAGGATCGTGGCTGGGTGCTCGGTTCGACGACCGAGGTCACCTTCCCCGACGGCGCCCGGCAGCGCTTCACGGTGACGGGCCTGTACGACCGCACGGCGATCGTCGGCGACTATCTGATCGATCGCACCGCGTGGGAGTCGCACGCGGACGCGGCCCTGGACGCGGCGACGGTGCTGCGGCTGGTGCCGGGCGTGGCCACGGGGACGGTCAAGGCCGAGGTGCAGCGGATCGCCAAGGACTACGGCGCGCCCCCGGTGCGGGATCGGGAGGGGTTCGTGGCGGCCCGGGCGGAGATGTTGCAGACGCTGGTCGCGGTGGTCTACGTGCTCCTGGCGCTGGCGCTGCTGATCGCGCTGGGCGGGATCGCCAACACGCTGTCCCTGGCGGCCCACGAACGCACCCGTGAACTGGGCCTGTTGCGGGCGATCGGGGCGGCCCGGGCCCAGGTGCGGTCGGCGCTGCGCTGGGAGTCGACGCTCGTGGCGGTGATCGGAGCCGCGGCCGGGCTCGTGATCGGGCTGTTCCTGGGCTGGGTGGCGATTCGCGCGATCGGCGGCGCGAACACGGGGGCGGCGCTGCCGTTCGCGGTGCCCTCGGTGCAGTTGGCGGTGCTGGTCGTGGTGGGCGCGGTCGGTGGGTTGGTGGCCGGAGCGCGCCCTGCCGCGCGCGCCGCGCGGCTGCCGGTGCTTCGGTCGATCGCGGCCGAGTAGAGCATGGCCTCAACCGCCGGCCGGGCTGACACGCCTCGGCCGGCGGTTGGGGTTTTGCTTGGCTTTGGCCTCAAGCGCCGGCCGGGCTGGTATGTGTTGGCCGGCGGTTGGGTTTTGTTTGGCTTTGGCCTCAAGCGCCGGCCGGGCTGGTATGTGTTGGCCGGCGGTTGGGTTTTGTTTGGCTTTGGCCTCAAGCGCCGGCCGGGCTGGTTTGCCTTGGCTGGTGGGTGGGTTCTGGTTGGCTTTGGGTTGAGTGCCGGCTGGGTTGGGGTGTTCCGGCCGGTGGTTGGGTTTGTTTTGTGCGCCGGCCGGGGCGATTTGCCTTGGCCGGTGGGTGGGTTTTGGTTGGCTTTGGTTTCCATGGCCGGGTGGGCTGGGGTGACTCGGCCGGTGGTTGGGTTTTGGCTTGGCTTTGGGCGCTGGGTGGGGTGGGGGTGGGTCAGGCTGCGCGTTTGGGGGTGGTGGTGAAGGCTGCCCATAGGGAGGCGTAGGGGCCGGACCTGGTGAGGAGTTCGGTGTGGGTGCCGAGTTCGACCAGGCGGCCGCGGTCGATCACCGCGATGCGGTCGGCTCGGGCGGCGGTGGTGAGGCGGTGGGCCACGACCAGGGTGGTGCGGCGGCCGGTGAGGGCTTCCGTGGCTCGGGTGACCGCGGCCTCCGTGGCCAGGTCGAGGGCGGCGGTGGCCTCGTCGAGCAGGAGGATGTCCGGGTCGACCAGGTAGGCCCGGGCGAGCGCGATCAACTGGCGCTGCCCGGCCGACAGGTTGCGGCCGCGTTCGCCGACGTCGTGGAGGTAGCCCCCGGGCAGGTCGGCGATCGCCGCGTGTGCGCCGACCGCGCGGGCCGCCGCCTCGACCTCGGCGTCGCCGGCGTCCGGGCGGCCGTACGCGATGGCGTCCCGGACGCTGCCCGGGGCCAGATACGCCTCCTGCGGAACGATGCCGAGCCGGTGCCGGTAGGCCGCGAGGTCGTAGTCGCGGACGTCCACCCCGTCCACCGTCACCGCGCCCGACGTCACGTCGTAGAACCGGGCCACCAGCTTGACCAGCGTCGACTTTCCCGCCCCCGTCTGCCCGACCAGCGCGAGCGTCTCGCCCGGCTCGATCCTCAGCGTCACCCCCGACAACACCTCGGGCGACCCCACGGCCGCCCCCGACCCCGCCTCCGCGAACGCGGGCGCGTTGTACGCGAAGTGCACGTTCTCGAAGGCGATCGCGCCCTTGAGCCCGCCGACCGGCACCGGTACCGCCGTGGCCGGCGGCGGCGTCGTGGTGGGCGTACGCAGCAGATCGCGAATCCGACGCAGCCCCACCGCCGCCTGCTGATACCCGTCGAACACCTGCGAGAGCTGCTGGATCGGCGAGAAGAACATGTCGATGTAGAGCAGGTACGCGATCAACGCACCGGCCGACAACGTCCCGCCGCCCACCCGGTGCGCCCCGACGATCAGCGCGAGCGCCGCCGCGAGGCTGGACAGGAACTGCCCGAACGGGAAGTACAGCGCGATGTAGCGCTGCGCCCGAAGCCGGGACGCGCGGTAGTCGTCGCTGCGCTCGGCGAACCGCTCCGAGTTGCGCCCCTCGCGCCTAAACGCCTGCGACACACGCAACCCCGCGACGTTCTCCTGGAGATCGGCGTTGACCACGCTGACCTTCTCGCGCGCCTCCGTGTACGCCTTCGACGACCGCGACCGGAACACCACCGTCGCCGCGATCAACACCGGCAACACGCTCATCACGATCAGCCCGAGCTCCCAGTCGAGCACGAGCAGCGCGACCATGATCCCGAAGAAGGTGAGCACACTGACCACCGCGCTGATCAGCCCGGTCTGCAAGAACGTGGACAGCGCGTCCACGTCGGTGGTCATCCGGGTCATGATCCGCCCGGACAACTCGCGTTCGTAGTAGTCCAGACCGAGCCGTTGCAGATGCGCGAACGTCTTCACCCGCAGCGTGTACAGCAGTCGCTCGCCGGTGCGCCCCGCGACCATCGCCTGCCCGACGTTGACGAACCAGTCCGCCATCACGATCACGACGGCGATCAGCGACACCGTCATGATCGCGTCGGTGGCCCCGTCGTCGATGCCCCGGTCGATCCCGTCCCGGATCAGCGCGGGCAATGCGAGCTGGGCCCCGGTGTCCAGGATCACCAGGACGAACCCCAGCAGCAGCGCCCAGCGGAACGGCCGCAGCAGCGACCGCAGATCGAACGCCGTGTCCGAGCGCCGCGCCGCCACGTCGTCCACGTCGGGCGTATCCGTCGCCGGGGGCAACTTCTCTACCTGCGCCAGCAGTTCGGGCGTGGCCTGGAGCATCGCCGCCCAACTCCCCGGACCACCACCGGTCTGGGTGCCGGCCATCGCGCTCGCACTTCGCGCCGGGCGATCGGACGCCGTCGCGCGATCCCACAACCCGGGCGTCACCCCGTTCGCGCCGCCCGAGGCCGCCCCCGCCTCGGCGAACGCCGACGGAAGGTGCGCGTCCACCCCCTCGGCGTCGTCGCCCGGACCGGACAGCAGCAGGCCATACAGCGGACACCGCGCGGTCAATTCGTCGTGTGTGCCCACGTCCACCAGCCGGCCCCGATCCAACACCGCGATCCGGTCGGCCAGTTCCAGCGTCGAGCGGCGGTGCGCGACCAGGATCGTGGTCCGCCCCGCCATCACCCGGTGCAGCGTGGCGTGGATCTCCGCCTCGACCTTGGGGTCCACCGCCGAGGTGGCGTCGTCGAGCAGCAGGATGCGCGGGTCGGTGAGCAACGCCCGGGCCAGCGCCACCCGTTGCCGCTGCCCGCCGGACAGGGTCAGGCCCTGCTCGCCGACCACCGTGTCGTAGCCTTCGGGCAGTTCGCGGATGAACTCGTCCGCCTCGGCGGCCCGCGCCGCCGCGAGCACCTGCTCGTCGGTCGCGTCCGGGCGGCCGTAGGCGATGTTGGCGCGCACCGAGTCGGAGAACAAAAAGCTGTCCTCCATCACCAGCCCGATCGCCGCGCGCAGCGAGTCGAAGGTCAGGTCCCGCACGTCGCGCCCGTCCACCCGGATCGCGCCGGACTGCACGTCGTAGAACCGGGGGAGCAGCATCGACACGGTGGACTTGCCCGATCCGGACGTGCCCACAAGCGCCAGGGTCTCACCCGGCTCCACCCGCAGCGACAGCCCGTCCAGCACCGGCCGCGAGGCGACGTAGCCGAACCGCACATCCGCCAACTCGACCGAGGCGGCGACCGTCGGCAACACCTCGGCGTCCGGCTTCTCGGTCACGATCGGCTGCGAGTCGATCACCTCGAAGATGCGCTCCACGCTGGCCCGCGCCTGCTGGCCGAAGGTCAGCAGACCGGACAACATCCGCACCGGGCCGACCAACTGGCCCAGGTAGGCGGAGAAGGCGAGGAACGTACCGAGGGTGATCTCGCCGCGCACCGCCAACCACCCGCCGAGCGCGAGCACGCCGACCTGACCGAGCGCGGGGATCGCGGACAACGTCGGGGTGTACCGGCTGTTCAACCGCACCGAGCGCAACCGGGACGCGAACAGCGTGCGCCCGGCCGTCTCGAGCCGGGCCAACTCCTGCTCCTCCTGCCCGAAACCCTTGACCACCCGCACCCCGGTGACCGCGCTCTCCACCACCCCGGCCAGCGCGGCGGCGTCCTGCTGGGCCTGCCACGTCGCCGGGAACAGGCGCCTCCTGGACAGGTAGGCCACCGCGAACAACCCCGGACCCACCGCGAGCGAGACCACCGTGAGCAGCGGGGACAGCCAGAACATCACGCCGAGCGAGATGACGAACAGCAGTACGTTGCCGGTCATCATCGGGACCATCGCCATGAAGCCCTGGACCATGGTCACGTCGGAGATGCCCCGACTGACGATCTGCCCGGTCTGCAACTCGTCCTGCCGGGCGCCGTCCAGGCGGGAGAGCGCGCCGAAGATCCGGGTGCGCAGGTCGTACTGCACGTCGAGGGACAACTTGCCGCCGACATAGCGCCGGGCGTAGGCGCACCCGAAGGTCACCAGGGCCGCGCCCACGAGCAGGATCGACAACGGCAGCAGGCTGCCCAACTCGCCGGCGACCGCGTCGTCGACCACCCGGCGCTGCACGAGCGGTACGAGCGCGGTCACGGCCATCCCCACCAGGGAGGCGCCGAAAGCGATCAGCACGCTGCTCCGATACCGCCACGAGGCCGCCATGAGTCGGCGGAGCCAGCCGTGTTCGGGGCGGCCTGGCGCGGGTCCGGTTGTCATAGCCAACCATTCTAATTGTTAACCCAGAAAACGATGTTCGGACAAGCACACCGAGACCCTTCGATCCGGGACACCTTCCGCGCCGAACCCGGCCGGATACGCGACGGTCACACCGGCGCGGTGGCCTGCGACCACTACCACCGCCGGGCCGAGGACGCAGACCTGATGGCCGGCCTCGGCGTGGACGCCTACCGCTTCTCCATCGCCGTGGCCCCGTGTGCAACCCGACGGCCGGGGCCGGCCCACTCCGGCGGGCCCGGACTTCTACGGTCGCCATATCACCGCGGTCGCCGCGGCGGGCAAAGCGGGAATCGACGTGCGCGGCTATTACGTGTGGTCCCTGCTCGACAACTTCGAATGGGCCGAGGGCCATCACCAGCGCTTCGGCCCGATCCATGTCGACTTCGCGACCGGGACCCGCATACCGAGGGCGTCGTATCACCGGCTGCGCGAGCGCATCGACGTCGGGTGGCCCGGATAACGCCCGGCACGGGACATGGACACGTGTGGGAGCGCGCAGGCGCGCAATCCTCACCCTTCCGAGTGAAATTGCGTGTCCTGACCCCTGGGCCAACCGATGACGTCACCCGGGAGGGCGAACGGCGCCTTTTTCTTTGGCGACAAAACCTTAGAGTTGCCGCGCCGCCATGAAATCCCCGGGCGGTGCGGCGGAGCCGTGCCCGGAATTCCCCGGTGCGGCGGGACGCCGATTCGATTACCCCGACGTCCCCGGTGAAGGGCAATTCCATGGTCAAGCACGGATTTCGCAAGGCGGCAGTGATCGCGACCGCGGTCATCTTCGGCTCGATGGCCTCGCTCTACATTCCCGCGGCACGCGCCGCGCAGACGCCCCGAGAGCCGCTGACGCCGGACAGCTTCCTGCCCGCGCAACTGCTGTTGCCCTTCCAGAGCCCGGTCTTCAACGCCCAGGGCGCGGTGCTCTTCGGCTGACCGCGCCGGGTGGCGGGGGAGCGCCCTCCGGTGTATGGGCCGATGCGGGCGGCCCAAGGACCGGGGCGGGCGGCGTGCGGGCCGCGGCGGCGTACGATCCGAGACGGACGGTGCACGGACCGATACCGGCGGCGGTGTACGGGCCCATGCCGGCGGCGCTGTACGAACACCCCTGCCGGCCGGGCCCTCCACGCCCGGTGGGCGATCCCGGAGGCGGGGAAGTCGCGGCGGTGCGGGCCGCGACCTCCCCCTCCACCCCGGGATCGCCCCTGGGCGCTCGGCTACTTCAGCTGCCCGGCGATCGCGGCCAGGCCCTCGGCGGCGTACTTCTCGTCCAGGTCGCCGGCGGGGGCACCGGCCACCCCGATGCCCACGATCGGGGCGCCGTCCACCGCCACCGGCACCGCGCCGGCCAGGAACAGCGTGCCGGGGATGTCCCGGAGCGAGGCGCCCGGCGCGGTCACCCGCTGGGCCAGGGCCGAGGTCGGCGCGTTCCAGGACACGGCGGTGTACGCCTTGCGCCGGGCCGACTCCTCCGACTGCGGGCCCGCGCCGTCGCCCTTGAGCACCACGCGCGTCGAGCCGTCGCGGGCCACCACGACCACGGTGACCTTCTGGCCGTCCTTCTCGGCGGCGTCGAGCGCGGCCTGCGCGGCCTTGCTCGCGGCGTCCACGCCCAGCGTCTTGACCTGCACCACGGCGGGCGCCGGACGCGCGTCGTGCCGGGCCTCGGTCGCGCTCGGCACCTGCGCCGCCGCGACACCGGCGGTGACCGCGCCGACCGCCGCCAGCGAGAAGACCCCGGTCAGCACCCGACCACGCGTGGAAAAGTTGCTCATCGCCCTACCTCTTTCGCATCTCCCGCGACCGTCCCGCGTCGTCTCCGAGCGGTGGTCGTCGGGTGGTTTACCCGATGCCTCCACCCTCCCGGCCGCGCGCCCGCCGGCCATCGGCAAAGCCGCCGGTCCCGGCACGCCGGTCGGGCGGTGCGAAGATCAACCGATCGGCCGATCCGCGCCCGGGCGAACCGGCCCACGGTGGAGACGACCGTCGATCCGCGCGCCGCGCGCGATCGAGCCGACCGGGACAGGGAACAGGTACGTCGTGCCCCGACAGCGAACACAACCGTGGCCGGTCCGGCACGCCGGGTTGGTGATCCACGCGGGATTCCTGCTGCTGCTCGCCGCGTCGCTGGGCCGCTACACGGTCCGGCACGGCACCGACGGCCGGGCCCCGTGGGTGTTCGCGCTCGCCGCGCTGCTCGCCGCGCTCTACCTGGCCGGCCTGGCGCTGCCGCCGGAGCGTTCGCCCGCCCGACTGGCCTGGCTGGCCGCGGTGCTCGCCGCGTGGCTGGCGCTGGTCACCGCCGCGCCCAGTTTCGCGTGGTGCGCGGTGCCGCTGCTGTACACGGGCCTGCGGGTGCTGCCGACCCGCGCGGCGATCGGCACCGTGGTACTGCTGACGACGGCCGTGGTGATCGCCCAGTATCGGCTCGCCGACACGGTCGACCCCAGCCTGTTCCTCGGCCCGCCCGCGGTCGCCGCGATCGCCACGGCCGTGTTCACCCGCATGCGCAGCGACCAGGAACGGCTGCGCGCCACCGCCGCCGAACTGGCCGTCAGCGAGCGCCGGGCGGGCACGCTGGCCGAGCGCGAGCGGTTGTCCCGGGAGATCCACGACACCATCGCCCAGGGCACCTCCAGCCTGCGCATGTTGCTCCAGGCCGCCGACCGCGCCTGGGACGGCGACCCGGCGGCGGCCCGCGCGCACGTACGCCGGGCCGAGCAGGTGGCGGCGCTCGGCGTCGAGGAGACCCGCCGCTTCGTTCGGGACCTGGCACCCGTCGAACTGGCCGACGCCCCCGGCCTCGCGGGCGGCCTGGCCCGAGTCGTCGACCGCTTCCGCGCCGACGACGGGCCCGACGTCGCGCTCGCCGTGGACGGACACCCCCGCCCGCTGCCCGCGCCGGTCGAGGCCGCGCTCACCCGGACCGCCCAGGGCGCGCTGGCCAACGTACGCGAGCACGCCCGGGCCCGGGCGGTGCACGTGACCCTCACCTACCTGCCGGACCGGGTCGCCCTGGACATCCGCGACGACGGCGTCGGCTTCGACCCGACCCTGCCCCGCGCCGGCGACCTGCGCGGCTACGGCCTCCCCTCGCTGCGCCGCCGCTTGGCCGAGGTCGGCGGCGAACTCACCGTCGAAAGCGCCCCCGACGAGGGCACCGCCCTGGCCGCCACCGTCCCCGACGCCGCGGCCCCCACGACCCACACCTCGCCCCCGCCCGCCGATCCCGACCCCGGAGCCGCCCCGTGACGCCGATCCGTCTCGTCGTCTGTGACGACCACGCAGTGGTGCGGGCCGGGCTGCTCGCCCTGTTCGCCGGTGAGGACGGGATCGAGGTGATCGGGGAGGCGGCCGACGGCGAGGAGGCGGTCCGGCTCGCCGCCGCACTGCGCCCCGACGTGGTGCTGATGGACCTGCAACTGGTCGGCGGGATCGACGGCGTCGAGGCCACCGGGCGACTGCTCGCGCTGCCCGAGCCACCGCACGTCCTGGTGTTGACCATGTACGACACCGACGCGGACGTCTCGCGCGCGATCGAGGCGGGCGCGGCCGGCTACCTGCTCAAGGCGGGCAGCCCGGAGGACCTGTTCCGGGCGGTGCGCGACGCCGCCGCGGGGCGCACCGTACTGGCCCCGGAGGTGGCCGCCCGCCTGTTCAGCCGGATGCGCAAGCCGGACGACACGCTCACCGCCCGCGAGGTGGAGATCCTGCAACTGCTCGCGCGCGGCGTCGGCAACGCGGAGATCGCCCGCCGGTTGTTCATTTCCCAGGCCACGGTGAAGACCCACCTGGGCCACATCTACGCCAAGCTCGGCGTGGACACCCGTACCGCCGCGGTCAGCGTCGCCACCGAGCGGCGGCTGATCCGGCTGACCTGACGGACCGTCACCCAGGGCCTCGGCGGCCTTGCCAAGGCAACCTCCACACTCCATAGTGCTAAACACAGTCAAGCATCCAGTGTGCGGAGTGTGCCATGCCTTTCGGACCCGACACCACCACCGACGAGGTCCTGGCCGGCCTCGACCCGGGCGGTCGCACCGTGCTGATCACCGGCGGCACCTCCGGTCTGGGTCGGGAGAGCGCGCGGGTGCTCGCGGCGGCCGGAGCGCGCGTGGTGGTGACCGCGCGCGACGCGGACAAGGGCCGGGCGGCGCTCGCCGAACTGCCCGACGGCGTCGAGTACGCGGTGCTCGATCTGACCTCGCTCGCCTCGATCCGCGCGGGCGCCGCACAGGTGCGCGAGCGGTTTCCCCGGGTGGACGTGCTGATCAACAACGCGGGCGTGATGGCCACCCCGTTCGAGCGCACCACCGACGGCTTCGAGCTGCAGTTCGGCACGAATCATCTCGGCCACTTCCTGTGGACCAACCTGCTTGTGCCGACCCTGGGCGCGGGCGCGCGCGTGGTCAACCTCAGCTCCGCCGGACACCTCGCCTCCGACGTGCGCTGGGCCGACCCGAACTACGAGAGCGCGCCGGAGGAGTACCACCCCTGGACGGCGTACGGCGCGTCCAAGACGGCGAACATCCTGTTCACCGTCGAACTGGACCGCCGGCTGCGCGAGCGCGGCGTGCGCTGCTACGCGGTGCACCCGGGCATGGTCGCGACCAACCTCGGCCGATACCTGACCCCCACCGCCGGGCGTGAGTTGCACAAGAAGGTCACCGCCGCCAAGATGCCGCCGCTCAAGCGGGTGGAGAGCGGCGCCGCGACCCAGGTGTGGGCGGCGACCGCGCCCGAACTCGCCGACGTCGGCGGGGTGTACCTCGCCGACTGCGCGATCAGCGCCGAGCACGCGCCGTGGGCGCGCGACGTCGCCGCGGCGGCGCGGTTGTGGACGCTGTCCGAGGCGCTGGTCGGCCAGGACTTCCCCGGGTGAGGGTCTACACCGGGATGGACCCCCGGCTGCCGCTGCGCGAGGTGCCGGCCTACGCGCGGCGCGTCGAGGCGGCCGGATTCGACGGGCTGGGCGTCGCCGAGACCGTGCACGACGCGTTCGCCGTGGCGCTGCTCGCGCTGGAGCACACCGAGCGGATCGTGGTGCGCACCTCGGTGGCCCTGGCGTTCGTGCGCTCGCCGCTGCTGAGCGCGTACGGCGCGTGGGACCTGGCCCGATTCTCCGGCGGACGGTTCGAACTCGGCCTGGGCAGCCAGGTCCGGCAGAACATCGAGGACCGGTACGGGATGCCGTGGTCGGCGCCGGTCGAGCGGATGCGGGACTACCTGGGCGCGCTCCGGGCCGCCTTCGAGGCGTTCCGGACCGGCGAGCCGCCCGCGCACCACGGCCCGCACCACCGACTCACCCGGATGCAGCCCTACTTCAACCCCGGCCCGGACCCGGACACCGCGCCGCCGAGGATCCTGCTCGGCGGGGTCGGCCGGGGGATGTGCGCCCTGGCCGGCGAACTCGCCGACGGGCTGGTCACCCACCCCACCAACTCGAATCCGCGCTACCTGCGGACGCTGGCCCGCCCGGCCGTGGCCGAGGGGCGCGCCCGCGCGTCGGCCCCGCGCCGGTTCGAACTCGTCGCGGGCACGCGGCTGATCGCCGGTCCGGATCGGGCCGCGCTCGACGCGGAACGCGAGCGGCAGCGGCGACTGTTCGCGTTCCTGTACTCCACGCCCGCGTATCGCGGCACGCTCGACCTGTACGGCTGGGGCGAACTCCAGGGCCGACTGGGGGCGATGATCCGCCGTGACGCGTGGGCGGAGATGGGTCGGCTGGTCACCGACGAGGTGCTGGACACGCTCGTCCCGATGGCCACCTACGAGGAGTTGCCGGACCTGATCACCGCGCGCTGGGCCGGTCTGGCGGACGCGGTCACCGTGCCGCTGCCGGGTGATCCGGCGCACGACGGGCGGATCCGGGACGTGGTGCGCGCGCTGCGCAGGGCGTGAAACGGCGGTCGGGGCGCGGCGGTTGGCCGGGCCGCCCGGGCGGGTGGAGCGGGGGCGACGGACCCGCGAGCGGGGGGAATGCCCGCGGGCCCGCCTTCCTCGGCGGCGCACTGGGGGGAGGTGCACGCCGCCGGCCACCCCGCCGGTACCGTCCCGGGCCCGGCGGGAGCTTGAGGCCACGATGCCCGGTCGACGGCCCTTCGCGCCGGAGGATCGCCAATTCCGGTCCGCAGCAATCCGCAATCCGGTCCACCTGACGAGGATTGGACCTTTTGCGGCGGTCCGATCATGCGAAGAATGGGAAGTGGCCCGTCGTTCCGCGAGCCGATTCCATCGTGTCGTCGGGAGTGTTTCGTGAACGCGTACGTCGCATGGTTCCTCGTCCTGTTCTCGGCGGCGATCGCCCTGCTCGGGCCCCGCTACGGCGTCGACTCGCGCGACGGCGCCGACTGGTCCGCGCCCGGAAAGCGCCGCCGGCCGTGAGCGCCGCCCGGAGCGGGGCCTCGCGGACGAGATATCTGACGGATGGTCAGATTTGCCGGGTCGCACCCGTACAGGCGGCCTACAACGGCGAATTCCATCGGGTGATCTTCCGGCGGGGGGCACTCCCGGTCCTTCACCGCGACCGCTAGCATCCGCGCTGAGGAGCTGCCGGAAAGCCGAGCGCGCGGAATCCGCCGAACCCGGGAAAGCGGGGGTCGGGGTGGGCCGTCCGGTGCCGTCCGGTATCGAGAGCCGCAGCCCACCCGGGGGTCCATCTCCATGCACAGCGTCATTCGCCGTCGTCGCCCGCGCCCTCGGTCTCTCGGCACGGGACTGTTCGCGGCGGCGATCGTGCTCGCCGCCCTCGCCCCGGTGGCCGCCGCGGCCGCGGCGCCGGCCGGCATCCGCTCCCGACCCGCCGCCCCGACCGAGCCGGGCGGCAGCACGCAGGTGCAGACCCCGGTCACCGGGGCCGGCGACCATCGGATCACCGTGCCGGCCGGCGCGACCGCGATGACCGCCACCGTGTACGGCCGGGCGGTCGGCGGCATCCAGGGCACGTCGGTGGCCGGCTCCGCCGCGGTGTCCGCGGGCGGTTCGCTCCAGGCCGGCGCGACGCTGGTGGTACGGATCGCCGACGGCGCCACGACGTTGTTCTCGGTCTCGGCCCCGATGCCCTGGCTGCACGCGCCCGCGGCGGGCGCCGGAGTGCCGTACGCCGATCCGTTCGTCTTCCCCGGCGCGCAGACGTCCGCGACCGGCGGCGTCGGCGACGGGCACGCGCTGCTGTCCTTCACCGTGCCCGCCGCGCGAGTGGGCGACGTGCCGCCGGCCGTCGACTTCGGCGCCTCGCCCGTCGGGCAGAAGGCCACCCGCAACCTGCCGATCACCGTGAGCGGTGACGTGCCGTTCATGATCTCCGCCGCGACCGCGGACGGCCCGTTCGCGATCGACCCCGGCGGCACCACGTGTGCCTTCGGCCCGGACACCAACGTGCCCGGCGGGTCCTCGTGTTCGTTCGCCGTCGTGTTCACCCCGACCAAGCGCGGCGCCGCAGCCGGCAAGCTCACCCTGACCGGCAACATCCCGGGCGGCAGCCGCACGGTGACCCTGGCCGGGGTGGGCAGCGGCAAGCCGGGCGCCCCCGGCGGGTTGTCGGTGACCGCCGGACAGGGCCAGGCCGTGCTCTCCTGGATGCCGCCCGCCGACACCGGCGACAGCCCGCTCACCAACTACCTGATCCACCGCTCGACCAACGGCGAGGCCGCCGCCGGCGAGCCGCTCGCCACCCTCGGCGCGGACACCCTGACCTACACCGACCAGGGCCTGGACAACGGCACGACCTACTCGTACACGGTGAGCGCGGTCAACGCGGTCGGCGAATCCGATCCCTCCGCCGCCGTCGACGGCGTGCCCTCGGCCGCACTGGTGCTGCCGGCCGCCGCGCTGCCGCCGGCGACCGTCGGCCGCGCCTACACCGCCAAGCTGGCCGCCCAGGGCGGCACCGCCCCGTATCACTGGATCGCCGACGACCCGCTGCCGCCGGGCCTGGCCCTGGACCCGGACAGCGGAGTGATCACCGGCACGCCGACCGCGGCCGGCGAGACCGGATTCGGCGTCACCGTCTCCGACAACGCGCCGGCCAAGCACGAGGCCAAGGCCCGGTTCGGGATCACCGTGACCGCTGCGGTCGAGGCCGCCGGGCCCGCGCGCGCCGCCCTCGCGCCGGGCGACGGCGGCGGTGGCGGCAGCGCGGGCCCCTCGACCTGGCTGTGGGCGATACTCGGCGGCGCCGGCCTGATCGGCGTGGTGATCGCGGTGCGCCTCCTCCGAGCCCGCCGCGCCTGAACCACCGCGTAACCCGAGGGCCCGGCCGCACCCGACCGGCCCTCGTCCCGGCCCGGTCGCGCGCATGCCCCGGCCCGGGCCGGCCGCGCCCGAGCGGTCTCTCCCACCCCGGCCCGATCCGCCCGATGCCCGCCGGTCCCCGGGACGGGATCGGGGCCTCCGCCCCGGGGCCCGGCGTCCGAGCGGCGTTCTGCCCCGGGTCGACCCGCCCGGGCGTCGCGGACGGGGGCGCGGGTCGCGAATACTGTGTCCTCTGTCCTCCGGGGGAGCACCCCCGACCCCAGCCGCAACCCCCGTGGGCGGATCGGCCCGCGGGAAGACGGCGCCGGCGACGCATACGATCGTCGACGCGTCGTCCACCGTGGGCGCAGACCTGTGTCACGTCACAAGGAGCATCTCTATGCCCGCGCCGGCAGGCGACCCCCAGGCCAAGGAACACGAGCTCGCCGCGGAACAGGGCCACGTCGACCGCTCCTACGAGCGCCTGGAACACATGCGCGACGAAGCCCAGGCACTGCTGCGGCAGGGCTACCGGCAGGCACAGGTCGGCACCCGCGCGGCCCTGGTCGAGCGCGACGTCATGGTCTACCGCGCCGAACTGTGGGCCCGCTCACTCGACGCCGCCGACGACGGCCTCGTCTTCGGCCGGCTCGACCAGCTCGACGGCGAGACCCGGCACATCGGCCGGATCGGCATCCGCGACGAGGACAGCGAGGTGCTGGTCGTCGACTGGCGCGCCCCCGCCGCCGAGGCCTTCTACCGCGCCACCCCCGACGACCCGCGCGGAGTGATCCGCCGCCGCGTCCTGCACTGCCGGGGCCGCTCGGTCGTCGACATCGAGGACGACCTGCTCGACCCGGACGCCGCCGGCGACATGGTGATCATCGGCGACGGCGCCTTCCTGGCCGCGCTCTCCCGCACCCGCGACGGCTCGATGCACGACATCGTGGCCACCATCCAGCGCGAGCAGGACGAGGCGATCCGGGCGCCCATCGACGGCTCGGTGCTGGTCCGCGGCGGCCCGGGCACCGGCAAGACCGCCGTCGCGCTGCACCGCGTCGCGTACCTGCTCTTCCAGTACCGCCGCCGGTTCGGCTCGCGCGGCGTGCTCGTGGTCGGCCCCAACCCCCGCTTCACCGCCTACATCGAACGGGTCCTGCCCTCCCTCGGCGAGGGCGGCGCGGTGCTGCGCTCCCTCGGCGACCTCGTCGACGGGGTCGAGGCGGCCTACCACGACGACGCCGCGGCGGCCCGGCTCAAGGGCGCCGCCGTGATGAGCGGGCTGCTCCGCCGCGCCGTGGCCGAC
Source organism: Embleya sp. NPDC056575 (assembly GCF_042793325.1). Classification (NCBI taxonomy): domain Bacteria; kingdom Bacillati; phylum Actinomycetota; class Actinomycetes; order Kitasatosporales; family Streptomycetaceae; genus Embleya; species Embleya sp. NPDC056575. The sequence goes on from NZ_JBHTVA010000084.1 coordinate 33,270, forward strand.
GTGCCCGCGGGCGCGCCGACCGAGTTCGCCATCTCGCACCGCGGCACCCGGATCGTGCTCGACCACAAGGCGCTGCGCCGGATCCGCCGCGAGGTGCTGGCCAAGAACCGCGGCGGCCCCAACACCGCCCGCCTCCAGGTGGCCCGGCAACTGCTCACCGAGCTGTGGGGCAGGCTGCTCTCGCGCGGCGCCGGCCGCGGCGAGAAGGACGCCTTCCACGAGGACGTGGCCGCGCGCGACGAGTTCGCCGCGTTCCTGCGCGCGTGGTGGCCGCTGCAGCGACCGGTGGACGTACTGGCGGGGCTGGCCGACCCCGAGCGGCTGCGCCGCTTCGAGCGTGACCTGACGCCCGAGCAGGTGGCCGTGCTGGCCGGCTCCTGGGCCCGGACCGCGCGTACCGGCGAGGTCTCCTTCCACGACGTGGCGCTGATGGACGAGCTGGCCGGGCTGCTCGGGCCGCTGCCGCGCAAGCGCACCCCGGCGCACGGCAGTCCCGACGAGGACAACCCGTACGTGGTGGACGGCCGGGACATCTTCAGCGGCGAGACGGTCGGCCGGGACGTGCCCGACGAGATCACCGAGGTGACCACCTACGCCGACCGCATGTCCGGCGGGCGCGGCGCGCGCCGGGCGCGCGAGGAGGACGAGGACGAGCCGGTCGAGTACGCGCACATCGTCGTCGACGAGGCGCAGGACCTGACCCCGATGCAGTGGCGGATGCTCGGCCGCCGCGGCCGGCACGCGACCTGGACCATCGTCGAGGACCCCGCGCAGAGCGCCTGGGAGGACCCGAGCGCGTCGGCCGAGGCGATGGCCGCGGCGCTGCGCGAACGCCGCCGGTACGAGTTCGAGCTGACCACCAACTACCGCAATCCGGTCGAGGTGGCCGACGTCGCGGCCCGCGTGCTGGTGCGCGCGGTGCCCGGGGCCCGACCGTCGCGGGCGGTGCGCAGCGGCGGCGAGCCGCCGACCGTGCACGCCACGGCCGGGGAGCGGACCGGTCCGGTGGTGCGCAAGCTGGTGCGCGAACTCCTCGACGCGGTCGAGGGCACCATCGGCGTGGTCACCCCGGTCGGCGCGACCGAGGACCTGGCGGCCGACCTGGCCGGCCTGGACGCGCGCGTGCAGCTGATGGACGCGCTCGACGCCAAGGGCCTGGAGTTCGACGTCGCGGTGATCGTCGACCCGCGCGGGATCGTCGAACAGTCCCCCAACGGCATGCGCACGCTCTACGTCGCGCTGACCCGGGCCACCCGGCTGCTTGCCGTGGTCACGGGGGATCCGGATTGGACCGCGGAACTGCTGGGCATCGAGCCGAGCTGAGGTTCCCGGGCACACCCGGAAGCCGGGCCCGCGGCCGGCTGTCCTCAAACGCCGGACGGGCCGGACCGCATCGGTCCGTCCGGCGTTCGGGTGCGGGACACACCACCCACGCACATCTCGCGCAGCGGATCGATCACGCTGTCCGGGCGCTCGGTGCAGACCATGTGGCCGCAGTCGGCGGCGATGTGCAGCGTGGCGTCGGGCAGTTCGGCCGCCAGCGCCCGACTGTGCGCGAGCGGGGTGAGGCGGTCGTGCGCGCCGACCACGATGTGCACGGGTACGGTTCCCAGCGCCGCCAGCGCGCCCGCCTTGTCGTGCCGGGCCAGCGCCGGGAAGAAGCCGCAGACGGTGGTCATCGGCGTCGCGAACAACATCCGCGCACACTCGCGCACGAGGATCGGATCGGCGTCGGGACCGAACAGGCTCCGGCGCACGACCCGCAGGTGACCCGGCCGGTCCGGGCCCGGGAGCAGCGTGCGGCCCCGGGTGAACACGCGCGGATACCGCTGTCCGAACGCGAAGAACCGGGTCTGCGCGACCGACCTGAGCCGCACCGACGCGGGAAACCCCCGGCCGGTCGGTACCAGGTCGCCCGCCGACGTGCCGACCAGGACCACCCCGGTGATCCGCGACCCGAACAGCTCCGGCCGGGTGGCGGCCAGCGCCATGATCGTCATACCGCCCATCGAGTGCCCGCACAGCACGACCGGGCCGCCGGGGGCCATCGCGTCGATCACGTCGGCGAGATCGTCGCCCAGCAGGTCGATGGTCCAGGGCAAGGCCCGCCCGGCGGTGGATCGCCCGTGTCCGCGATGGTCGTACGTGACCACCCGGACACCCGCCGCCACCAGCGCCTCGACGTGGGGGCGCCATACCTCGCCGTGCAGCGTCCAGCCGTGCGCGAAGACCACCGTGACGGCCGCGTCCGGCGGCCCGGCCACCCGCGCGACGAGCGCCGCGCCGTCGCCGGTGTGGATCGTGGTGTCGTGCCGAAGGAGAGTCCCGGTGCCCCCGGTGTCCGTCGCCATGTCCGCCTCCCGCGCGTGCGCCCCTCCGCTACTTTCTACCCACCGGTAACGGGGTCCGAATACCCCTCCGCCGACAAAGCCGGCGCCGATCCCACCCCGTCGGGGGAGGAGAGCGCGGGCCCGGCCGGGATCGGCGTGCTCGACCCCCGCCGCCGGGACACCACCCGCACCAGCGGTTCGAAGACCGAGCCGAGCAGCCGCGAGCCGACGTCGATCGCGGTGGCGTCCGCGCCGACGAACACCCGGGACCGGCCGCGCCGCACCCCGCTCAGGATGATCCGCGCCGCGCGCTGCGCCGAGGTGCGCGAGACCGAGTCGTGCAGGGCCACCACCCGGCCCTTGTCGTGCCCGGCCGCGGCGCGCGAGTTGCGCGCGATGTTCGTTCGGATCCCGCCCGGATGCACGGTGGTCACCCCGACCCCGGAGCCCAGGACCCGCTGCTCCTGGCGCACCGACTCGGTGAAGCCGCGCACCGCGTACTTCGCCGCGCAGTAGGCGCTCTGCGACGGCACGCCGAACAGGCCGAACACCGAGGAGATGTTGACCAGGTGCCCGTCGGGCGAGCGGCGCAGGTGGGGGAGGAAGGCCTTGGTGCCGTACGCCACGCCCCAGAAGTTGATGCCCATCAGCCACTCGAAGTCGTCCCAGGACATCTCCTCGACGCCCGCGGTCAGCGCCACTCCCGCGTTGTTGACCACCAGGTCCACCCCGCCGAAGCGCGCGGCGGTGGCGTCGGCCCAGGTCAGTACCGCGGCCCGGTCGGCCACGTCGAGGACTTCGGTGTGCACCTCGCGTGCGCCGAGCCGGGCGGCCCGTGCCGCGGTCTCGGCCAGTCCCTCCGCGTCCACGTCGGCGAGCGCGAGGCGCGCGTCGTGCGCGGCCAGTTCCGTCGCCAGTGCCCGGCCGATGCCCGATCCCGCGCCGGTGACGACGCACACCCGTCCGGTGAAGTCCCGTATCACGCGTACTCCCTGGGGATAATCGGATAATCCGATAACTGGCCTTTGCAGCCCGTCGAGGCGCCGCCCGCATGGGTCGACGCCGCCAATCGGAGGCTACTGAGGGCCGTGAGCGGCACGGAAGAGCGGGTACGAGCCGGCCGGCGGGCGGAAAGCGCGCCGGGACCGAGACGCGGATCCGGGGCACGCGACCGGACCGGTGATCGAAGCGCGCGACCGGGCCGCGTGACCGAGGCGCATGATCGCGGCGCGCGTGGCGGTCCGGGTGCGGGGGAAGGTCCGCGTGGTAGGCAGGGGATGATCGGGCGCACGAAAGGGGTGCCGCCCGCCGCGCCGGATGAGGAGTACGACGATGGCCGGGACGCAGTACCAGGTGGTCCAGGACGGTGCGGGACGGCCCACGGACACGCCCTGTGCGCACCTCGACACACTGCCCGAGGGCGTGCGGGCGGGCTCGAGCGAGGGCTGCGAGGACTGCCTGCGCGACGGCACGCAGTGGGTGCATCTGCGGGAGTGCCTGTCCTGCGGGCACGTCGGCTGTTGCGACAGCTCGCCGAACCGGCACGCGAGCGCGCACTGGCGCGAGGTCGGCCATCCGCTGGTGCGCTCGTTCGAGCCCGGCGAGGACTGGGCGTGGTGCTACGCCGACGAACTGGTCGCGGTACCCGTGGACTGACCCGGCGGCGCCCGGGCCCGGGCGGGCCGCGTCGTGCCCGGGCGATTGTCGGTGGGGCTGCCTAGACTCGGCCGCGTGGTCGATGAAGCCCCAATCCGCGGGAGATTCCGATGAGTGACCTGGTGGCGACGGACGGCGCCGACGTGGTCGAGGAGCAGTTCGAGCCGTTTCGGGTCGAGCTCACCGGCTACTGCTACCGGATGCTGGGCTCGGTCTTCGAGGCGGAGGACGCGGTCCAGGACACCATGGTCCGCGCCTGGAAGAGCTTCGACCGCTTCGAGGGCCGCTCGTCGGTGCGCTCGTGGTTGTACCGGATCGCCACCAACGTGTGCCTCGACAGCCTCAACGGGCGCGAGCGCCGGGCCCGCCCGATGGACCTGTCCTCGCCGGTGCCCGCCTCTTCCGCGCTGACGCCGGCCCGACCCGAGGCCACCTGGATCGAGCCGATCCCCGACGGCCGGGTCGTGCCGAGCGTGGCCGACCCGGCCGAGGTGGCGGTCGCGCGCGAGAGCGTACGACTGGCCTTCGTCGCCGCGCTCCAGCACCTGCCTCCGCGCCAGCGCGCGGTGCTGATCCTGCGCGAGGTGCTGGCCTGGAAGGCGAGCGAGGTGGCCGAACTGCTCGGCAGTTCTGTCGCCTCGGTCAACAGCGCGTTGCAGCGCGCCCGAGCCGCGCTCGCCGAGAACGAGGTCACCGCGACCGACCCGGTGCGGCCGATGGACGAGGAGCAGCAGTCGCTGCTCGCCCGCTATGTGGACGCCTTCGAGCGCTACGACCTCGACTCGCTCACCGCCCTGCTGCGCGAGGACGCGACCTTGTCGATGCCGCCGTACGAGCTGTGGCTGCGCGGGCACGCCGACATCCGCGAGTGGTTCCTGGGCACCGGTATAGGTTGCCGGGGTTCGCGCCTGGTCCCGATCGTGGCCAACGGCACGCCCGGCTTCGGCCAGTACCGCCCCAGCCCCGGCGGTGGCTTCGAGCCGTGGGCGCTGCAGGTCATCGAGATCTCAGAGGGACGGATCATCGGCCTCAACTCGTTCCTGGACGTGCCACACCTGTTCCCGCTGTTCGGCCTCCCGGCGACACTCGACGCGTAGCCCCGCCGCCCTCGGACCGGCCGGGACGATCTCGTCCAGGCCGGTCAGGGTGAGCAGGTCGCGCAACTCGCCCGACGCGCCGCGCAGACGGATGCATCGACCGAGTCCGCGCGCGGTCAACTGGAGGCGGGCCAGCGCCTCGATCACGGCCAGGTCCGGGCGGACCAGGGCGCTCACGTCGCACGGGAAGGGGTCGGCCCGCTCGCGGTGGAGCAACTCGACCAAACGCGCACACAGGCCGGGCACATCAGCGCGGGTGAGTGGGGCGTACACGATCAGTGCGGCGACGGGCTGCGAGGTGGCTGGTTCGGCTGATTGGGGTGGTTCGGGTGGTTCGACCATCGACGACCTCCTGTGACGACGCTGTACCCGGTTATGACCGTTCCGCCGGCCGAAACTCATCACGGGCCGTGGGCCCGGGGCCGCGCGGCGACTGCGAAGGGTCGGTCAAATCCCTTGTGAAGTGGTCGGTTTGGGTGTCGTAGGCTGACGCCGTACCGACTTCGAGGGGATGACACGTTGTCCGAGCAGGACTGGGCGCCGACCGGGATCGACATCAGTCGTCCCCATCCTGCCCGTGTGTACGACTACCACATCGGCGGCAAGACCAACTATCCGGTCGATCGTGAGCTGGCGGAACGGTTCATCGCGGTCGCCCCCCAGACCTCGGTCACCGCCCTGGACAACCGGGCCTTCCTCGGGCGCGCGGTCCGCTACGCGGCCGAGCAGGGCATCGACCAGTTCCTCGACATCGGCACCGGGATCCCCGCGCCGGGCAACACGCACGAGGTGGCCCAGGAGATCGTGCCCTCGACCCGCGTGGCCTACGTGGACAACGACCCGATCGTGCTCGCGCACGCCCGCGCGCTGATGCCCGCCACCGATCGCGGCCGGACCACGTTCACCATGGGCGACGTGCGCGAGCCGGAGAAGATCCTGGCCGCCCCCGAGGTGCGCGAGGTGATCGACTTCGACCGCCCGGTGGGGCTGCTCCTGGTCGCGATCCTGCACTACGTGGCGGACGCGGAGGACCCGGCGGGCATCGTGAACCGGCTGCTCGACGCGGTGCCTTCGGGCAGCCTGCTGATCGCCTCGCACACCACGTCGGACTTCCTGCCGCCGATCTCGGCGGAGCGAGTGCTGGAAATCAACGACGACGCCGAATTCATGCTGCCACGCCCGCACGCCACGATCGCCGGCTACCTGACCGGCGTCGACCTGGTCGAACCCGGCCTGGTCCAGGCCCCGTTGTGGCGCCCCGCGGAAGGCGCCGACCTCTCGCCCGAACGCCTGTCCCAGTCCTGGATCTACACCGCGGTCGGCCGCAAGAACTGACCACCGAACCCGCCAACCCGCCGGTGCGTGAGGGTGCCGGGGGGTTGCGGGGGATGCGCCGGGGCGGCTACGGGGACGTGATCGGGGTCGCGGAGTGGGACTTGAGGGGGTAGTCCTGGGCGGCTTCCAGGTGGCGGACGGATTCGCGGTAGACCTCGGTTTCGTCGCCGGCCTCGATCAGCGCGATCAGGTGCTCGTGTTCGCGAAGTCCCGCGCGTCGCACCCGCTCGCCGGTGTCGGCCAACGCGTCCCGGGCCCACTCCTGTTCCTGCTGCGCCCACAACACCTCGACCGCGCCCAGCAGGATCTTCATCGTCTCGTTCCCGCACAGCAGCACCAGCGCCTCGTGGAAGTCGCGCGCCGCCCGGATGAACGCCGGCCCGTCCGCCACGGCCCGCTCCATCCGCGCGTGCACCTCGCGCAGCCACGGCACCACCTCGGTGGCCCGATCCGGCCGTGCCGCGCACAGCGCCGCGCACACCGGCTCCAGCCGCCGCAGCGCCTGCGCCAGGTCGTCCAGCCGGACCTGGCGCGCGTGCATGACCATGCCGAACATGTGCGCCGCGTCGGCCGGTTGCGGGACGTGTACCACCGCGCCGCCGGTGTTGCCGCGCTTGACGGTGATCAGGCCCTCGGTCTCCAGGATCCGAAACGCCTGGCGCAGCGTGGTGCGCCCGACGCCGAACTCGGCGATCAGGTCGTCCTGTTTGGGCAGCATGTCGCCGTCCCGGAGCGGGCCGTCCAGGATTCGGCGGCGCAGCCGGCGGGCCAGTTCGTCCGCGATGCCGGCGTTGTGCAGGGACCGTTCGGCGCCGGCGCGGACCGGCTGCGCCGCGGGGTTCACGCCGGTACCGCCACGGCCAGTTCGGCCGCCTTCGCGACCTGGGTCGGGGTCAGCTCGCGGACGGCCGCGGCGTTGGCCGCGATCTGTTCGGGGCGGGTCGCGCCGACCAGGACCGAGGCCACCTCGGGCTGCGCGGCGAGCCAGGACAGGGCGAGTTCGAGCAGGGTCAGCCCCTGCCCCTCGGCGTAGTCGGTGAGCCGTTCCACGACGGCGAAGTTCTCGTCGGTGGCCACCGCCTGCGCGAAGCGCGGGATGGCGCCGAACCGGCTGTCCTCGGGAAACGCCTCGCCGCGCCGGTACTTGCCGGTCAGCAGACCGGAGGCGAGCGGGAAGTAGGGGATCACGCCGACGCCGAAGTGCCGTGCGGCGGGCACCAGTTCCCGCTCGATGGTGCGGTCGAGCAGGCTCCACTCCAGTTGCGCGGCGACGAACCGGGTACCGCCGGCCAGGTGCGCGGCGTCGGCGAGTTGCCACGCGGTCAGGTTGGACGTACCCGCGTAGCGCACCTTGCCGGCCCGGACCAGGTCGTCGAGCGCGCCCAGCGTCTCCTCGATCGGGGTGTCGGGGTCGGCGTAGTGCTGGTAGTACAGGTCGATGTGGTCGGTGCCCAGGCGCCGCAGGCTCGCCTCGCAGCCGCGCACCACGTGCCGGCGCGAGGAGCCCCGGCCGTACGGCCCCTCGGCCACCTTGGCGCCGAACTTGGTGGCCACCACCACGTCGTCGCGGCGACTGCCCAGCGCCTTGCCGAGCAGCACCTCCGACTGCCCCCCGCCATAGACGTCGGCGGTGTCGAACAGGGTCACACCCGCCTCGATCGCCGCGCCGACCACCTTGTCGGCGCCGCCCTGATCGATGCGCATGCCGAAGTTGTTGCAGCCCAGGCCGATGGTGGAGACCTTCAGACCCGACTTGCCCACCGTGGTGTATCGCACGCCCTGCTCCCGTCGTCTTGTCCGCCCATCATAGCCATGATAGCTATGACGCATCATCACCTGACACACCGTCAGCCACGCCCGCGATCGCGGCACCACCACGAGGGTAGGCACACTCATGCGCAAGATCCCGTACGCCGGCAGCGTGCACGACCAGGCCGAGATCGACGCCATGCTGGCGGTCCTGAACGGACCCCCCTCGGCGATGGGCATCGGCGCCAACGTCGCGGCCATGGAGTCGCGCGTCGCGGAGTTGTTCGGCAAGCACAACGGCCTGATGTGCAACTCGGGTTCCTCCGCGCTGTATCTGGCGATCGAACTGCTGCGCCTGTCGCCCGGCGACGAGATCATCACCTCCACGCTGACCTTCTCCACGGACATCGCGCCGATGGTCAAGGCGGGCCTGGTGCCCGTGCTCGTCGACGTCGAGCCGGACACCTACCAGATCGACCCGGCCCGGATCGAGGCGCTGATCGGCCCGCGCACCCGGGCCATCCTGACCCCCAACCTCGCGGGCAACGCCCCCGACTGGGACACGATCCGGGCGATCGCCGACCGGCACGGCCTGAAGGTGGTCGAGGACTCCTGCGACGCGCTCGGCGCCACCCTGCGCGGCACCCCCACCGGCACCCGCTCGGACATCTCGGTGACCAGCTTCGCGATGTCGCACATCATCACGTGCGCCGGCAACGGCGGCATGGTGCTCACCGACGACGAAGACCTGCGCGACCGCGGCCTGCTGCTGCGCCGCTGGGGCCGGCGCAGCGAGGTGCAGCTGTTCGGCTCCAAGCGCGGCAATCGCGACTTCTTCGAGGAGATCGACGGCGTTCTGTACGACAACCTGTTCATCTTCGACGAGATCGGCTGGAACTTCGAGCCGTCCGAGCTCGGCGCCGCGTTCGGTCTGGCCCAACTCGCCAAGCTGCCCCGCTTCCTGGCCACCCGTCGGGAGCATTTCGCGGCCCATCACGCCTACTTCGACGCCCGGCCGGAGTTCACCGCGCCGAGGCAGACCGAGGGCCTGGAGACGGGCTGGCTCAACTTCCCGATCCTGCTGAACGACGACGTCCCGTTCAGTCGGGGCGAGATGCAGTCCTGGCTGGAGCGGCGCGGGGTGTCCACGCGCACCGTGTGGTCGGGCAACATCCTGCGCCAGCCCGGCTTCAAGGACATCGTGCACCGCGCCGACCCGGCCGGCTACCCCCACGCGGACCGGGTGATGGAGCGCGCGCTGATCGTGCCGATGAACCACCGGATGGATGCCGGCGACGTGGCCTACATCCACGAGCAGGTCGACGCGTTCCTGGCGAGCCGCTGAAACGGCGCGGCGCGCGGCGACGGGCGGGGCCGGGCGCACGTCGCACCCGGCCCCGCCCTCGTGTGTGCCGGCGTCCGGACCTCGGTCCTCCTGCCGGATCGCCTCGCCCTCGCGGGCAGGGTAGTTGTCCAGTGGATATCGACCGGAACAACATATTTAGCTGACATATTCCACTTGTCAACTACTGGCTATGATGGACGGATGCACACTCCCCCGAGAGCCGCATCCCCCACCCCTTCGACGACCACACCCTTCGACGACCCCCGCATCACCGCGATGGGCCTGCTCGTGGAGGTCTACACCGGCCTGATGGATCGTCTCAGCCCACAACTGGGCGAGCACGGCCTGTCCACGGTGGACTTCAACGTATTGGTCCGCCTGGCCCGGTCCTCGGAACAGCGCCTGCGGATGAGCGATCTCGCCGCACAGACGTCGCTGTCCACCTCAGGGGTGACCCGAGTGGTGGACCGCCTGGAAAAGGAAGGACTGGTCGCCCGCGAGAACTGTCCCACCGACCGCCGGGCCCTGTTCGCGGTGCTCACCCGCGACGGCGCGGACCGGATCGGCGGTGTCCTGCCCGGCCACGTCGAACTGATCCAGACCTGGCTGCTGGATCCGCTGGCCAACGGTCAGCTCGACGGCCTCCTCGACGGCCTCCGGGTGGTGCGCGACACCGCCAACCCGGGTGCGCGAGCGGGCATCACGTCCTGATTCCGCGGCCTTGAAGCGGTAACTCGAAACCGCCCAAACCCGTGGCCGCGGGGGTCACGGGAAGCGCGACGAGACCCCGAAACACACACTCGCCACCGGCGGAAATCGCCGACATTGCAGGGGAGAAGAGTCCGGCCCCGGTCGCCAAGGC
>NZ_JBHTVA010000085.1:0-41293 GCF_042793325.1 Embleya sp. NPDC056575
AGGAACTGCGGGCGAAGGCCGAAGTCGCCGCCGAGATGGCACCCGCCGCCCCGTTGCCGCAGCCCGTGTTCGACGAGGGCCCGGTCGACGCGGAGGTCGAGCCCGAGGGTGGCTGGCCGAACGAGCCCGACCCGAACTGGCCGGCGTCGTGATGGCCGCGAACCTCATCCACCCGACCCGCCCCCGCACGGTCACTCGTCTCGCCGACGCACTCCCGGCCTGGCCGGACGGCTACTCCGAGGCCCCGTGCGCGGCGGAGATGGGCGCGGTCCACCTGCACCGCGACGGGGCGTGCTGCCACTGCCTGGGCCTGGCCCTCGACGCGGCCCTGCACGCCGGGGACGGCGCGTGATCGTCGGCGTCGCGACCGCGAGGGCCCGGTACACGCCGGGCCCTCGCGCCACCCGCGACCTCCGCCGCGAACTCGCCCACGTCGCCACCGACGACGCGATCGACCGCCACCTGCGCGACCTCGACCTGTACGTCCGGCCCGGGACCTGGGCCGCCCGCCTGATCGGAGAGGCATCGTGACCACCCTGATCGTCCTGGCCGCCATCGCGGCCGGAGCCGTCACCATCGCCGCCACCGCACTCGTGCTGTTCCTGCGCGAGGCCCGCCGCCGGGCCGAGCAGTACGTGCCGACCGACCCGGCCTGGGTCGCCGCCTGGTTGCGCGCCAACAACGCGTTCACGGAGGCCGTGGTCGCCGAGATGGCGATCATCGACCACCGCGCCAGCATCGACGCCTGGACGGGGGAGCTGTGATCCGCCTGATCACCACCGGCCGCCTCGCGGACTTGGAGGAGGTCACCATGGAGCGCGACGCCCACGCGGCCGAGAGCCGGCAGCGCGGATGCGACGCCGCCAAGTGGGCCGGACTGTACGAGCAGACCATCGCCGAGCGTGACCAGGCCCGCGCAATCGCCGTCGACTTCGAGCAGGGGCTCGCCGCGCAGGCCGACGTGGTCACCGGGCTCCGTGCGACCATCGCCGCCCGCCTCGAGTCCACCCAGCGCATGGGCGCCGAGTACGACGTGCGGATCGCCACGCTCACCGCCGACCGCGACCGAGCCCTCGCCCAGGCCGAGACCGCACGTGCCGCCGCCGAAGCCGCGGACATCCCGATCGTCGACGGGCTCGACCCCGACGACTACCGGGCCGCCGTCAAGGCCGTCCTCGCCGACATCGCCGCGCGGAAGAAGGTCGCGGCGGACCTGCGCGCCCTCACCGAGACCGACCCCGAAGCCGCATGCCGCGCCGGTGAGGCGATGGCCGACTGGGCAGCACGACCGGAGGCGCTGTGACCACCCGGACCGTCGGCCAGATCCGGTCCGACATTGCCATCCGCGCCGCGGGCATGTCCCGCGCCGCACTCCAGTACAAGACGCAGACCGCCGACCAGGACACGGCCGAAGCGCTCGAGGTGGTCAAGGCCGCGGCCAGGCGCCGCAAGGCGCGCAAGGGCGGTGGGGCGACGCTCGCCGAGCTGGACATCGCGCGCGCCTACGTCGACGCGGCGATCATCGCGGGCGAGTGGCGGTACGCCGCCGAACAGCGGGACTCGGAGCGGAGGGCGGTCGCGTGATCGCCGGACAGCTCGACCTCCTCGCCGAACCCGGCGTCACCACCGTCCGCTGCACCTGCGGCCGGCCCGCGACCCGCGCCCTCGTCTGGGCCACGAACCTCCTCACCGACGCCTACGCCGGACCCCGCGCCCGCGAGGAATACCGGGCCGAACACGGCCACTACCCCGCCCTCGTCGGCGAAGGCCTGCCCGTCTGCGGCGGCTGCGAGCCGTACTACCGCGGCGGGTGGGAACACACCGCCGCCGTCCACACCACCGAGGTGACGCCGTGAGCCGCCTGCCCGCCGTCCGCTACGACACGTCCACGACCTCCACCGACCCCGGCTACCGCTGGTGGGAACACGCCGCCTGCACGGGCGAGTCGCTGCGGACGTTCTACCCCGACCGCTCCGAAGGGACCGCCGACGCCCTCAAGGTCTGCCGGGCCTGCCCGGTCCGCGGCGACTGCCTCGCCGAGGAGATCCGACTCACCGCGCCCCTGGACCGGCACGGCGTCCGCGGCGGCCTGCCCCAGGACAAGCGCCGCACCTACCAGCTCCGAGCCGACACGAACGGAGCGACGCCGTGAGCGGACGACCCACCCACACGCCCCTGCAGCGCATCCTCGCCGCCATCGACACCACCGGCCCCTGCTGGCTGTGGACCGGCCGCCCCTGCAGGCACGGCGGCGGCACCATCTTCATCGACGGCCGCCGGTGGCGTGCGCACCGCGCCGTGTACGCCTGGCTCGTCGACGCCATCCCGGCGGGCCACGACGTCATCCACACCTGCGGCCGGCAGATGTGCGTCACGCCCGACCACCTGCGCGCCGTGCCCCGCTACACCCGCCTGAACACCAGGCCCGCTGCCGAGACCGCGCGGGCGGCCCTCGCCGACGCCACCGGCTCCGGGCCGATGCCCGACGCGGACGCGGACGTCGACTGGCGCCACCGGGCGGCCTGCCGCGGCAAGGACCCGGAGCTGTTCTTCCCCCTCGGCGACAGCCCCGCCGCACGAGCCCAGGCCAACGAGGCCAAGGACGTCTGCCGGCGGTGCCCCGTGATGGAGCGATGCCTGACGTGGGCCCTGGAGTCCGGCCAGGACGCCGGGGTTTGGGGCGGCACGACCGAGGAGGAGCGGCGCGCACGCAAACGCCGCCGTGCCCGTAGCCGCTCCGCCGCCTGACCGCGGGGTCCGGCGGCGGCACCAACCCGCCGGACCCCGCACCAACCACCGACCGACCCGAGTACGAGACGAGCCGCACATGCCCTGGGTCCGCCTGGACGACCGCTTCCCGTCGCACCGCAAGGTCGCGCTGCTCTCGGACAAGGCGTTCCGCTTGCACGTCTCGGCCCTGTGCTGGTGCTCCGAGAACCTGACCGAAGGCAAGATCCTCGACACGGAGTTGCGCGTAATCGCGCACGTTCGCGGCATGAAAGCGGCGGCAAAAGAGCTGGAAAGTCGCCAACTTTGGGACCGTGTTGATGACGGTTGGGTCATCCACGACTTCCTCGTGTACAACCCGGATCGCGTCAAGGTCCAGAACGGGCGTGAGCGCAACGCTACACGTCAGCAGGCATATCGGGACCGGCGCAAGGCGGAGAAGGAAGCCAAGGCGGCGGCCGAAGCAGCCGCCAAACCCCCGGTGCGTAACGGCGTTACGCCCCCTGTTACGTACGCCGTGAGTAACAGTGCCCCCAAGCCCGTCCCCCCTCTTCCTACGGAAGAGGGGAAGCTAGCTGGCCGCGCGGGCGAGACCGACACCGTCGCCCCGAAGCTTCGATCCCTCGCCAACGCCCTCCACCACGCCGGCCTCGTCGGACTCGGCTGGGACCTCAAGGGCGACGAAGCAATCCGCATCGAAGCGCTCATCACGGCCAAAGGCATTCCCGCGATGGTCCAACGCGCCCGCAGCGCCGCCGGCCGAGCTACCCAACCCGTCGGCCACGTCCGCTACTTCCTCGGCCTCGCCGGATCCGGCGGCCCCTGGATGGACCTTCCGACGATCACCGAAGGCCCCGACGCGCCAACCCTGCGCGCCGTCTCCGCCCCCGGCACCTCGAGGTCCGCCGGCCAGCGAGCCGGCCTCAACCGCCTCCGCGACAAGCTCCAGCAGCAAGGAGACACCGCGTGACCCCCGACGAAGTCATCGACCTCCTCGACAAGATCGCCCTCGTCGATCACCGCGTCGTCCGCGAAGACCCCGAAGAGCAGGAAGCCCAGGTCGCCCTGTGGGCCGGGATCCTCTCCGACGTCCCCGCCGCCTTCGCCGGCCAGGCCATCGGCCAGCACTACTCGGCCAGCCCCTACCCCGTGCTGCCCGCCGACATCGCCGCCCGGTGGAAGACCCGCCGCACCGACATCATGCGCCGCGACGCCGAAACCGAAGCCCCGCCCGTCGACCCCGACCGGCCGGTCGACTACGCCCGCGCCCTGCGGGCCGGACGCGCCGCGGTCGCCACCGGCACCGTCCGGCCGCGGGCCATCGAACCCCCGCGCCGGCTCACCGAAGAGGACGCCTACGCCTGCCTCCGCGAAGGAGACATCCGCGAACTCATGCGCCTCGAACAGGCCAACCGGCAGCGCGAGAACGCGTCGAACGCCGCCGCGCTCCGCCGGCACCCCGAGCTGTACCCGCGCCTCGCCGAACCCCCGATCGGATTCACCCAGCCGAAGCTGTGGTCCGGGTTCATCCCCGACGGCAACCCCGCCCGCCGCGACGCACTCAACGCCATCGTCGCCGAGGCCAGGGCGCTGGACCGGTGATCCCGCCCGCGGCGCTCGCCGTCATCCGCGCAGCCCTCCAGGACGCCGCCCGCCTCGGCCAACTCCAGGACCCCACGGCCACATCCCGCCGGATCCTCCACGACCTCCGCCAGGCCGGCTACCACCTCTTGCCCGACCCCACCGCCCAGGACCCGACATGACCAACCACCAGGTGATCCGCCGCGAACTCCGCCGCCCCGGCGGGCCGACCCTTGAGCACCTCGTTGCCTGGAACAAGGCGCTCATTCGCTGCATCGAGCAGCACGTGCCGGCGCTGCTGGCCCTGGTCGCCGAGCAGGCCGCCACGATCGCCCGCTACGACACCGCGCTGATCAAGGCCACCCGCGACGCCGACCAGGACGACGACGGCGAGCCGACCCGCGAGGCGCTGATCGAGACGATCACGGCAACGGACGAGGAGCGGGACCGGCTGGAGGCCGCGCTCGCCGATGCCGAACACCGCGTCGCCCTCGCGCAGCGCCTCGCCCGGCGGGACGACTACGACCTCGACGTCGACCTGGAGGGCATCGTCGGCGACGGCCTGTGCGGGGCGGCCGACTGGGACGGCGACGACCGGCCGCCGCAGTGGCTGGTCGTCCGGGTCGTCGCGATCGTCCGGCCACACCTGGCGCGGGCAATGGAGCGGGCAGCTGGCTTGGTCGAGACGGTCGACGCGCTCCGTCGAGGCTCAGACCGGCTGGACGCAGAGGCCGAGCGGCTCTTCGTCGAGCGGAACGAAGCGCGGGCCGAGGTCGAGCGGCTGCGGGCCGACCGCGACCGGATGCACCTCGCCCTGGCCCGGGAGCGGCACGAGCGGGCCGAAGCGGCGGAGTGGCCGGACGACGAGCCGACCGCGCAGGAGGTGGTGACGATCACCCCGGACCTGAGCCGCTGGGACGCCACGATGCAGCGCTTCCGGGACGACGCAGCACGCCGCAACGCCACAGGTGCCCCTGAGAGCCCCGCAGACGCATCGACCCCCAGCGAGGGACCGACGCCCGCCCCCGATCGCTCCTAGCCCCCGCCACGGCCCGCCGTGACGCCACGGCGGGCCACCGACCAGACCCACCGACAGGAGCACCATGCGCATCACCATCGGCGGAGAGCCCGGCGACCGCTGGTACCCCCGCGAGTCCCGCTCCGCATCCGGCACCCGCCTCGAACCCGGCGACATCGTCATCTGGGACCGCGAACCCCACCACGTCATCGAGATCAAGGAGCGTCCCGACGACCTGTGGGGCGAGCGCTACGAGACCCGCTGGGCCGAAGAGTCCAAGTGGCGGCACGCCACCACCCGGGAGGCATGGGAAGGCCGGCCCCTCGTGTACGTCCTGCGCCACGTCGACCGGCCCCAAGCCGAGTCGCTGCACCTCATCGGGCCCGCTCGCCACATGTGGGACGTCCTGCCCGAGCACTACTCGGTGTGCCGGATCTGCCGCGAACTCCCGCCCTGCCGACACGAGATCACCGAACGCACCGTCGCGTACCAGGTGAAGCGCACCGCCGAGCTCATGGCCATCCCGCGTGGTCACTGCCTGAGCTGCGGCGAGTACGTCACCCCGCGCATGCAGGCCGCCCGGTTCCCCGGGCCGAACCTATGGCGGCCCGACCTCGGCGAGAACAGCGCCCTGTTCCACGCCCGGTACTCCTGCTCAGGCGACGTCGAGCAGTACCGCAGGCAGTGGGAGGTCCGCAACGCCAAGGCGGACGAACAGCTCGCGCTCGACGACCGGCCCTGAGGCCCGCAGCCCCCGCCCCGTCCACGGAGACACCCGACGCCCGATAGGCCCGCAGACGGGCGCACAGAGGCCCGCACGGGCCACACCGCAGCGACAGGAGACGCAACCGATGACCGATCCCACCGCCGCCGACCAGTGGAACGCCCTCCACCCCGTCGGCACCCCCGTCCACGCCTGGCCCGCCCACCGCGACACCGAGCCCGTGACCACCCGCACCCGCACGGCCGCCTGGACCCTCGGGCACGGCACCGCTGTCGTCTCCGTCGAGGGCTACGCGGGCGGCATCAGCCTCGGCCACATCGAACCGCGCAACGCCCCACCGGCGGGCCACGGCCGCACCGCCGACGGCGTACACCTGCTCGACCTCGTCAGCCAACTCAGCCCCGAGACCCGCGCCCGCATCGCCCAGCGACTCGACGACCGGTTCCACGAGATCACCGGCACACCGCGCGACCCGGCCTGACCCACCCGCCCGGCCGGGGCCACGCGCCCCGGCCCCACCACCGGAGACCACCGTGGACCGCCGCCCCCCGCCAATCCGCGTCTACCGCACCCGAGACCCCGAACACCCACGCCCCGCCGGCCGCTGGTCCTGGGCCTGCCGGCCGTGCATCGCCATCGACTGCGCCCCCACCCAGCCCGCCGCGCTCACGGCCGGCCTCGCCCACCTCGCCACCCACGCCTCGGAGCCGCAGCGATGACCGAGCCCGCCGTCCGCCGCTTCCGCCGCGGCCCCGTCACGGTCGACGCCGTCCAGGTCGCAGGCGACGACACCGGCAACACCGCCCGCGCCATTGCCACATGGTGCGACGGCGCCCCCGCCGGCACCTGGGACCAGCCCCGCATCCACGTCTGGGAACACCCCGACGGGCCCGACGACGCCATGACCGCACGCGTCGGCATGTGGATCACCCGGGAGCCCGACGGGCGGTACCGCGTTCACCGGGACGCCGAGTTCCGCGCCACGCACGAGGAGGTCGACATGACCGAGCCCACCTACGGCTGGAGCGGCGACGCCGCCGCCCGCCCCCACGAACTCGCCGTCAACGTCGGCCTGGAGCACGACGGCGCAGAGGCCGGCCACCTCCGGCTCGACCTCGACCAGGCCCGCATCCTCGGCGTCACCCTCCTCGACCTCGTCGCGCCCGACACCGCCCGGCGCACCGCCGACACGATCACCGACGACGACCTCGACGCCCTGTATGCCTCCCGGGACGCCCTGTACGCCGAACGCGACCAGCTCGCCGCCGCCGCACAGCGCGTGCGGGACCTGCACCAGCCCATCGGGGACGGCCTCGGCTACGTAGACGGCGGCAGCGACTACGGCGACATCGCCCCTGCCTGCTCGACCTGCGGCACACACGACGAGTACGCCGTCCCCTGGCCCTGCGCGACCATCCGCGCACTCGACAACCAGGAGCGAGCGTGAGCGGCCCCGTGATCAACCTCGCCGGCCGCCGGCCCCCGCCGGCGACGAACCCGCCATCTGCCCCTGCGGCTCCTGGTACTGGGTCCTGCGGTCCAACCACGAACGCTGCCCCGAGCACGGCGCACTGACCCTCCGCAGCAACGGCACCGTCTCCGGGTACGCCGGCTGGCCGCACTGCCACGCCTACGGGCTGCGCTGGACGCCCGCCTGACACGGCCGAGGGCCCGCGCTCGACCGTGGGGAGCCGGGAGCACGGGCCCGCACCGGCCTGGGGGGGGGTGGGCCGGACCAGGGACAGTACGCCCGATGCCTGACATAAGCCACACCTAGATCGTTTCGAGATCACGCCGAGACAGGAGCGACATGACCCACCTGTGGGAAGTCGACCACCCGTACTACTGCGCCGACGGCAACTACTGGGCCACCGACGGCGCCAACCACGAGACCTACGACTCCTGGGCCGAGTTCACCGAGGAAACGCTCTGGTTCTCCGGCGACCGCGACCTGAACCTGCTGTTCCGCTGGGACTGGAAGTCCTACCGCAACGACCCCGACCCCGACGACCGCAGCATCCCGGACCAGCTCTGCCTGTACTTCGTCCAACAGCGCAAGGCCAACCAGTACAGCGTCGCCATCCAGGTCACCGACGACGACGAACCCGCCATCCGCGCCTGGCTCGACGAGTGCGCCCGGACGATGCGCGCCCTATGGGAACCGCTCGACCTCGCAGCGGCCTGACGCGGCGGCAGCCCCCGGTCACCCGGGGGCCACGGTCCACCACTCACCCCGGACCGTACCGCCCAGGGAGCCGACCATGCAGCACGACACCACCGCCACCTGCCCCAGCCACCCGACCCGGACCGGCGAGCCGGTCTGGTGCGCGGACTGCCGCAACGACCTCGCCACCACCCTCTGGCGGCTGCCCGCACTCCGCGACCGACTCATCGCCGCGGCCGACGGCCAGGCCACCCACACCGCCCTCACCCGCGGCGGCACCCGCATCGACCCGCCCAGCCCCAGCCCCGAATGGGACCAGGCCGACGAGATGGACACCACCCTCGCCGAGTGGGCCGCAGCGTGGCTCGACCACCTCGGCAGCACCGAGGTCCGCGGACGCACCACCGGCTGGGCCGCCCGCGTCCTCGGCGACACCCGCGGCGGCCGCGACGCCTGGGCCTGGCACGAAGCCGAGGGCCTCGGGCGGGCCGTCCGCATCCTCGCCGGCCGAGCACGGCGGCTCCTCGGCGGCAGCGGCGACGTCGAGCACATCCCGCTCGGCACCCCCTGCGGCGGCTGCGGGCGCGGCCTCGTCCGCGAGGACGGCACCGACCGCGTCACCTGCCGCGGCTGCCCGCGCACCATGACGTGGACCGAGTACCAGGGCTGGCTCGTTTGGCTGATCGAGCAGCGCCGGGCGGCCTAGCTCCGCGGCTTCGGCCGCGAGACGCCCTTGGCGATCTGGTCCACGCGGGAGACCGACAGGCCGACCATGTCGGCGATCCGCTGGAGCGTGTGGCCGGCGGCGCGCAGTTCGAGGACGGCGGTCTGCCGGCTCTGCTGGAGGGCGGGGCCGGCGGCGGTCATGGCGTCCAGGGCGGCGGTGACGGCGCGCGCTCGGGCGGCGGGGTCGGCGGTGGCGGCGGCCTGCTCGGCGGCGGTGCGGATGGCCTGTGCGGGGTCGGTGGTCATGGGGTGATCGTAGGCGGTTCCAAGATCTTTTTCCAGGGGCCTTGACATGTCTTTCCAGGGCCCTATAAAGTCTGTCGTGTCAGCAGGGAACACCGACATCGGGGAGCACACCATGCAGACCACCACCGAGATCACCACCCGCATCGCCGAGCTGAAGCAATCGGTCGGCACCCACGAGTTCGCCCCCGTCTGGATCCCCGCCGCCATCCGCGAACTGGAGACCGCCCTCGGCTGGGCCCGCCACCTCGAGCACATCGATACCGCCAACCCCGGCCAGGACACCGCCGAACGCGCCAACGCCGCCCGCTGGATCGCCGACCACGTCGAGCGCGGCGAGCGCATCGCCCGCGAAGCCGGCGCCCACATCCCCCCGGCGGCCACCACCACCGCCGACAGCGAGACGCCCGCCCACCCCGCCGCCATCTGCTGGGACAGCCCCGCCGGCACCCACCGCATCTCCCTCGCCGACCGCACCCTCGACGGCATCCTGCGGACCATCGACATGGCCCGCCGCCAGGCCGCCAAGGGGAACCTCCGCAACCTCCGCATCCACGCGGCCGACGGCACCCCGATCCCCCTCCACCGGATCCCCCAGCCCACCACCGACCCGGCCCCCTACACCGTTACCTACGCCAACCGCGGCGGCCGGCGCACCGAGACCGTGCCGGCCGACCGCATCCGCCAGGCCAGCCGACTCCTCATGCGGCGCGCCGACCTCGGCCACATCTGGAGCATCGAGGCCCACCGCAACGGTCGGGACGTGACGTTCGACATCCCCGCGTTCCGGGCCTGATGCCGGCGTGGCCTCCGGTCCCGGCTCGCATCCGGGGCGGGAGGCCACGCCGGACCAGCCGGCGTACACAGGGGAGCACCATGATCACCATCACCACGTTCGGCTACCTCCACGCGCCGCCACCGGACGCCGAGGTCGTCATCGACCTCCGGCGCCACTACCGCGACCCGCACGTGGCACCCGAACTGCGCTACCTCACCGCCCACGACCGCGCCGTCCGGGCAGCCGTCCTGGGCACGCCCGGCATCCGCGAACTCGTCGCCGCCACAGCCGACATGGCCGTGGCCTTCACCGCCGGACCGAGCGCCGCCGACCACCGGACCCGGGTCGCCGTCGGATGTGCCGGCGGCCGGCACCGCGCAGCCACCGTAGGGATCATGCTCGACGCCGCGCTCCGCGCCCGCGGACACGACGTCACCCTCATCCACCGCGACCTCGCCCGACCGGTCGTCGAACGCTGACCCCCTCCGGGACACTGGCCCCATGCCGCCCGCGCAGCCCGACCACCGCCCACGCGTCCGCGTCACCCTCCCCGACGACCAGGGCGTCATCGTCGCCCGCCTCATGTGGTGGATCCAGCGCGAGCACGGCGGCTGGGAAGCCGTCGTGGCATGGAACCGGTGGGCAGCCACCCACCCCGCCGACCGCGCCGGACCCGTCGTCACCCAGGCCATGGGCGACGTCATGTCCGCCCCGCGGGCCGCCGTCGAGCCCATCCGCGGCGAGGACTACAGCCGTGTCGAGCGCAAGGTCGAGACACCCAGGTACCGCCGCTCCCAGCCCCGTGACGAGCCGTCACGCCCCGGGCTCGGCGAACGCGTCGACCGCATGCGCCGGACCTGACCCGCAGCGCACCCCGTCACACCCACCAAGATCGCCAACTCCCTTACAAGGCACGCCAGGACGGGTGTCACGTCACGCCCGCGAATCCGACACAACTCATGACAGAACGTGATATAAAGACCGGGCACGACAGCAAAACGGCCCCCACCCGGCGCTACCAACGCCGAACGAGGGCCTGACCGCCGCAGGCAGCAACCTGCGGACGGCTACCAGTCCAGAGATCAGAGGTCTCCTTCGTGGCTTCGCTGAAATGTATCCCCAGGTGGATCACCCGGCGCATCAAGGCCCGGCGTGTCCCGCCCACCTCACCCCCGCGTGACACCGTCACGGCCCCGCCGCCCCTGTGGGTTCGCGCGTTCACCGCCGCCGGCCGACCCGCCGTCGCCGTCACCGTCCTCGTCATGTGCGCCCCCGGCGAGCACCACCTCGCCGTCCTCGCCGGATGGGACACCCGCCTCGCCTGGGGCATGGCCGCCGTCCTCGCCGCCTACGCGGGCATCGCCGCCGTCGTCGCCGGCACCCGCCCCCGCAGCGCCCCCGGGCACCGCTCCGCCGTCGCCGGCGCCGCCCTGTCACTCGGCCTCGCCATGAGCGCCCAGCCCGTGTCACACATGTTCGTCACCGGCCACTGGACCGCTACGCCCGCCGCCCCCGTGTGGCTCGTCTGGGTCGTCTCGTGCATTCCGCCGCTTGTCCTGGGCCACCTCCTCCACCTCGCCGCCACGCCCGTCCAGCGGCAAGTGGAGCGGCGCGTGACAGCCGTGACGGCCGACGCCACCGCCGCCGTCACACCCCCGCCACCGGCTGCCCCGGCGCACCGGCCGACCATCCACGGTCCTGCCGCGATCCCGCTGTCCGTCCCGGTGGTCGTCACGCCCCGCGTCACAGCGGCCGCCCCTCAGAGGGCGCTCACGACGGCCATGATCGCCGAGCGGTTCAAGGTCAAGCCGAACACCGTCCGCCAGTGGGTTGCCCGAGGCACCCTCGTGCCGCTGCCGGAACGGGACGCGAATGGCGGCTACCTATTCGCGCCCGATGCAACCCCCAAGCTCACCGTCGCCACCGGCTGATGCCCGCCGCCCTCACGGGCGCGCTCCTGGCCATGCTCGCCCTCATCGGCCTCCTGGCCGTCTCGCCGAGCCTGCCCCCGCGCACCGTCCACCGCCTCGCCCTCGAACTCGCGTGCATCTGGGCGGCCATCGCAGCCGCCGCCGCGCTCTACACCCACTGAGGACCCGCCATGCACCTCTACCTCGTCACCGCCGACATGCTCGCCGCCGCAGTCCCGCCCCAGCAGCAGCCGCCCGCCGCCCCCGGCACCGCCACGCTCAACGGCACCGTCGCCATCTCCGCCGTCGCCTTCGCCGGCCTCGGCGCCGCCGTCTGGTACATCTGGAAGCACAAGAAGGGCCACGCCAGCCACCTCTTCGTCGCCGCCCTGTTCGGCGTCGCCGCCGGCGGCGGCACCGTGATCGGCAACCTCTTCCGCCAGATCATCGCCGCCGGTATCAACGTCGCCGTCACCCTCTCCGGCTCCCTCTGATGCACCCCGTCGACCGCGCCGCGGCACACGTCCACCGGGCGGTCGACGGCCACCACACCCTGCTCGACCGCATCACCACCTGGGTCGCCGCCGAGACAGCGGGCGCCGTCGAGCGGCGCCGGGCCATCGCCACCCGCGGCGGCATCCTCGCCGGCGGCGCACTCCTCGGCTGGCAGCTCGGCCCCGGTGCCCTCGCCGCCGCCACCCCGGCCTGGGTCGCCGCCGCCTGGTGGCACGGCCCGAAGGCAGCGACCGAAGCGACCGACGACCCCAACCCGGCGGCACCGCCGCTCGACCCGGCGGCCGCCCGCCACCGCGACCTCACCGCCATCCGCCGCGCCATCGGCGACCGGCGCGGCATCCACCTCGCCGAGATCACCACCCGCGTCCAGGCCGCCGGCATCGACTGGGACACGGCCGACGTCCGGGCCTGGATCACCGGCCACGGCGTCCCCGTCCGGGCCAGCGTCCGCATCGGCGGCAAGGCCGGCCGGGTCGCTGCCGGCGTCCACGTCGACGACCTGGAGGCCGCGCTCGACCCCGCTCCCCGACCCGACCCCGACCCCTCTCCGGCCGGTGTAGCCGCAGGTCACAACGCGCTACACCCGCCGCTACAGGCAGAGCTACACCCGACCCGACAGCAGTGCTACACCCTGGACGAAGAGCCCGAGTGGCCTGGATCCGCAGCCACCTGACGCCAGGAGACAACGACATGACCACGTACCCCGCAGGCAGCCACCGCGTCACCGTCTGGTTCAAATGGGCGACCGGTGAAACCGGCGACTACGGCATCGACTTGGCCCACGCCGTGGACGTCACCCGCGAGCAGCTCGTTGACGAGGCGCTCCGGGTGATCACGACCGAACGCGGCCACGAATTTCCGCCTGGGCCCTACACCTGGCAGGCCGGGATTCGCTGACCCACCCCAGCCAGTCGGCCCGATACGAGAGGATCTGTCCATGGACACCACCACCCGGTACTCCTGCCCCCTCGACTGCGGCTGGCACCACGACGCCCCCGCAGTCGCCGACCTGGGCGTCCTCGCCGACGTCGAGCGGTGCGCCGCCGAGCACCTGGCCACGCACACGACAGCCCAATGGGCGGCGGAAGTGGGGCGCCTGAAGCGGAAGCTCGCGCTGGCCGAACAGGAAGGGTGGCGACCGTGATCCGCGCTCCTGTGGCGATCATCCGCGACTGGTGGTCCGACCCCGCCTACCGGGCCAGCGTCACCGTCGCGGGCATCATCAGCGTGCCGCTGGTGGTCCTGGTCGTGGTCGGACAGATCCTCGGCCGGTAAGCCCACCCGCGCGGCGACTTGCACGATGATCACGCAAGGGTGCAACATCGGTGCAGCACCACACGTGTGCCCACAGCCACCCGAAGCCCCCTCCCAGCGAGGGGGCTTTCGCGTTGGAGGTGACCCGTGCGCCGCGACATCGACCCCCACGACCTCCGCCCCGGCGACATCACCACCGGCGCAGCATTCGCCCGCCGCCACGGACGCCACCGCTCCGTCGTCAACCACTGGCGCAAGCACGGCTACATCAACGACCAGGGCGAGCGGGTCTACGTACAGCCCATCGCCGGAGCAGGCACCCGGCGGCCCATCTACCTCACCGCCGACCTGGAGGCCGCCGAACTCGCCACCCGGCTCCGGTCGGTCGAGAGCACCAACCCCGCCATCGCTGGCTGGCAGAGGCTCAAGCGGGCCGAACGGCAGCAACGGTCGGAGGCGGCATGAGCGACGACAGCATCGCCAACGTCCTGCCCGAAGGACACATCGCCCTCGGATACGCCGTCTCGATCAAAGCCCTGGACGAGCACGGCGACGTCTGCCTGATCAACTACCGCACCCACGACCTGAACGCCTGGGAGGCCCTGGGCATGCACACAAGCGCGGCCGACGACATCCGCCGGTGCATGCAGGAACGCGAAGGCGACGGATAACCAACGGACGGCGTGTCGAACACCCCGTCACGGATCTGTGAACTCAGCCACCCCGGGCGCCCCGCGGGCGTAGCGTCCCCCGCACTCGACCCGTGGGGGGACCATGAGACACCGCACCACCGCAGCCCTGGCCGTCGGCGCCGCGCTGCTCGCACTCGCCGGATGCTCCGACAGCAGCGGCGACAGCAAGCCGGCCATGCCCGGAGGCCAAGGCGTCGACGCCGTCAACCAGGACGTCAAAGCACCCGCGCCCGTCAAGATCGGCACACCCGTCAAGATCGTGCGCGGAGACTCGGCGATCGAGATGACCGCCGTCCAGGTCGTCGACCCCGCGACCACCACCTCGTTCAGCAAGGTCCTTGCCCCCACCGAGCGCCTGATCGCCGTCCAATGGCGCATCACCGCCCCGGGCCCCGGACCCGTCTCCGAGTACCCCGCCATGCAGTCCGGCGTCTACGACGACCAGGGCCAGCGCTACGGCGCCGACCCCGTCCGCAAGGTCGCCTCCGGCCCGGCGTTCCCCGACGGCACATCCATCCCCGCTGGCGACACCGCACTCGGGTACGTCGCCTACATCGTCCCCGCCACCGCCAAGATCACCAAGATCCAGTTCTCGCCCGGCATCAGCCTCCCGCAGAACGCTGGCACCTGGACCCTCTGACCCCGACGCTCGGGCGGCGTCGGGATGCAGGTGGGGCCGTCGAGCCACGCTCCGGCCCCACCAGCAACCCCACCGGAGGGAGGCGCCATGACCCTCACCTCCGGCAACGTCCCCCGCGTCGACCTCGCCTGCGCCCGCGGCGAAGCCATCACCCGCACCATCCGCATCCGCACCGACGGCACACCCCGCCCCCTCACCGGCGTCGACGTCCAGGTCGTCGTCGAGAGCCACGGCACCGACGCTGCACGGCTCGTCCGCGGCGGCACCAGCACCGGCGGCAGCATCAGCGTCGACGACGCCGCCGGGGCCGTCACCTTCACCGTCAACGCCACCGTCACCGACGCCCTCGACTACACCGCCACCTGGGCCCTGTGGCTCCAACTCGCCGACGCCACCGCGGCCGACGCCATCGTCCACGGCAGCATCCAGGTAGAGGACGTCCCGCGGTGACCGACACCGAGATCATCATCGAGACGCCCGTCACCCAGGTCACCGTCGAAGCCACCGGGCTGCCCGGCCCGGCCGGGCCGACCGGACCACAGGGTCCCGCCGGACCGACCGGTGCAACCGGAGCCACCGGGCCCGCAGGACCCCAAGGCCCCACCGGAGCCACCGGCGCACAGGGGCCCGCCGGAGCGGACGGAGCCACCGGCCCGGCAGGTGCGGCGGGAGCGACCGGAGCCCAGGGCCCAGCCGGCCCGGCGGGCGCTCAAGGGCCACCCGGAGCCGACGGCGCACAAGGCCCCTCCGGGCCAACGGGAGCCACCGGGGCGACCGGGCCGACGGGAGCAACCGGGCCCGCGGGCGCGTCCTTCGCAGCCGCCTGGCGCGGCGACTGGGACAACGGCACCACCTACACGGCCGGCGACCTCGTCCGGGTCCGCGACACCGGCGTCCTCGCCATCGCCCTCCGCGGCAACACCAACGTCGCGCCGCCCACCACCCTGGCCGCCGGCGAGCACGGCGTGTTCTACCCGACCACCCCGACGAGCCCCACCGAGTCCGACCCCGGCGACTACGAACTCGGCACCAGGTTCCGCATCCTGGTGGCCGCCACGATCACCGGCATCCGCTGGTACCGCGGCAGCCCGGCCAACACCGCAGACACCGTCCACCTCTGGCGGCAATCGGACGGCGCCCTCCTCGCCACCGCCGTCACAGCGGCGCCCGTCAACGGGTGGAACCTGGCCACGTTCACGACCCCGTTCACGCCCGTCGTCGGCGTCGACTACTGGGCTTCCTACGCCTGCCCCGCAGGCGCATACAGCGTGACCACCGGCGCCCTGGCCAGCCCGGTCGACAACGGCGTCGTGCGGGCCACGCTCGGCGGATTCAACGCCAGCCCGGGCGGCATGCCCGTCAGCACCGGAACCAACTGGTACGGCGTCGAACCCGTGGCCGCCGTCGAACCCGTTGGCCTGGACGACTGGGACATCCTGGTCAAGGGCAACCCGCTGTAACCCCCTTCATCCGGTAAAGGGGTTCGCATGGCATGGGCAGGCAGCACCAGGCGCGCACGCCTACCCCGCGGATGGACCAGCACCGTGGTACCCCGCATCACCACCAGAGACCGCGGCCTGTGCCAGTGGCCCACCGACCACGGCACCTGCGGCCAGGCCGGCACCGAGGTCGACCACCGCACACCAGGCGACGACCACAGCGACGCCAACCTGTGGCTGCTCTGCCACTGGCACCACGCCCGCAAGACAGCCCAGGAGGCTGCAGCTGCACGCGGACCAGGGGTCACCGAGCGCAGGCCCGCAGAGCGGCACCCAGGGCTGGCATGAGGAGGCGGCATGGACGCGGCACCAGGCGGAGGCGCCGAGCTGAAGGTGTACTGGACCAAGGGCAAGGGCGCGGCCAAGATCAAGTGGGGCACGCCAGGTGACTTCAACCGGTGCGTCAGGCATCTATCCAAGTACTTGGTTGACCCTCAGGGCTACTGCAACGTCCTCCATCGCCTCGCCCTGGGCGTCGCGCCGGGCCAGGAGGGCGGCGGCAGGCGCGGCAGGTAGGCCGGCCGAGCATCCAACCAGGGCGTGCGACGGGTCGACCAACCAACCCGGTCGGGCCGAGCCCAAGGGCACACCCAACCAGTACGACAGGCCAACCGTGTTGGCATATCCAACCGGTCGTTCACGCCAACAGAGGTGGCCTACCCAGGCGGCCACCTGGGGGGTGCCTCCCCGCCCCCCTGGACACGAGGACCGAAGGAATGCTGCGAGGCGCGGCGCCGGCAGGCCTGGGACTTCGGGTCCGAGACGGCATCTGGCCACCCGACTGCGGCGCGCACAGGCGCGGGTTGACCATCGCAGCACCCTCGACCGGCAGATCGGCGTACAGCGAATCGCATTCGAATGGCTGATGTAACGCCTTGACCTGGCATTCTTCGGTATAGTGGGGTTATGGCGGAGCGGCTGTGCGAGCGATGCGGCGGAATGCTGGCGAAGCACGCCAGAGTGGATGCGCGGTACTGCGGCGGTGCCTGCCGGGTGGCTGCCCTCCGAGCCCGCCGTGCCGCTGCGGCTCCTCGATCGACTGTTCCGCGTGAGCTGGCCGAGGCCCCGAGGTGGGTGCGCTACTCCGGCACGAAGGTTCCGCTCCGGTCGGACCGTCGGGGCGTTGCTTCCTCGACAAACCCGCGGACGTGGTCGACCTACGAGCAGGCCCGCACCTCGACCGAGGGCCGTGGCGCGGGCTTCGTCCTGAATGGGGACGGCATCGTATGCATCGATCTGGACCACTGCTTGACCGGCAACGTCCTGGCTCCTTGGGCTCAGCGGATCGTCGATCGCGCAGGCAGCACCTTCGTTGAGATCTCACCCTCCGGCGACGGCCTCCACATCTGGGGGCGCGCCCAACTGACTTCCGGCCGTGTGGTGAACACGGCGGACGGCGGCAAGGCCGAGGTCTACGGCAACGGCCGGTACATCACTGTCACACACCGGCGATTCGGCAACACGCCAGCGGTGCTTGGCGATCTGGCCGACGTCATTGGTGAGTTGATCAGCAGGTAGAGCCGTTTCGGCGGCCGACTCCCAAAGGGGGCGGCCGGTGGATCGACTGTGTTCAGGGTGCGGCTCTCCATTGCCGCCGATGAAATACCAGGGCAATCCACGCAAGTGGTGTAGCCAGGTGTGCAGGCAACGGTTCCTGCGTCATGGCACTGGCTTGGTCCAGGACAAGCGCTGTCGTCAGTGCGACTCGCTTTTTCGGCCTTTCCGCTCCGACCAGAGGTTCTGCTCTGGCAAGTGCTCGCAGGCATGCCGGCGAGCGCCACTGAAGGTCGTCGTGATTGCGCGGCGATGCGCTGGCTGCGGAGTTGAGTTTGTACCGAGTCCGAACAATGCCGCCAAGGCGATGTTCTGCTCGATGCGCTGCTGCCGGCCGTACTACAACCACATTCGACGGGCACGTGAGCGGGCCGCATTCGTCGAGGCGGTCGTGCCTTTGGTGGTGTTCGAGCGTGACGAATGGGCGTGCCACATATGCGGCGATCCGGTAGATCGGTTGCTGTCGTATCCGGACCCCAGGTGTGCCACGGTCGACCACGTGATCCCTCTATCCAAGGGCGGTCTGCATGCCTATGCGAACTGCCGTACCGCTCACATGTTGTGCAATTCGATTAAGCAGGCGCGCGTCAAATACCCGACACGGGTCGTAGGCGCCGTTCCCGACACGGGAGGTGGCCGACATGGCCGGATACGGACCGGCTCCGAAGGCGAAGTCGCATCGGGGCAAGGACAATCAGGGCCTGGAGCGCGTTCGGCTCACTGAGGACAACGAGGTCCGCGGCTTCGAGTTGCCGGACGACATCGAGTGGCATTCCCGCACGCTTGCGTGGTGGGAGACGTGGCGCCGGTCGCCGCAGGCACAGGTGATGACGGCCACCGACTGGGACTTCCTGCTGGACACGGCGCTGATGCACTCGGCGATGTGGACGAAGGAGCAATGGGCGCTGGCCGCCGAGGTGCGGCTGCGGGTCGCGAAGTTCGGCGCCACGCCGGAGGACCGGCTCAGGTTGCGGATCCAGGTGGATCTGCCGGAGGTCGGGACGCCGGAGGATGTGCCTGCGGGCACGGTGACGAGCATCAAGTCGCGGCGTTCGCGGCTGCTTTCGGACTGAGCCCGAGGTGCCGCGCACGTTGGTGCGTGCGCCCGCGCATGACCGGAAGCGGTCGCTTGGTTGGCTCGCCGTGGAGTGGATGGAGTACTTCACGCTGCACGGCCGTGGCGATGTCCGCGGGGAGCCGGTGGAGCACGGCGACGAGATGACATTGTTCGTCGTGGACTGCTACGCGGTCGGCGACTCCGCGCAGAACAACCACCTCCTTTACGACAGCGCGTTCTTCAGCCGGCCGAAGGGCTGCGACAAGTCGGGCCTGGGCGCGCGGTTCGCCTTGTTTGAGGCCCTGGGTCCATGCCGGTTCGCCGGGTGGGCCGAGGGCGGCGAGACGTACACCGACCCATGGGGGTTGGGGTTCGTCTACACCTACGAGCCGGGCGAGCCGATGGGCGCGCCGGTCACGGACCCGTACATCCGGATCATGGCCACCGAGGAGGGCCAGACCGGGAATGTCTACGACTCGATCCACTACAACCTGACGGATGGTCCATTGTCGGGTGTGCCGGGGCTGGATGTCGGGCTGACGCGGGTGATGCTGCCGTTCGGCGGCGAGATCACCCCGTCGACCGCGTCCTCGTCGTCGAAGGACGGCGGGTTGGAGACGTTCGTCTGCTTTGACGAGACGCACCTGTACACGACTCCCGAGCTGCACCGGATGTACGCGACGGTGAAGCGCAACAGCGTGAAGCGGAAGAAGACCGCGGGCACCTGGTATCTGGAGACGACGACGATGTTCGCGCCGGGCGAGGAATCCGTGGCGGAGTCGACGTATGGCGAGGCAGAGGCGATCCGCAAGGCCGGCGAGGCCGGGCGGCAGCGGCCGGTGCGGTTGCTGTACGACCACCGGTGGGGCGAGTGCAAGGACCTCGCGGACGAGCCCGCGCTGCGGGCCGCGTTGGTGGAGGCGTTCGGGGACGCGATCGTTTGGCAGGACCTGGACTCGCTGGTTGCGACGTTCATGGACGTCCGCAACTCGGTCGAGGACAGCCGCCGCTTCTTCCTCAACGCGCGCACGGCGGCGGGCAATGCGTGGATCACGCCGGCCGCGTGGGCGGCGTGCGAGGACGCGGGCAAGGCCCTGCGGCCCGGTGAGCGGGTGACGCTCGGCTTCGACGGGTCGATCAACGAGGACTCCACCGCCCTGGTGGCATGCCGGCTGTCCGACGGCCACTTGGTGCTGCTGGGCTGCTGGGAGAAGCCGGACGGCCCGGACGGTGCTCATTGGCGGGTGCCGAGTCCGGCGGTGGACGCCGCGGTGGCGAAGGCGTTCAAGGACTACGACGTGGTCGGCTTCTATGCGGACCCGGCGTTGTGGCAGGACTACGTGGACGCGTGGACTGCGGAGTTCGGCGAACGGCTCCAAGTGGCGGCGACTCAGCGGCATCCGGTCGAGTGGTGGACGAATCGGCCGACGGCGATGGTGGCGGCTCTGGAGCGGTTCGAGACCGCCGTCAAGACCGAGGCGCTGACGCACGACGGCGGGGCGACGTTGACGTCGCATGTGCTGCACGCTCGCCGTCAGGTGTCGCGGGCGGGTGTGCAGATCCGCAAGGAAACGAAGGACTCGCCGCTGAAGATCGACGCTGCGATGGCGGCGACGCTGGCCTACGAGTGCCGTTCGGACGCGGTCGCGAAGGGCTTGTTGGCGGCGCCGGAGGAAATGCTCGGCTGGACTTTCTGATCGGTGAGGGGGTGGCGTTGTGGCGCTGGAACCCGAACCGGGCTCGCCCGACTGGTGGTTGCTTCGGTTGAGCCGCAAGCTGTGGGCTCGGAGGCGTGTGCTCGATGAGTACTGGGACTGGTACACGGGTAACCATCCGCTTCCGAACGGTCCTGCCAAAGCGGCCCAGGCGTACAAGGACTTCCAGCGGAATTCGCGAACGAACTTCCTCGGCATGGTCGTTGACGCGAGCGTGTTTCGCCTGTTGGCGATCGGGGTCACCGACGCGGACGGGAAGCCGGACGAGGCTGCATGGCGCTGGTGGCAGGCGAACAAGCTCGACTCGAAGCAGAAGCAACTCTTCCGCACGGCGCTAGCGCAGAGCATCGCCTACATGCAGGTCGGTGAGCATCCGACCATCCCCAAGCAGCCCCTGGTGACGGTGGAGCATCCCCGGGACTGCATCACCGAGTCGGATCCGGCGACGGGCCGTGTGCTGGCCGGCCTGAAGGTTTGGTACGACGACGTCCAGGGTGAGGCGTGCGCCTTGGTGTCGCTGGACGACGGGCGCATGGACTACCGGCGCGAACAGGCCGGGCGCCGGTTCTCGATCTCCGCGAAGACGTGGGAGTCGGGCATCTGGACGAAGCACGACTACGGGCGGCCGGCGATCGTCCCGTTCGAGTGCCGGCCGGAGCTGGGCGAAGATCCCCAGCCCGAGTTCTGGGCAGGGCTCCCCGCGCAGAACCGGATCAACCTGGGTGTCCTGAACCGGATGACGGCGGCCAGGTACAGCGCGTTCCGTCAGCGGTACGTGACCGGGCACAAGTTCGCCACACGGACGATCATGGTCCCGGATACGGATCCCGAGACGGGCCTGCCGATCATGCGGGCGAAGAAGATCCCGGACGGCGAACCGTTCGTGCCGGACCCGGCCTCGACCTGGGCGAGTGAAGGGGAGAACACCCGCTTCGGGGAGTTCTCGCAGACCGACCTGCAGGGCTACCTCAGCAGCCACGACGTGGACATCCGCGACCTGCTGGTGCAGACGAACACCCCGACGTACTCGGTCGTGAATGAGCTGGTGAACATCGCGACGGAGACGATCGTCGCGTTGGACGGCCAGCACCTGGCCAAGGTGGCCGAGCACCAGACGCATTTCGGCGAGCAGCTCGAGGAAGTCCTCGGCCTGTGCGCGGTGGTGGCGGGCGAGAAGCGGGACTTCACCTCCCACGAGATCCGGTGGAAGGATCCGCGGTCGCTGAATCCTGCGGTCTTGGCGGACATGGGGACGAAGTTGTCGGCGATCGGCTACCCGCTGGGCATCCTCGCCGAGAACATGGGCGAGTCTCCTCAGCGGATCAAGCGCATCGAGGCCGGCGCCGCTGGCGAGACGATGCTGCGAGCCGGCGCCGAGCAGGCCGCCCGACAACCCGCACCGCCGCAGCAGTTGCAGCTGCCTGACTTCAGCCTGGACGGGGCGTGACGACGCCGGCTCCGCCGCGGACCGTCACGGTGACCGCCGCGGCCGCGTACATCGCCGCTTCGGCGAACCTGCGGGCCGGCCTGCTGGGCTACATCGGGCGGGCGTTCATGCTGCGAGCGGCGTGGAACCGGCCGGACGCCGCGTGGTTCGCAACGACGGTCGCGCCGACGGTGATCGGTTCGCAGCGGTACATGGCCACGTTGACGGATCGGTACATCGCAGCGTCGCTGGCAGAGCAGACCGGCGCGGCGGTGGATCCGGTCGGTGTCGAGTTGCCGGAGGATCTGCGGGGCGTGCCGACACGGGACGTCTACGAGCGGCCCTACGTGCAACTGTGGACGGACCTGAAGCACGGCAAGCCATTTGACCAGGCCCTTGATGAGGCCACGCGCCGGGCAACGGTGCTCGCCGACACGGACCTGCAGATGGCCCGGACGCACGCGTCCCGCGCGGCAATGCAGGGGCAGCCCGGCGCGGCCGGGTGGAAGCGGGTGCCGACGGGGCCTCGCAACTGCCTACTGTGCCTAGTGGCCAGCACGCAGCGCTACAGGCGCCAGGATCTGGCGGCGATCCACCCGCAATGTCACTGCATTGTGGAGCCGATCCCCGGCACGCGTGACCCGGGCCAGATCATCGACCCGGAGTTGCTGGCCAGGGTCCACCAGGCGGTCGAGGACGCCGGATTGAAAGCGGACCGCGGCGGGCGGAACCCGGACTACCGGCAGTTGATCGTCACGAACACTCACGGCGAGCTGGGCCCGGTGTTGTCGCGGCGCGACCAGCAGTTCACCGGCCCCGATGACCTCAACGGCGGCGGCTCCGCCACCTCCTGAGACTTCCGCGACCCGACACGGGCGCGGCACACCCGACACGGGAGATACACGCATGCAGCGCATCACGCGGCTGACGCACGCCCCGGGCACGTTGCTCGGCTACGTCAACGGCCGGCCGATCTACCCGATCGCGGGCGGCTCGGGCGAGGGCGAGGAACAGGGCGGCACCGGCGAACAGAACGACACCGGCGGGGCGGCCGACACGGACGCCGACGCCGACAAGGACTGGAAGGCCGAGGCTCAAAAGTGGCAGGCGCTCTCAAAGAAGCACGAAGCGCGGTCGAAGGAGAACGCCGACGCGGCCCGTGAGCGTGACGAGTTGCGCAAGCAGTCACTCAGCGACACCGAGCGCGCAGTCGAGGAAGCGAAGGCGGCGGGGCGCTCCGAGGCCACCACGACTTTCCGGTCCAAAATCGGCCGCCACGCGATCGCAGCGGCGGCGGCCGAAGCGCGTGTGGTGGTGCCGGCTGCGGCCCTGGACCTGATGGACCTGTCGTCGCTGACGGACGACCAAGGCGAGGTGGACGCCGACAAGGTGGCCGCGCTCGTCACGGGCTTCGCGCCGGCGACCCAGCAGCAGGACGAGCGCAGGCATGTCACGGCGGGCCAGGGCCCGCGCAGCAGCAGCAGGGACCGATCCACGGGGTCGGTCGCCGCCGGGCGGGACCTGTACGCCGAGCGGCACAACAAGACCTAAGACATAGGAGAGGGCATGGACCTCAGCCTGAGGACCGAGACCTGGGGGCAGGACGATCAGTCCTGGCTGGGGTCCCAGCACGGCACGGAAGCGGCGCGGAGCATCACGCTCGACGTCAGCAAGTTCACCGCGAACACGCACTACCCGAACGGGTACTTCCTGAGCGGGATCCCGCTCGGCAAGGTCACGGCGACGGGCCTGTACGGGCCGTATGCGCCGAAGACGTCCGAGGTGCAGACGGTGTCCATCACCGGCGGCCCGACCGGCGGCACGTTCACGCTGACGTACAGCGGCCAGACGACGGCGGCCATCGCCTACAACGCGTCCGCGGCCGTGGTCCAGGCGGCCCTGGAAGCGTTGAGCAACATCGGCGTGGGGGACGTCGTCTGCACGGGTGGCGCGCTCCCGGGCACTGCGGTGACGGTGACGTTCGGCGGGACGCTGGCGTACACGGACGTGGCCGCGATGACCGCGAACAGCGGCAGCCTGACCGGCGGCACGTCGCCCACCGTGGTGATCGCCACGCCCACCGCGGGCGGCGCGGAACCGTCGCTCGGCGGCCTGGAGACGCTGGTCGGGTTCCTGTTCTGCGCGGTCGCCGCACCGTCGGTGTACAGCACGAACACGAAGATCCCGGCGGCGCTGCTCGACCACGGCAAGGTCGTGGCGGCCAAGTTGCCCGTCCCCGTCGACTCCGCTGGCATGACCGATGTCGCCGGCCGTATCCAGTTCCTCTGAGAGGGGTGATCGACCATGTACCTGAACACCGAATACATCACCCCGACCGAGCTCACCGGGTATGCCCGGGAGGCGCTGCGTGATCTGGAGATCAACAGGCTGACGCTGTCGCAGTACCTGCCGTCGGTGCAGGTCGACGACCTGATCTACCGGTTCAACCGGGGCGGCGGGTCGCTGCTGGAGGCGGCTCCGTACCGGAGCTACGACACCGAGGCGTCCATTTCCGGGCGTGAGGGCATCACCCGGGTGACCGGTGAACTCCCGCCGATCAGCCGCAAGATGCGGCTCGGCGAGTACGACCGCCTGCGGCTGCGGCACGCGGCCAACGACGAGATCACCAACGGACTGCTGACCGACGCGGAAAAGATCACCCGCGAGATCGCGACCCGCGTCGAGAAGGCGCGTGCGGACGCGCTGGTGACCGGCCAGGTCGTGATCAACGAGAACGGTGTGCAGGCGACGGTTGACTTCGGCCGGAGCCCGGCGCACTCCGTCTCGGCGGCGATCCCGTGGTCGTCGGTGGCGTCGGCGACGCCGGTCACGGACATGCTGTCCTGGCGTGACACATACGTGGACACCAACGGTGAGGAGCCGGGTGTTCTGCTGACCAGCCGCCGCGTGCTGGCGTACCTGCTGCGGAACGCGGAGATCCGGGCGCTCGTCGCCACGGTGAACGGGGCGCCCGACATCGTCAGCGAGGCGAACCTGCACGCGACTCTCGCGGTGTACGGGTTGCCGGAGATCCGCACCTACGACGCGAAGTACAAGTCGAACGGTGTGGCGACGCGATTCATCGCGGACGATCTGGTCCTGATGCTGCCGTCGGATTCGTCCGAGCTCGGTGGGACGTTCTGGGGCACCACGGTCGAGGCGCTCGACGGGGGCTACAGCCTGGGTGCGGGCGAGGAGGCCGGGATCGTGTCCGGTGTCTACCGCGTGGAGGAGTCCCCGGCGCTGTGGACCAAGGCCGCGGCGATCGTGCTGCCGGTACTCGCGAACCCGGACTTGACGTTCGTTGCCGACGTGGCCTGAGGAGGCTGATCATGGGCAAGAAGTTCACCGCGTTCGTGCACGTCGACAACGGTGCGGGCCGGTCCGGGGTGTTCAGCCCTGGTGACCCGATGCCGGAGTGGGCCGAGGCGCACGTCGCCAACCCCAAGGTGTGGGCCTACGACAACGCGTCGGTCTCGGAGACCCCGCAGGGCGAGGGCCCGGACGAACCTCCGCGGTCCGGCCCGGGGTCCGGCAAGTCGGCCTGGGCCGAGTACGCGCTCAGTCGCGGCCTCGAGGTGACGGACGACATGTCCCGCGAGGACATCATCGCCGCCGTCGACGCGGCCCGGGAGGAGTGACCGTGGCCGCGTTCGCGACCGTCGAGCAGTACGGGGCGCGGTCGGGCGGCACTCCGACGGGTGCGGACGCGGTCAGGGTGCAGGCGATGCTGGACGACGCGACCGCGCTGATCCGGTCACGACTCCCGCGGGGGTTCGCGCCGGATCCGGCGGTTGCCCTGGCGCTGACCGTGGTCGTCGCACGACGGGCGATCACGAACCCCGGCGGCTATCGACAGAGGACGATCGGCCAGTACTCGGAGACGATGGGCGAGGCCGGTGGTTTGTACGTGACGGACGGGGAGATCGAGTCCCTGCTCGGTGACGCGATGGGCGACGGCGACGCCGCCTATTCGGTGATCTGTGCGGACGAGGGCCCGATCTGGTCCCGGCCGCCGCACCATCACCACGGTCGGGGGCACTGGTGATCGGCCCGGACCTGCTGCCGCACACCGTGCTGTGGCAGACGCCGACGATGACCCGCGATCCGCTGGGCAACGACGTGCGGACCTGGTCGACCGGGATCTCGATTCCTGCGTGGGTGCAGCAGTTCAGCACCGCCGAGGACGGCTCGGGGTCGAGCGGTCAGCTGTCGGGGATCGGGTCGAACCAGATGGTCACGTGGACCTGGCTGATGATCTGCAACACGGACGGCATCGGGGCAGGCGACCGTATTACCTGGCGGAGCACAGTGTTCGAGGTCGACGGCCTCCCCGCTCCCGTGTTCACACCGGCCGGGTTCCACCACTGCGAGGCCAAGCTGAAGGCGGTGACCGGCTGATGGCGCATCGCTCAACCTTCAGGATGTACCCGACCGGCATCTCCGCGCTGTTGGCGTCACCGCAGATGATCGCCGGGATCCGGCTCATCACCGAGACGCACCTCAAGCCGACCGCCGAGTCGATCGCTCCGATCGGCACGCCGCCGGACGACCCGCATCCGACCTTGTATCAGAGGTCGTTCCGGGTTGTGGACAGGTCCCATTGGGTTACCCGGACCCGGTACTACGGGTCCCAGCCTCGCGCCCAGATCTCCTTGATCAACACGGCGCCGCACGCGCTCGGGATCGAGTTCGGGAACCGGAACATCACGGCCCGGCACACGATCCAGCGGGCGTGTGCGCTTGCGGCGGTGACGCCGTGAGGACGCGGCCGATGGTGGACGTGGAGCTGCTGCTTACCGGCTGGCTCGGCACGCAGCTCGATCCGATCCGTGTGCTCACGAACACGCCGGCGGACCTGGAGCGGATCCTGCCGGTGGTGCAGGTTCAGCGGATCGGCGGCCCGACGCTCCGGTTTCGGGACGGGCCGCTGGTGGACGTGTACACCTACGCGGCCGACCGCGTCTCGTCGCAGGCGCTGGCGATCCGCGTGCAGGACCTGATGCTGCATTACCTGCCGGGCGTGACCGCCTCGGGTGGTCGTGTGCAGCGGGTGGAGTGCACGGTCGGCCCGCAGTGGCTGCCGTATGACGACCCTGCCGTGAGCAGGACCCAGGCCACGTATGCGCCGGCCGTATGGCCGGTCGCTACCGGCTGACTGACCCCCTTCTTCCGCTTGGCCTCCCGCGTGGGGGCTCAGTCACCCATGGAGTGAGTGACGCATGACCGATACCCGAAACGCGGATCTTTCCTACGGCGCCGATGACTTCTTGGTCTTCGTCGCGCCGCTCGGGACTCCGAAGCCGACCGACTTCACCGCGCTCACCTCGCCCTGGGTCAACCTGGGCTGGATGGCGAAGAGCGGCGGAGAGTGGACGCCGAACGAGGAGCGCAAGGAATTGGAGGCGGCCGGCTCGCTCGGCCCGATCGCCACCAAGATCACCAAGGCTGACAGGACCATGAAGTTCGTTGCCGAGGAGGCGATGAACCCGCTGGTCCGGGCGCTCTACGACAACGTGTCACTGACCACCCTGGCGCCGGGCACGGGCGGGTTCATCGCCTATGACCTGCCCGACCGGCCGTCGCGTCACCGCTACGCGTTCCTGTTCTGCTCCGAGGAATCCGGCGGCAAGCGCATCTGGCGGTACATGTCGAGTGGTGAGGTCACCGGCCGCGGTTCCGACAACAACCCGACGGACGACTACACCACGATCGAGCTGACGATCACCGGTTACCCGGGCGCGGGCGGTGTCCCGGCGGTGTCGACGCTGATCGACCTGGCGGGTGCCGACATCGGGCCCTTCTTCACCAGCGAGGTGCAGACGGTCACGATCACGGGCAGCCCCACGGGCGGCACGTTCACGCTGACCTATGACTCGCAGACCACCGGGGCGATTGCGTACAACGCGACCTCGACGGTCCTGAAAGCGGCCCTGGAGGCGTTGTCGAACATCGACGTCGGGGACGTGACCTGCGCGGGCGGTCCTCTGCCTGGCACGGCGATCACCGTGACGTTCGGCGGTGGACTGTCGGGTACGAACGTCGTGCAGATGACGGCGTCCGGCGTGGGGCTCACGGGTGGTACGACCCCGGCGGTGACTGTGACGACCACGACCGGCGGCGGTACGCCGGGCCTGGTCTGATCCCTACGACTGGTGGGCGGGTCGCTTCTGCGCGGACCCGGCCCGCCCACCTACTCCAGGTCCGCGCAGAAGAAAGAGGTCCGCGCATGGACGCGATCGAAGGCAAGGTCGTCAACAGGGGCGACGAGGACGACGGGGTGTTCGACCTCGACGTCTGGCTGCGCGAAGCGGCCGAGGATGCCGAGGATTCGGCGTACTCGTTCTCGCTCGGGGGGCGGATCTACACGCTGCTGTCGCCGGACGATTTCGATTGGCAACAGCAGTCGAGGGGTGCCGCCGACCCGAACAAGGGTGACCTGCGGCCGTTCGTGCAGATGCTCCTGGGTGAGGAGCAGTACGAGGAGTTCTGCACGAACAGCGTGCCGGCCCGGGGTATCGAGAAGATCGTCTCCGACTGGCAGGATCACCACGGCATCACAGCCCCGGAATCCAGGGCCTCGCGGCGCGCCTCCGAGCGCACCACAAAGAAGCCGAGGCCGACCTCCAGGAAGCGTTCCAGGTAGACATCCGGGACCTGTACCGGCCGGGCCAGCGGCTGACGTGGCGCCGACTGCGGGACCTGCTGGATCAGTTGCCGATGGAGTCGCGGTGGCAGACCGCGCTCCGGGTGAGCATCCCCGATGCAGTCCTCGCCGAGATGGTCAGCGATGCCCGCCCTGAGGACGCGCGTTGGTCGCAGGTCGAAATGCTGTTGTCAGCGGTCGCTGATCTCCAGCAGCAGATCCTGCACGTGCTGATCGCAGCGAATGGCGGGACGCCGCCCGAGTTCAGGCCCATCCGCCGCCCCGGGCATGTCCCGTCCGAGGGGCGCCGGCAGCCCGAGACGCCCGACGAGAAGGCCGAGCGGCGGGCAGCGATGCGGGCCCGGATCGACGGGACTGGCTCCGCACCGACATAGCCGATGGGGGTGACCATGCCCTCGATCATCCCCATCGGTTCGGTGGGTGTCGATGTTGTCCCGAACGCTAAGGACATTTACAACCGGCTCGCCGCGCAGATCCTCCCGGACGCGGACCGGGTGGGCACCGACGCCGGGAAGCTGATCGGCCAGCGAATCCGTGAGGGCATCCGCGGCTCGCTCACGGACCCGATCCGCATCGAAGGCAAGCTCGCGACGGTGCAGGCCGGCCGGGCGGGCGGCGACGCGGGCGGCGCGTTCGGCCGGCAGATGCGGACCCGCCTGGAGGCGGCTCTGCGGGCCCTGCCGGACATCAAGGTCGGCGCGAACACATCCGAGGCCGACAGCGATTTGCAGGCGCTTCGCGTCCGCCTCGAATCCCTGCGCAACAAGCGCATCGGCATCGATATCGACACCGAGGCCGCTCGCGCCGAGGCCGAGGACATCGAGCAGCAGCTCCGCCGGATCGGCGCGATCAGCCCGAACGTGCAGGTGCGGGTGGACACGGCGGCGGCGATCGCCGAGCTGGAGCGGATGCGCGAACAGATCCGACAGGCAACGCTGCGGCCGTGGGAGGTCAAGCTCGAAGTCGATGGCTCCTTCGGCGCCCGGCTGCGGGCTGCGGTCCAGGCGGCCCAGGAGTCGCTGCCGAACATCAACATCGACTCGAACACGGACCCCGCGCGCGCCCGCATCCAGGGGCTTCGCGCAGAGCTGGATGCGCTGCGCGACGTGCGCATCGGCATCGACATGGACGCAGGCACGGCCCAAGCGAAGATCGACTTCATTCGCGCGGAGCTGGCCAAGCTTGCCCGAGACACGAACATCGACATCGACATCCGCGTGGATGCGAGGCGAGCGCGGACCGAG
Source organism: Embleya sp. NPDC056575 (assembly GCF_042793325.1). NCBI lineage: Bacteria > Bacillati > Actinomycetota > Actinomycetes > Kitasatosporales > Streptomycetaceae > Embleya > Embleya sp. NPDC056575. Next base: position 30,136 of record NZ_JBHTVA010000085.1, read on the forward strand.
CTGCGGGCGGTTCAGGTCCAGGCCGACATCCTCGACCGCAAGCGGATCAACATCGAGGTCAGCACCGGCTCAGCGATGTCCAACATCCTGGGCTTGGTCGCGATCCTCGGAACGCTGATCGTGCCACCGGCGATCGGGGTGACAGCGGCCGCGTTGGGCGCGTTGACCGCCGCCACGGTGACGGCCGCCGTCGGGTTCGGCGCCCTGGCGCTGGTCGCCGTCCCGTCGATCATCAAGATCACCAGCGCGTTGCAGGCACAGAAGGCCGCCACCGACGCCGCCTCGACCGCGACCGAGAAGGCCGGCCGGTCCGGTGCGCAGGAGGCAGTCCAGGAGGCACAGCGGGCCCTGCAGATGGAGGGCGCCCAGCAGTCCCTGACGCAGGCGTATCGGCAGGCCGCGACCCAGCGCACGCAGGCACTGCGCGCGGTGGCCGACGCCCAGCAGGGGCTCGCCGATGCCCAAGCTCAGGCGGCGGACCGGCAGCAGCAGGCCATCGCCCGCGTGAGCGAGGCCGAGCGCAAGGCCGCGAGCGCCGACGAGGACGCGCGCATCGCCCAACTCGACCTGACGAAGGCCCGCAAGGACGCCGCGGATCAGCTCCAGGACCTGAACGACCAGCTTGCCGGGTCGGAGATCTCCCAGCGGCGGGCGGTGCTGCGACTCCAGGATGCGAAGGCGGCGCTCGACAAGGTCCTGGCGCCAGGATCGAAGGCGTCGCAGCGCGACCGTGACGAGGCCCAGCTCGACTACGACGAGGCGGTACAGCGCCTCAAGGAGCAGGCCAAGGACACCGAGCGCCTGAAGGCGCAGACCACCGAGGCGAACCGGGTCGGGGTCGACGGCTCGGACCTGGTGACCGAGGCCCAGAAGCGGCTGGCTGCGGCTCAGCTCGGTGTGGTCGACGCGAGCCGGGACGTCAAGGCGGCTCAGGTCGACGCGGCCAAGGCTCAGGCCGAGGGCGCCAGGTCGATCGCGAAGGCCCAGCGGCAGGTCGCCGACGCACAGCAGCATGTCGCGGACGTCGCGGTGCAGTCGGCCGATCAGATCGCCTCGGCTCAGCGGGGCATCCAGTCGGCCCAGCTCTCTGCGGCGGCTGCGGCGGAGTCGGCGACGGGCGGAACGAATGCGGCGGCCACGGCTGCCGCGAAGTATCAGCGCGCTCTGGCGGACATGAACCCGGCGACGCGCGCAACGTTCGACGCGGTTCTGAGGTTGAAGGACGCGTTCAAGCAGTGGTCGGACTCCTTGAGTCCGACCGTGATGCCGCTGTTCACGCGTTTCATCGAGGGCCTGATCAGGTCTCTCCCGGCATTGACGCCGATCGTGCAGGCCGCGGCCGGTGCGGTGGGCGAGTTGATGGATCGGGCATCGCGCTCGTTCCAGTCGCCCTGGTGGGTGCAGTTCAAGTCCGACTTCGTCGACGCGATGCCGGCGGCGATCGTCGGCATGGGCGTCAGCTTCGGCAACCTGTTCCGGGGTATCGCCGGGATCATCGGCGCCTTCCTGCCGCACATGGATTCGATCTCCGAGCGCATGCAGCGGATTACGGGGAGGTTCGCGAACTGGGGCGCGAACCTGAAGGGCTCGCCTGCGTTCGAGCAGTTCTTGGACGATGCGGCGAAGAGCGCGCCACAACTGGGCGAGGCGTTCAGCTCGATCGCCCACGCGTTCGCGGACATCTCGCACGCCCTGGCGCCGTTCCGCGGGCCGCTGCTGACCGTACTCACCGTCTTTGCCGACACGATCAGTTGGATCGCTCGCGAGGCGCCCGCCCTGGTGCAGGGGCTGTTCCTGGCGGCGATCGCGTTCCGTGCGGTCAGCATCTCGATCGCGGCGATCAACGCAGCATCCCTGGCCAACCCGTTCGTGCTGCTCGCGGCGGCGATCATCGCTGCGATCGCCCTGGTCGTCATCTACTGGGACGAGATCGAGGCCGGGCTGAAGTGGGTCTGGGAGAAGGCGATTCGACCCGTCTTCGACGCCGTGGCCGCCGGGGCAATGTGGCTGTGGCGCAACGGGATCGAGCCCGCGTTCGAGGGGATCTCGACGGCCGCGCGCCTCCTCGCGGCGATCGTGCTGACGGTCCTGATCACGCCGCTGCTGCTGGCGTGGATGGCGCTGTCTGCGGCGGCGACGTGGCTGTGGCGCGAGGCGATCGGTCCCGCGTTCTCCGGGATCGGCGCGGCCGCGATGTGGCTGTGGGACAACGCCCTGGGGCCGGTGGTCGGCTGGATCGCTGACGGGTTCGGCTGGCTGGGTGATCGGGCCGAGTCGCTGTATCGCGATTGGATCGAGCCCCAGTTCCGGGCGATCGGTGCGGTGATTCGCTGGGTCTACGACTGGATGATCCAGCCGGCGGTTGACCTGGCCACGGACGCCTTCCGGGGCCTCGCGTCGTGGGCGACATGGCTGCACGACAAGATGATCAAGCCGATCTTCGACAAGATCGGCAGCGCGGTTGGGTCCGTTTTGGACGGGATCGTATCTGCGTTCGATTCCACGAAGTCGGCCGTGGAGAAGACCTGGGGCGGCGTAAAGGAGATCGCTGCGGCGCCCATCCGCTGGGTGATCGACACCGTCTACACGAACGGGATCAAGAAGGTCTGGGACAAGGTCGCGGACGTCGTGTCGCTGCCGCATCTACCCGAGGTGACCGCTGGGTTCGCGTCAGGTGGCATCATGCCCGGTTACACCCCGGGCCGCGACAACCAGCTCATCGCGGTCGGCGGCGGCGAGGCCATCCTCCGCCCGGAGCTGACCCGGGCACTGGGCGCCGACTGGGTCCACGGCGGCAACGCGGCGGCCCGCTCCGGCGGCGTCGCGGGCGCGCAGCAGTGGCTGACCGGCATGCAGTTCGGCGGGGCGTTCTCCTGGGGCGGCATCGTCGACTCAATCAAGTCGGGGATCAGCTCCATCCCCTCGCCGGGCGATGTGGTCAAGGGTCTCGGCGAGCTGGTGCGCGGCGGTTTGGCCGCCGCCGCCGAGCTGGGGTTCAAGCCCATCAAGGCGTTGATCGACCGAATCCCCGGAGACGGCAATTGGTCGAAGCTCGCGCGCGAGGTGCCGACCCGGGGCATCGACTCGCTGATCGACAAGCTCCGGGGTGACGACCTGCAGTACCACACGTCGATTCTCTCCGGGTTCGGCGGCGTCATGGGCGGCATCCCCGGCCCAGTCCTGGACTACGCGCGGCGGTTCGAGGGGACGCCGTACCTCTGGGGCGGCACGACTCCGAGTGGGTTCGACTGCAGCGGCCTGACGCAGTACGCGTACACGCGCGCCGGGCACTACCCGCTCGGGCGCACAACCTACGACCAGGTCAAGCAGGGCCGGTCGATCGGCATGTCCGATGCTCGCCCGGGTGACTTGGTCTTCGAGCACTTCGGCGGGGCTTCGCCGTCGCACGTCGGTTTCTTCCTCCGGCCCGGCTGGATCTATGACGCGCCGAAACCGGGCGATGTCGTGGGTCCGTCGCCGATGGCCAACGTGGTCGATGTCCGCCGGTACCTCTCGCCCGAGTTGCTGGGCGGGCAGGTCACCGGGGCGGGCGTGCTGCGGTGGGCGCCGGTCGTGCAGCAGGCGCTGGCGATGGTCGGGCAGCCGGCCGGGCTGCTCGCCAGCACGCTGCGGCGGATGAACATGGAGTCCGGAGGCGATCCGAACGCCGTCAACCGATCGGATGCCAACTGGCTGAGGGGCACGCCGAGCGTCGGCCTGATGCAGGTCATCGGCCCCACGTACCGCCAGTACGCGGGCCCGTTCCGGGACACGCCGCCGCAGTTGTACGGGGTGAGCACGGCGCCGCTCGCGAACGTGTACGCGAGCATGCGCTACGCGCTCGGCCAGTACGGCTCGCTGTCGCGGGCCTACGACCGGGAGGGCGGGTACGCGCTCGGCGGCATCGTGCCGCGCCTGTACGACCAGGGCGGCCCGCTGCCTCCGGGGGTGACGCTCGCCTACAACGGCACCGGGCGGCAGGAGCAGGTGTACACGGCTCAGGTCAATCGGGCGCTCCTCACGCTGGCCAACCGCGGGGCGAACGCCGCCGCGGCTCCGGCCGGTTCGGCGTCCGGCGGTCCGGCGCTGAACATCGAGAACTGGCACGCGGCGTCCGCCGAGGATCCCCGCCGGACGGCCGAGGAACTGCGGGCGCTGGCGCGGGTGCGGGGGAGGTGACGGGTGGCCGGTGAGCTGATCGTGACCGACGACCAGGTGCAGTACGGGTCGCTGCTGCTGGGCGGCGGCAGCCCGTATGTGATCACCGCCGACGGGATCGAGGGCTGGGAGGACATGCCGGGCCTGGACTCGACGGACCAGGCCCGGCCGTCGCAGGACGGCCTGTGGCCCGGGGCGCGGTACCTCGGCGCCCGGATGGTGACGATCCCGGTCAGCATCTATCCCGACTGGGACGCCGGCCGCCGCACCGGCCTGGCGTTGTTGCGCGAGTTGCAGCGGCAGATCCGGCCGCACGCGGACGAGCAGCCGCTGGTGATCCGCATCGGCGGCGAGTCCCTGATGTGCTGGGCGCGCATCAACACGAGGGTCACCGAGCGGCTGTCGACGACGTGGATGGCGGCGGGCGAGCTGGACCTGACGTTGCAGTGGGTAGCAACGGACCCGCTCAGGTACTCGATCGTCGAGTCCGTCGCCTCGACTCCTCTGCCGCAGCGATCGCAGGGTCTGCTGTGGACGGCGGTGTCGGGCACGGACCGCCTGGACTGGGTGACTGCGGGCAGCGTCTCGGTCCTGGACTGGGGCACCGAGGGCACGCCGGGCGGGCTGGTGGTGGTCAATGACGGCACGGAGGACACCCGGCCGCGGTTCACGATCACCGGCCCGGTGACGACGCCGGCCGTGATTCGCACGGACACCGGCGACCGCCTGGAGTACGACATCGCCCTGGCTGCGGGTGACACGCTGACGATCGACACCCGTTGCGGCAGCGTGTTGTTGAACGGCACGGCCAGCCGAGACCATCTGGCGACCGGACGCAGCGTGCTCCTGGAGGAGTTCGTGTGCCCACCGGGCAGCACGGCCCTCGCATTCGGCGCCCTCGACGGCGCATCCCCCGCGACCATGACCGCCGTGTGGCGGTCCGCCTATCTGTAGAGGAGGCCACTGATGGCTACTCGTGCTGCGTGGCTCCTGCCGCGGACCGGATCCGACGGTCAGACCCGCGAGGACACCCGACTCGCCCTGTCCGGCGGGATGACCCCGGCCGCCGCGACCACCGCGCGGTCGGGTGTGATGGCCGGCGGCACCCCGTTCGACCTGGTCGGCGGCGGGGCGATGACGTTCACAATCGGCGGCGGTCGCGCATACATCCAGGGCACCTCGGCCCAGGGCGCGTATCCGGTGGTATCCACGTCGACGACCGCGTTCACCGCGGTGGACGGTCATGCGACGAACCCCCGGATCGACCTGTATGTCCTCCGCGTGTACGACAACTTCATCGACAGCTCCGGCTCGACTGTGGCCCAGATCGAGCGGGTTGGTGGCACGGCGGCGAGCGTGCCGGTGGCGCCGTCCGTCCCGGCCGGGGCGATCCCGCTGTGGGAACTCCGCGTCCCCGCAGGGGCGTCGGCGGGCGGCGGCGGGATCCAGGGCAGCCCGGGTTGGTCGACCGCGCGCACGGACCGCCGCTACTACACGGCCGCGGCGGGCGGCATCGTGCCGTCGGGCGGGCCCGCCTGGTCCGGGGTGTACGACGGCCAGTACCGCGACAGCCCGACGACGGGCCGCCCGGAGCGGTGGTCAACGGGGTCGTCGACGTGGGTGGACATCCTGTCGGGCGCCGCGTGGGGTCGGGTCGGGTACGCCTACCAGGGCACCGGTACGGGGCCGATCACGGACACGACGCTCCTGGACGATTTGACGTTCACGGCGACGGTGAGCACCGCGCGCCGGTACAGCGTGCAACTGGTGGTGGCCTGGTACGCGTCGGCCAGCAGTGTCGCCGCCGACTTCACGATCAACTACGTGGCCGGGACCGGGCCGATCAACTCGTCGGGCTCGGGGACGACGGAGATCACCGCCGTCCTCAGTGACCCGTTCGCGGCCGACCGCATGATCAACACAACCGCTTACGCGGAGATCAACGGCCCCCGGAACGGCGCCATCACGGTGGGTGCGTTCGTGCTGGACACCACGGACACCGGGACGATCCGCCTGCCGCCGAGCAGTGGGCACTCGCTGGCGATGCACGACATTGGTCCGGCGATCTGATGACGTACCAGGTGGTGTTCGCCGACCTCCTGACCGACGAGACCATCGCCCGATTCGCGGCGGACGGGCTCAGGTTCGGGCGGCGGATCGGCGAGGCGGAGGAGATCTCTGGCAGCATCCCGATCCGGGACGCCCCCACCGCCGAGCGGCTGCGGGCGCTGGTCGCGAAGCGGACCGCAGTGTACGTGTACCAGGGGCAGACGATTCTGTGCGGCGGTGTGCTGTGGACGCCGACACCGAAATGGTCGAAACGGTCCGCCGAGACCTGGGAGTTCAGCGCCTCCACGTTCGAGTCCTACTGGGACCGGGTCGTCATCTCGGACGACATCCCCGAGCTGCTGGGCGTCGACCAATTCGTGATCGCCCGGTCCCTCGTCGACCACATGCAGGCCGACCCGCACGCGAACATCGGCGTCCTGACGCATCTGAACCCTGCCATGGCCGAGCCACTGTCCGGAGTGACGCGCGACCGCACCGAATACCTGGCCAGTGCGAACAAGAGCTACGGCGAGGCGTTGGCCGAGTTGGGCAAGGTGCTCGACGGGTTCGAGTGGACCATCGACGTCTGGGCCGACCCGGTGTCCGGCATCCGCACCAAACATTTGCGGCTCGGACATCCGACCATCGGCCGCCCGGACGGCGCCCTCGTCCTGGAGAGGCAGGACCTCGAAGCGTGGGAGACGCCGCCGGACCCCACGGCCGGCACGCGATTCCGCGCTCGCGGCGGCACACCCCAGGGCTCGGGCGCCGGCCAGCAGCAGCCGCTGCTGTCGGACATCCACTCCCGGGATGACCTGCTGTCGGCAGGGTGGCCGCGGCTCGACGTCGTCGAGGACCACTCGACGGTCGAGGACGTGGACGTCCTGAACGACTACGCGGCCAAGGCGGTGGCCACCTTGGGCGGGCCGGTCGCCATTCCCCAACTGGGCATCAACCTCGGCCGCGCTGCGATCTCCCCACTGAACCTCGGCGACACGGTCCGGCTGCGGATGCGCACGGTCTACGCCGGCCTGGTCGACGTCCGGTACCGCATGGTCGGGATCACCGTGCAGGCGGGCGGTCGGACGAGTCCGGGGACCGCGCAGTTGACCCTGGAGGAGGTGGCGACCTGATGGCCCGACAGCCCGACGATCTCGGGTCGTGGATGGCGTCGGTGGACAAGCGGTTGCGGGACATGCTGACGCGGGTGGGGTCGATCACCGGCGGGACCGGCGGGGGCTCCGGGCCGATCGACGCGGGTGACATCACCACGGGGACGCTCAACATTGCCCGGTTGCCGTCGATCCCGGCCTCGCAGATCACGTCGGGAACGCTCGACATCGCACGGGTCCCGTCGCTGCCTGCCTCCCAGGTGGCCTCGGGCACGTTCGACGTCGCGCGGGTCCCGTCCCTGCCGGCGTCGCAGATCACCTCGGGCACCCTGGGCGCGGCCAGGGTCCCGTCGCTGCCCGCGTCACAAATCACATCCGGCGTGCTCGACCCGGCCCGGCAAGCGCTCAGCAACCAATTCGGCCCGGAGGACGCGGGCTTCATTGCCTGGTCCCATGACCCGGCCGCGTGCAGCAGCGTCGCCGCAGGTCCCGCCACCCAGCGCGCCTACTTCGCGGGCATCGTCCTGCGCAACGCGACCACCCTCAACAGGGTTCACGTGTTCAAAACGAACGACACCGCCCCCGTGCTGACCGGCGCCTATGTCGGCCTGTACGACACCGGCGGCAACCGGGTGGCGGTGAGCGCCAACAGCACCGGCTCGTTCACCACGGGCGGCCAACTCCAGACGGTCAGCCTCACCGGCGCCTATTCGGCGGCTGCGGGCTACTACTGGGCTGCGGTCCTGCTTGTCGGCACCACAATCCCCACCCTGGCGATGGGCTCCTCCGCGTCCGTCAACGGACCGACGGCCGGCGGCGGCGCGGTCTACGGGAGCGGATTCAAGCGCTACAACCGCCTGTCCGCCACCAACAGCACACTGCCGACCTCGTTCAACACGACCTCAGGCGTGAGCAACGACGCGAACGCCTTCTGGATGGCGGTCAGTTAGGGGGACACGTGCCCACCGGCATCGACTTCAGCTTCTCCCGCGTCCCGCCCGATGTCGCCCGCACGGCCGGCCACAGCTTCGCGGCGTCGTACCTAACGGACCTGGACACCGCGCACCGGGTCAAGGCGTGGACCGCCGCCGAGGTCGCCGCCTACCGCGCTGCGGGCCTGGGTGTGGTCGCGGTGTGGCAGGGCGGCGGCTCGGATCGCACAACGGCCTGGCGCGGCGGCTACGACCGCGGCCGCCGTGATGCCCGCCTGGCCGCGCAGCAGTCGGGCGTGCTCGGTCGGCCGGAGGGTGCCGGCGGAAGGCCGGTGTACTTCGCGGTCGACTACGACGTGGGCCCGGCCGATCTGGCGGCGGTGGCCGCCTACTTCTCCGGCGTCGCGTCCGTGTTCGACCGCCGGAACATCGGCATCTACGGCGGCCGGCGCGTCATCGAGTGGGCGATGTCCTCGGGCGCCGCCTCCTGGTGGTGGCAGACCGGCGCCTGGTCCAGCGGCTACCGAGTGCCCGGCATCCACCTGTATCAGCGGGTCCCGAGCACGCGTCTCGGGTCCTACGACATCGACATCGACGACGCCATGCGGCCGGACTACGGCGCCTGGTTCGAGGGAGGTTCACCCGTGACCTGGTGCCCATTTGCCGAGCGCATGGAGCTACAGCCCGAGTCCGACAGCCAGGTGGCGATCCGCCCGACGCAGTTCATCCTGCACTCGATCGCGGCGCCGTGGACCCCGAAGCGGATCTACGAGTACTGGCGGGACTCGACGAACCTGGAGTCGCACTTCGGCCTGGGGTTCGACGGCAGTCTCGCCCAGTTCATCGGCACCCAAACCCGTGCGGATGCCAGTGCCCAGGCGAACTCTCGGGCGATCAGCCTGGAGTCGGCGAGCAACCTGCAGCACACCGATCCGTGGACGGACGCCCAGGTCGCGATGATCATCCGCCTGGGTGTGTGGCTGTGCCAGACCCACGGGATCCCGGCTCGCCGGCCGCCGACGTGGGACGCGCCGGGGATCGGCTATCACCGCTTGTTCCGCGAGTGGTCGACCGACGGCACGGCGTGCCCGGGTGACGCCCGGGTGCGGCAGTTCGACGAGGTCATCCTGCCCGGCATTCAACGCGCCCTCGCGGGCGCCCCTGTTCCCAGCAACTCCTCTGGAGGATTCATGGCCACCCCGATCGAAGTCTGGTCGTACGCCAACCCGAACGACGGCCCCGATGCCTACCAGCGGCTGAAGGACGCGAGCGAGAACACGCCCCTCGCCGTGTGGTCGTACAAGAACGAGGACGCGGGCGAGGACGGGCCCGACGCCTACGCGCATCTGCGCGAGACGCGACGGCTCGTCGGCGAACTGTCGGAGGCCATGGCGGCGCTGACGGCGAAGGTCGACAAGCTGGCCGTACCGGCGAAGGAGGCGGGCAAGTGAGCATCAAGGGCCGGTTCTTCCTCGACCTCGTCGAGCGCACGCTGTTCACCTACGCCGAGGTCGTGCTCGGCCTGATGATCGCGTCGGCTACGACGTCGGCGATCGACCTGTCGGTGGCGAAGGCTGCTGCGATCGCCGGGATCCCGGCTGCGTTGGCGGTGGTGAAGGGCGCGTTGTCGAGCATGGTCGGTACGCCGGGGACGGCGTCGGTGCTGCCGACCGGGTCGGAGCCGACGCGGTGAGGCTGGCGGCGGCCCGGCTGCGGCAGCGTCTGGGCCGCCGCGGCGCGTTCCTCGGCGGCATGGGCACACTGTGGCTGCTGTACGGCTACGGCCTCCTGGTGGAGCCGATCGCATCCACGGCCAGCTACCGGCTCCTGCTGCACGTGATGCCGATGGACGGCTGGGCGGTGGCGTGGGTCGTGGCCGGGGTGGTGGCTCTGCTGTGTGCGTGGACCCGGCCGCCGTGGGATTGGCCCGGGTTCGCCGCTCTGTATGCGACGGCGATTCCGTGGGGTCTGTCGTCGCTGATGTCGTGGTGGCCGCTTGACGACAACCCGCGGGGTTGGATCGGGGCGGCGATCTGGGGTGCGCTGGGGGGCGCGATTTGGGTGGTGGTCGGATGGCCGGAGCCTCCGCGAGGTGAGAGAGGCGGCCGCGATGCCGAGCGCTGAGATGGTGACCGCGATATCCGGGCTGGTTGTCGGCCTGGGTGGGATCAGCGGGACGGTGGCGGTGGCGCGGGCCGGGCGAAGGACGCCGGGGCAGGAGCGCCGGGACGATTTCACGGCGATCACGAACAGCCTGCAGACGCAGCTCGACGGGGTGAAGGAGGAGCTGGGCGAGCAGAAGGCCGAGGCAACGCTGTTGAAGGAGGGGCGCCGCCAGGATTCGCGGACGATCAATGCCCTGGTGCGGTATCTGCGGGCGACGTTGCGGACGTTGCGGGAGCACGACATACCGCCGCCGGTGCCGGATCCGAACGACGCGCTCGAACTGTCCACGCACGGTCTGCCGTAGCCGAACGACGAAGCCCCCGCCGCGCCTTCGGGCTGCGGCGGGGGCTTTCGTGCGTCCGGCCTCAGCCGATGCTGCCCTGGTAGTACAGCCGCCCGTCGTCCGGGTCCGGCCCCGGCTCGTAGTTGTGCAGGCGGTCGTCGTGTCCCTCGGTCTGCGCGAGGAGGACGCCGTCGTTTCCGCCGCCCTCGGCGATGGCGGTGGCCAGGTCGATGACCTCGCCGTCGAGTGGTCCGCCGGTGAGGGTGCGTTTCGTGTCGGTCATGGGCCCAGGCTGCCGGCCGCCACCCACAGGGGCGGGGTTATCCACAGATCCGCCGCTGCCCTCTCGCCCGGCCCCTGCCACCCGCCACGCTCTCCTCGCGGGCCGCCCGGCCCACGAGGGAGGCGTGATGTGGGATCTGCTGTCCGCGCTGGTCGGCGCGGCGGGCACGGTGATA
>NZ_JBHTVA010000086.1:0-19432 GCF_042793325.1 Embleya sp. NPDC056575
GAGCCAGCGGTCGCCGGGAAACGGGTGGTCGGTGGTGAAGACCGCGTCGAACCCGGCGGCCTCGGCCGCGCGGGACATCTCCATCACGGCCTCGGGGCCGCGCCGCTCGGGGCCCGGCGCCCCCCCGGGGGGGGGGGCGGGCCGCCGTCGGCCCGCCCACCCGCATCCACATCCACATCCACCCGTCCCATCCACCGGGAGCCCGCCCTTGAGCGCACCGATCCCGCGGCGCAAGCGCCGGCGGTCCGCGCCCCTGATGTTCCTCGCCCCGTTCGGCGTGCTCTTCGCCGCGATGTACGCCGTCCCCGTCGGCTACGCGATCGTGGAGAGCCTGCACAAGATGCAGCGCTCCGGCCTGGGCCTGACCCCGCCCAAGCGGGTGTACGCGGGGTTCGAGAACTACACCAAGGCGCTGCACGACGACGCGCTGTGGCACGGCGTGGGCCGGGTGCTGCTGTTCGGCGCGATCCAGGTGCCGGTGATGCTCGGCCTCGCCCTGGTGCTCGCGCTGCTCCTCGACGCCAAGTCGGCACGGCTGAAGGGCTTCTTCCGCACCGCCTACTTCCTGCCCTACGCCATCCCGGGCGTGGTCGCCACCATCCTGTGGGCGTTCCTGTACATGCCGCGCTCCAGCCCCGTGGTGAGCATGCTGGACGCGGTCGGCCTGCCGTCCGACTTCCTCGGCGAGGACGCGGTCCTGTGGTCGATCGCCAACGTGGTCACCTGGACCTGGACCGGCTACAACATGCTGGTCATCTACTCCGCGCTCCAGGCCATCCCGCAGGAGCTGTACGAGGCCGCCGAACTGGACGGGTGCGGCCCGTGGCGCACCGCGTGGCGGATCAAGGTGCCGCTGGTCGCCCCGGCGATCGCGCTGACCACCGTGTTCTCCGTGATCGGCACGCTCCAGCTCTACACCGAACCGCGCGTGTTGCGCCCGCTGACCTCGTCGCTGGACGCCGACTACACGCCGATCATGTCCGCCTACCACAAGGCCGTCGAGAACAACGACTACGGGCAGGGTGCCGCGGTCTCGGTGCTGCTCGCGCTGGGCACGTGCGTGTTGTCCTTCGCCGTGCTCAAGATCTCCGCCCGGCTCACGAACGGCAGGTCCTCGCTGTGACGACACTGACCGACACGGCCGCGAGCCCGGTCCGCGCACACGTCGCGCACCCCGCGCCGAAGCCGGCCAAGGGCCGTACCACGCCGATGCGTTCGCAGGTGCTGACCACCTCGTTCCTGTTCCTGGTGGCGACCTACTTCCTGATGCCGGTGTGGTGGCTGCTGGTCTCCTCGACCAAATCCTCCAGCGACCTGTTTCGCGGCAACGGCTTCTGGTTCGCGGACTGGAACCTGGGCGCCAATCTGCGGCAACTGTTCAGCGAGGACGGCGGCATCTTCCTGCGCTGGGTGTTCAACTCGGTGCTGTACGCGGTCGGCGGTGGCGTGGTGGCCACCTTCCTGGCCGCGATGGCCGGCTACGCGTTGGCCAAGTACCGCTTCCGCGGCCGAGGCACGATCTTCTCGGTGATCCTGGGCGCGGTGCTGATCCCCACCCCGATGCTGGCGCTGCCGATCTACCTGATGTTGTCCAAGGTGCATCTGGTCGACACCGTCTGGGCGGTGCTGCTGCCCGCCGCGGTCAGCCCGTTCGGCGTCTTCCTGGCCAAGACCTACGCCGAGGCGTCGGTGCCGGACGAACTGATCGAGGCCGCCCGGCTCGACGGCGCGAGCGAGTTCCGGATCTTCCGCACCATCGGGCTGCGGATCATGTCGCCCGCGCTCGTGACCATCTTCCTGTTCCAACTGGTCGCCGTCTGGAACAACTTCTTCCTGCCGCTGATCACGCTCAACAACCAGCACCTGTGGCCGGTCACGCTGGGGCTGAACGCGTGGAACAGCGACCTCACCCAGCCGCACGCCAACCTCGTCGTGGTCGGCGCGCTGGTGTCGGTGTTGCCCCTGGTCGCCGCGTTCTGGTCGCTCCAGCGGTTCTGGCGCACCGACCTGGTCGCCGGCGGGGTCAAGGCGTGAGGAACCGCTTCGCGACTGGCTCCGGTCGCCGTACGATCGGCGCACCATGATCTTCGCGCGCTACCTCACGCCTGCCAGGGAGCACCAGCGGCTCGGCCTGGTGTGCCTGGGCGTCGGTTGGCAGCAGGTCACCGGGATGCAGTTCGAGGGCCGAGTGCTGGGCTGCTACCAACTGACCCTGATCACCGGGGGATCGGGCTGGTTCCGCTCGGGCAACCGGCACGCGCCGCGGATCCCCGTCCAGGCGCCCGCGGCGTTCCTGCTCTTCCCCGGCGAGTACCACGCCTACAGCCCGGACCCGACGGGCTGGCGCGAGCACTGGGTGCTGTTCGAGGGCCCGACCGCGGCGGCGTACGAGGACCTGGGGTTTTTGGACCGGGCCGAGCCGGTGATGTCGCTCGGCGGGGTACGGCCGCTGCGCCAGGGCTTCGACCGGCTGCTGACCGCGGTGGAGCCGGGCGCGCCGAACCGCGAGGTGGTCACCTCGGCGATCGTGCACCAGTTGATCATCGACCTGAAGACGATCCGGGTCGACGAGGACGGCTCGCGGGTGGTCCGCTACTTCGACGAGCACGCCACCGAGCCGCTGACCGTCGGCGAGCACGCCCGGCGGCTGGGCCTGGACGAGGCGGGCCTGCGCAGCGAGATGCAGCGGGCGACCGGCACCACGCCGAAGGAGTACATCGTGCGCACCCGGCTGTCCCGGGCCAAACGCCTGCTGCTCGCCACCGACCAGTCCATCCACGAGGTGGCCCGCAACGTCGGCTACGACGACCCGGCCTACTTCGCCCGGCTGTTCTCCCGACGTGTGCAGCAGTCCCCGTCCGAGTTCCGGCGCACCGGGCAGACGCCGGGTCAGCCCTGAGCCGCACCGGCCCGTCGTGACTCACCGCGCGGTCTCGACCTCCCGGTGTGTCCCGGCCGCCGCGGCCGCTTCCAGGACCGCCAACGCCGCGACGACCACCACCACGATCAGCAGCACCGACCACACCGTCGGGTCGTTCCACAGGCACAGCCAGATCCCGCCCAGCAGGCCGGTCACCGCGTACACCGGCCCCCGGTGCGCGGCCACGAACGCGCCCACCGACCCCGTACCGAAACCGTGCCGGGCCAGCGCCGCGCCCGCCCGGTCCGGCGCGACCGCGAAGGCACGCCGGATCGTGCCCGCCGGCCGGGCCGGTCCGGCCAGGAACGCCGCGACCGCGAGCGCCACGGCGGCCACGCCCAGCGTGCGGGTGGTCCGGCGCAGGAAGCCCACCAGCGCGTCGTAGACCGCCGCCGCCGCGTCCCGGGAGACCTCCGGCGGCAGGTCGTCCAGGTAGGTCCGCCGGGCCACCGCGAGCACGATGCCCAGCGCGAGCAGGGTCAGCGCGGTGCCCACGCCCGCCCACAGCAGCACGGGCCGGCGGCGCGGCGCGAGGCACACCCCCAGGACGAACAGCACCACGACCACGATCGGCAGCCAGACACCCGCGGTGTTCAGGAAGCGGAACGCGTCCTGCCCGGTGCGCAACCCCTCGCGGTGCACCAGCACATAGCGGCGGTCGGTGTCGGGGATGTTCGAGGCGAACGCGAACCCCCGACCCACCAGGCCCTGCCGCACCTGATCGATCATCGGCCCCAGGTCGAGCACCACCTCGCCGTTGTCGGCGCTCACCGTGCCGCTGTCCTTGCCTTCCAGTACGTCCAGCGCGGACGCGTGCGCGATCCGGAGCGCGTCCCGCCAGATCACGGTGAACGCGTCGCTCGCCACGAACGCCTGAGCGGCCTGGTCGGCCACACCCGCCAGCAGGCTCTGTAGCGAGTCGGACAGCGGCCCGGAGCCGTTGTTCGGCCCCAGGCCGAGCGCCTCGCGCAGCGAGTCGGTCAGGTCGCCCACGTTCACCGCCTGCACGGCCGCCGCGGCCAGTCGGGCGGAGACCGCGTCCTGTACCGCGGCGTTCCCGGACAGCGGGGCCAGCGCGGCGACGAAGCGGTCGGTGTCGGCCACCTCGTTCCGCGCCCACGCGGCGGTGACCGCCACCGGGGTGAGCAGACAGGCGAGGACCACCAGGAGGCAGGCCAGGGTGAAGCGCACCGGATGCCCGGTCCGGACCTGCTCGGCTGACCTCGACATCGCCGGCGTCCTCTCCTCGATCACGGCCCGCGTTCGCCCCGTGCGGGTTCCATGAAATACGGAGATTTACTCGGATTGGACAAAAGGTGCAAATTATGGCTTGGCGTGTCAAGGTGCGAGAGCGACGACTCGTCGGGTCGCCGTCCGCGCGACGGCGGGCGAGCGGGCGGCGCGGAATGAAAGTCAGGCACATCCGCCCGGCCGTCCGGCCGGGGTTGGGAGTAGGCCATGAACAGCACAACCCGCAGGACGAGCGCCTGGTCCGGCTGGGTGGCATTCGCCGCCTGCACGCTGCTCGTCCTGGGTGTCCTCAACCTCTTCCAGGGGTTCACGGCCCTGTTCTCCGACGGGTACTTCGTCACCCGCTCCGGTGATCTGCTGGTCTGGAACTACAACACCTGGGGCGTCATCCTGCTGATCTTCGGCGGGTTGCAACTGCTCGTCGGCGGTGGGCTGCTCACCGGCGCGACCTGGGCCAGGGTGGTCGGCTCGCTGCTGGTGATGTTGAACATCATCGGCGAGATCGGCTTCCTGGCCGCGCACCCCGTCTGGTCCACGATCGTG
The DNA here is from genome assembly GCF_042793325.1 of Embleya sp. NPDC056575. Taxonomy (NCBI): domain Bacteria; kingdom Bacillati; phylum Actinomycetota; class Actinomycetes; order Kitasatosporales; family Streptomycetaceae; genus Embleya; species Embleya sp. NPDC056575. Next base: position 4,715 of record NZ_JBHTVA010000086.1, read on the forward strand.
ATCGCGCTGGACCTGGTGGTCCTGTTCGCGCTGACCGTGCGCTGGGACGCGGCGCAGGGGTATCGCGACGAGAGCATCGCCGAGTGGCAGGCCCGGGACGAGCAGGCATACCGGACCGGGACCGGCGCGCACCGCCGCTCCGACCGCGACGAGACCGCGCCGTAACGGCGGGTCACACCGGTTTCGTCACCCGTTCGCCACGCACGACAGGCCCCGACGGGGCGTCGTGCGTGGCGTTCGCGCGTTCGGGGCGGGGCGGTCTACGAGCGCAGCCACATCGCTTCCCGGCCGCGGCCGAGGGTGTCGAGGAAGCGGGCCAGTTGGCCGGCCGCCGCCGGGTGGCCCTCGGCCAGGGCGCGGCGGTACATCTCCTCCGCCTCGCGGACGCGGCCCCGGCGCTCGTACAGGCCGGCGTAGCCGATCGAGGCGTCGCGGTGGCCCTCGGTGAGGGCGCGCCGGTACAGCTTGTCGGCCTCCTTCATCCGGCCCTTCGCGGCCAGCAGGCCGGCGAGGTTGACCGTCGCGTCGGGGTGACCCTGCGCGTAGGTGTGCCGGAACCACTGCTCGGCCTCGTCGAGCCGACCGGTGTTGGCGAGGAGCACGCCCAGATGCTGTCCGGCGTCGTCGTGGCCCCGTGCGGCGGCGTGCCGGAACAGGTGTTCGGCCTCGGGGGTGCGCCCGAGGCGGAGCAGCAGCCGGCCGAGGTTGTTCGCGGCGTCCGGATGGCCCTGGACGAGGGCGCGGCGGTACAGCTCTTCGGCCTCGGCGTGCCGGTCGTGCGCGGCGAGCAGGTCGGCGAGGTCGTTGGCGGCATCCGGGTGGTTGCGGGCCAGTGCCTCCCGGTACAGCGCCTCGGCCTCGGCATCCCGGCCGGTGTCGGCCAGGTGGTAGGCGAGCTGCACGGCGGCGTCCGGGTCGCCGGCCGCGACCGCCCGCCGCAACCCGGCCTCGTCGTCGTCGGCGGGCGCGGAAGGGGCGGGCACGGCGAATCCCGCAGCGGCGGGCGACCCCGGGGGGAAGCTCGGCGGCGCCGGGGGGAGCGGCGGCGGGACGGGCCGGCGCGGCGGGTCGGCCGGAGCGGCCGGGGCGACGGCGTGAGCGGCATCCGCCTCGGCGGGGAGGGGCGACACGTCGGCCGTGGTGGGCGCCACGTCGGCCGGATCCGGCCCAGGGTCGGCCGGGGCCGGTCGCGCCTCGGCCTCGGTCGGCAGTGCCTCGGCCGACGCGGCCGGTGTCCTGGTCGGCGTCGGCGGCGCCTCGGTCGGCGTCGGCGGTGCCTCCGTCGGGGCGGTCGGCACCTCGGCGGCCGTGCGGGGGACCTCGGCGGAGGTCGGCGGCACTTCCGCCGGGGCGGCGGGCACGTCGGCCGTGGTGGCCGGCACGTCGGCCGGCTCCGGCAGGGCGTCGGCCGGGGACGGCGCCGCCTCGGTCGGGACGGGCGGCGCCTGGGCCTCGGTCGGGGCGGGCGCCGCCTCGGCGGAGGCTCGTGGTTCGGTGCGTGACGGTGTCGGGTCGGTCAGGCGGCGGGCCACCTCGGCTGCGGTCGGCGGGCGCTGTGCCGGGTCCTTGGCGAGCAGGTCCAGGACCAGGCGGCTCACGTGGGGCGGGACGTCGGGGCGGTGCCGATCCACCGCCTCCGGGGTGCGCCGGAGCTGGGCGTACACCGTGGCCGCGATGTCCCCCGCGCCGAACGGCGGTGTCCCGGTGAGCAGTTCGTACAGCACGCAGCCCAGTGCGTACAGGTCCGCGGCCGGTTCGGCGGGGCGACCACGCAGCCGTTCGGGCGCGGTGTAGGCGAGCGTGCCGATCAGGGCGGTGCCGGACGCGGCGACCGCCCCGAGCCGATCGGCCAGACCGAGATCGAGGACGCGGATCCCGCCGTCGGCGGTCAGGAACAGGTCGGCCGGCTTGAGGTCGCCGTGCACCACGCCGGCTCGGTGCGCGTGGTCGAGCGCGCCGCAGACCCGCGCCGCCCAGTGCAACGCCTCGGACACGGCGGGCAGTTCGGGCAACCCCTCGCGCAGCACCGTACGCAGGTCGCGGCCGGAGAGCAGTTCGGTGACCAGGAAGGGCGTGCCGTCGTCGGTCAGGCCGACGTCGGACACCGCGACCAGGTCGGGGTGATCGAGCGGCGCGGCGGCGCGCGTGCGCTCCACGAACCGGGTCGCGGCCGCCTCGTCCGGCGGGCCGTGCAGCAGCTTGACCGCGACCTCGCGGTCCTCGACCGAGTCCCGCGCGGCCCACACCCGCCCGAGCCCGCCACGACCACGCTGTTCCGCCAACTCGTACCGGTCCGCCACCCGACCCGTCGCAGTCACGCCATCTCCCTCGTCCCGGCACCGTCGAGGGCGATCCTGCCGCACCCGGCGGGGGGTGTGTCGAGTCGCCGTCACCCGCTCGAACCCCGGGCGCCGGGCGCCCGGATCCCGGGGTCGGGACACGGCGACCCCGGCCGGTGATGCAGCATGGTGCTTCGCGCCGCGTCCCCGCGCCGGCCCAAGGAGAAACGCACCGTGACCCGGACCCTCGCGAACCGGCTGCGCGACGTCGCCCGATACCCGCGACGCAGCCCCGCGACCTTCGTCGTGCTGATCCTGCTCGCGATCAACGGAATCGTGGTCGGCGGCCTGATGTCCGAGCCGGCCGCGGATCGGCTCCTGGCGGACATCAGCACCAACCTCGACAACCTGGACCACCATCCGTTCCGCGCGATGGCGGGCAGCCTGCTGGTGGCGGACGTGCACGGCACCCTGTTCGGCAACGTGACCACGATCGGGTTCGGCATCGGGGTGTGCATGGCGGTGCTGGAGCGCCGGATCGGCACGGTGCGCGCGGTCGGCGTCACGCTCGTGGGCCACGTGGGCGCGACGCTGCTCACCGCGGTCGTGCTGATCGCGGCGATCCACGCGGGCACGTATCCCGAGGACACCCGGTACACGCTCGACTACGGGGTGAGCTACGCCTCCATGGCGGCCATAGCGGCGGTCACCCCGCTGCTGCCCAAACCGCTGCGGCCACTGTGGGCGCTCGGCTGCCTGCTGTACCCGTTCTCGTCCGTGCAGTGGTACGGCGACCTGCCGGACTTCACCACGATCGGGCACGTCTCGGCCGCGCTGATCGGCCTCGGCGCCGGATTCCTGTTCACGGGCCGATGGCGGCCGGGCTCGGGCCGGCCGCTGTCGAGGACCGCACTCGCGCCGACGGCCCCGGACCCGCTCCCGGAGGTCGCCGGGAACGGGCGGGCCGAGCCGTAGGACGAGGCGCGCGGCCTCGTCCGGGACGGAGTGTGGGTCAGCGCTCGATCGGCGGCACGCGCCACTCGATCTGTACGCGGTCCTCCAGCGGCAACTCCTCCGGGCCGAGCGCGACATGGTCGATCACGTAGCGGAAGAGCAGGACGACGGCGTCGGATTCCATTTCCGGCAGGGTCTGTCGGGTGGCCCCGAGGACGTCCAGCAGGAGTACCGGGTCGGACTCCAACTCCTCGATCTCCTCGGCCAGTTCGGCGTCGATCTCATCCGCCGCGACGAGCGCCGCGATGGAGTGGGCGAGGAAGGCCGGCTCGGATTCGAGACGCAGCAGCACCTGCTCGGTGACGAACGCGTCGAGCAGGTCGGCGTCGATGTCGATGCCGCCACCGGCGCAGCCACAACCGTCGCCGCAGCCGCCGGGCGCGCTGATGTCCTCGAGGGTGAGGGGAGTGCCGGTGGGGGAGAGGGGGATCGGCTGGACCGAGTCGTCGGACGCGGGGATGCCGGAGGAGGAGGACACGCGAACCCTTCGGGGCTGGGGGACTGGCGGGGAGCGTCCATGGTCGCACCCGGCGCCGACCGGTGGACCGGTGCGCGTGGCGGTGGGCGGGAGCCGGCCGGGCGGTTCGGACAAGATCGAGACGATCCCGCCGGCCCGGTGGTCCGGCGTGCTAACGTTAATTGCTGCTGTGGTTCCCATGGAATTTTCTGTGCGCCTGCTGGTTGTAGCCAACAGGTGCACTTTTGTTTTTCCGGTGTCCAACTCCGGGCGGGGTAATCAGCAACGATTCGGGTCTCGCAGGGTGCGGGATCCCGGTACTGCCCCGAAGGGGAAGATACGTGGCTACTGGCACCGTGAAGTGGTTCAACGGCGAAAAGGGCTTCGGCTTCATCGAGCAGGACGGTGGCGGCCCCGACGTCTTCGCCCACTACTCGAACATCAACGCCACGGGCTTCCGTGAGCTGCAGGAAGGCCAGAAGGTCTCCTTCGACGTCACGCAGGGCCAGAAGGGCCCGCAGGCGGAGAACATCAACATCGTCTGATTTCGCTCATGGGCGTGGCCTCGGTCACGCAGCGAGGGCCCGCGCCGCACGGTGCGGGCCCTTCCCGTGGCCGCCGGCCGCCCCGGTCGGCGACTCCCGGAATCGATCCGGGGGAGCCACGGCGCACCACCCAGGCGGATGCCCGACATCCGCCGTTCAGGACCCTGCCCGACGCGACCTCGTCGCGCGGCCTCGCACGGTCCGGCACATCGGCCGCCGCTCTTCGGCAGGCGCCCGACCGTTGCGCAACATCTCGACGCCAGTGACCCGAGTCACCACGTCGGTTCTTCAGTTCAGGTACTCCGGCTCGTTCTTGCGACTCCTTGTGCGGCTTCCCGCCGCGCGGAGACGTCCTCGATACGCGCCGCATCGAGGAAGGTTCTCCATGAATCGCACCCCCCGTTCCGGCTCCAACGATCGTTACGGCCGCAGCGGCGGCGGCTCCGGCTCCGGCCGGGGCGGCTACGGCGGCGGTGGCGGTCGAGGCCGCGGCGGCGCCCCGTCGGGCAACCGGCGCAAGCCGATGACCGCGGCGCCCGTCGCCGAGTTCGCGCTGCCGGTCAGCACCACCCCGTCGCTGCCCGCGGTCGCCGCGTTCGCCGAGCTGGACATGCCCAAGCAGCTGCTCGCCGCGCTCACCCGCAACGGTGTCACCGAGCCGTTCCCGATCCAGGCGGCCACCCTGCCCAACGCGCTGGTCGGCCGGGACGTGCTCGGCCGCGGCCGGACCGGCTCGGGCAAGACGCTCGCGTTCGGTCTCGCGATGCTGGCCCGCATCGCCGGTCGCCGCGCCGAGAGCAAGCAGCCGCTCGCGCTGGTCCTGGTGCCCACCCGCGAGCTGGCCCAGCAGGTCACCGACGCGCTGATGCCGTACGCCACCTCGGTGCAGCTGCGGATGACCACGGTCGTCGGCGGCATGTCGCTGGGTCGCCAGGCCAGTTCGCTCCGCAACGGCGCCGAGGTCGTGGTGGCCACCCCGGGCCGGCTCAAGGACCTGATCGACCGCGGCGACGCGCGTCTGGACGCGGTCGGCATCACGGTGCTCGACGAGGCCGACCAGATGGCCGACATGGGCTTCATGCCGCAGGTCACCGCGCTGCTCGACCAGGTGCAGCCGGACGGGCAGCGGATGTTGTTCTCGGCCACCCTCGACCGCAACGTCGACCGGCTGGTCAAGCGTTTCCTCTCCGACCCGGTCGTGCACTCGGTCGACCCGTCGCAGGGCGCGGTCACCACGATGGAGCACCACGTGCTGCACGTGAGCGAGGCGGACAAGCACACCGCCGCGACGCACATCGCCGCCCGCGAGGGCCGGGTGATCATGTTCATGGACACCAAGCACGCGGTCGACCGGCTCACCCGGCAGATGTTGCAGAGCGGCGTGCGCGCCGCGGCGCTGCACGGCGGCAAGTCGCAGCCGCAGCGCACCCGCACCCTGGAGCAGTTCAAGAGCGGGCACGTCACCGCGCTGATCGCGACCAACGTCGCGGCGCGCGGGATCCACGTGGACGGCCTGGACCTGGTGGTCAACATCGACCCGCCGACCGACCACAAGGACTACCTGCACCGCGGTGGCCGTACCGCGCGCGCCGGCGAGTCGGGCAGCGTCGTGACGCTGGTCACACCGAACCAGCGCCGCGAGATGGCCCGGCTGATGATGATCGCGGGCATCCAGGCCGAGACCATCCAGGTGCGCTCGGGCGACGAGGAACTGACCCGCGTCACCGGCGCGCAGGTGCCCTCCGGCGTCCCGGTCGTGATCTCCTCGCCGGCCTCGGAGTCGCCGCGCCGCGGTGGCGCCGGTGGTCGTGGTCGCGGTCGTCGGCCCGGCCAGGGCGGCGGCAGCGGTACCGGACGGCGTCCGTCGGCCGCCGCGTCCGGCGCGACCTCGGGCCGCTCCGGCGGCTCGAACGGCGCCCCGGCCCAGCGCCGGCGCACCGCCGTCGCGTAGTCCGCGTCGCGCGGCGTTCGAGTGCCGCGCGGCGGGTGCGTCAACTCCGAAGCCGCGCCCGGGATTTGTCCCGGGCGCGGCTTCGTGCCGTGCCGGACCCGACTCGTGCCGGCGGTTGCGTCCAAATCATGTAGAAACCGTCACACCGCGAGGGGGAACGGGGAATTGATCCACATTGTTACTGTTGAACGATCCCGGTCGTCCACCCCTCGTGAGGTCGCACGTGCGTAAGCCCCTGATATCCGGCTCCCGCAAGGGAATTCGTGTTCTCGCGCTGCCGCTCGTCGCGGCCGCGGTGGTGCTCACGGGATGTGGCTCGGGAGGGGCCGACAAGGCGGCGAAGTCGGATGCGGCACAGGCGAAGCCGGGTGACGCGGACAATGAGGCGAAGGACACACCGGCTCGGGTGACGGTGGATCCGGCCGACGGCACCCAGGGGGTCCTGCCGGGCAAGCCGGTCACCGTGACGGCCGACTCCGGGACGCTGACCTCGGTGCGGGTCGTGGACGCGCAGAACCGGGCGATCGAGGGCACGGTCGGGGCCGACGGCCGCACCTGGACCTCCACCACGCGCACCGTGCCGGGCGCGGCCTACACGGTGACCGCGACCACGAAGGGCAAGAAGGGCGCGGAGAACTCGGCCACCACGAAGTTCGGCACGCTCAAGGCCGACACGGTCAACAAGGTCACCCTGCGGCCGGCCAACGGCGGCACCTTCGGCGTCGGACAGCCGGTGTCGGTGATGTTCGACTACGCGGTCAAGGACAAGGCCGAGGTCGAGCGCAACCTCAAGGTCACCACGACGCCGAACGTCGAGGGCTCGTGGGGCTGGACCAAGGACATCTCCGGCAAGGACCGGGTCGACTGGCGTCCGCGCGAGTTCTGGCCCAGCGGTACGAAGGTCACCCTGAACGCGAATCTCGGCGGCGTGGCCAGCGGCCCCGGCACCTACTTCGCGCGCGACTACGAGAGCACCTTCACCGTCGGCACCAACCGGGTCGTCGAGGTGGACGTCCCGAAGAAGCGGCTGACCATCATGGAGGGCGGCGTCGCGGTCAAGACGATCAAGGTGTCGGCCGGCTCCGCCGAGTTCCCCACGCGCGGCGGCACGCACGTGATCCTCAACAAGAACGCCAAGGAGACGCTCGACTCCACCACGGTCGGCCTGGGAGACAGCTACAACCTCCCGGACGTGCCGTGGGTGGTGCACTTCACCTCCTCCGGCACCTTCTTCCACTCGGCCGCGTGGAACACCGCCAACATCGGCGTCGCCAACACCAGCCACGGCTGCGTCGGGATGACCGTCCCGGACGCCGAATGGTTCTTCAACCGGGTCGAGGTCGGCGACCCGGTCGTGGTCAAGGGCTCGACCAACACCGAGACCACCGAGCCAGGCAACGGCTTCGGCAACTGGCAGATGAGCTACGACCAGTGGAAGGCCAAGAGCGCGCTCGCGGGCTGACCCGCACGCTCGCCGGCGGGCCGACCCGCGCGCTCGCGGGCCGGCCCGCGTCGGCCCCGGGATCGGCTCGACGGACCCCGGGGCGCTCGGCCGGATCTCCCGGGCCCTGCCGCTACCGCGGCGGGGCGGAGTCGGTCAGGATCGCCTTGTCCATCAGCGCCGGACCGACCTCGGCGGTCAGCGGGTAGGCGGGGTCGGTCGCGGTCATCTCGGTGGCGATCCAGCCCAGCACGTGACCGCGCCGGGTGAGCACCACCGAACCCTGTCGGCCGTCGCCCGACCAGGACCACACCTCGGTGTCGGGGCCGCCGCCCGGCACCCGGGTCAGGCACCCGGCCGCGACGGTCTGCCACGAGGTGTAGATCCGCAGGGCCTCCGCGTCGATCGCCCGCGGCGTCAGACCCGTGCCATAGGTGCTGGTGACGAAGGTCTTCACATGGCTGCCGGCCGCGGTACCGCGTTGATCCAGTACGCCTCCCCCGGATGCCTCCAGAGGCGTCGCCGCGCACGGCCCGAACAGCTCGACCGGGAACGAGGGGTGCGGCGGCGCATGCACCCCGTCGCCCTCCACGGTCCAGTGCACGCCCGGCACGGTGGGCAGGTAGGACCGATCGCGCAGGCCGATGCGTTCGATCCCGTCGGGTGGCGGCGTCGGGGTGAGGTGATTCCCGGGGCTGCTCGCGGCCGGTTCGCCGCGTACCGCGGTCTCGTCGTGCGGCCGGATCGCCCAGAACGCGCCCGCGGCCACACACGCGGTCAGTGCGCCCGCCCCCGCGACGCGGACCCGGGTGCGGCGACGCGCGCCCCGGGCCCGGACCCGCTCCGGGGCGGCCGGGGTGGCCGCGGCTTCGCCTCGTTCGGCCAACTCGCGCAATCGATCGATCAGAACGTCGTCGTGCGGATCGTTCATGCCCTCGCCGTCACTTTCCTCGTCGATTCCGCGGCAGTCGTCTCGCCCAGATGGCGGTGCAGGTCTTCGCGTGCGCGGCTCAGCCGGGTGCGCAACGCGGCCTCGCTGATCCCGAGTTCGGCCGCCGCCTCGGCGCCGGTGAGATCGCACAGGTGGAACAGCACGATCGCCTCGCGCCGACCGGTGGACAGTTTGCGCAGCGCCGCGACCAGCGCCACGTGGTCCGAGGAGACGGCCGGCGCGGGTGTCGGTTCGCCGTGTCGGAAGTGCGCCCGCATCCGATTGCGCGCCCGTCGCCAATTCCCCACCGCGATCCGGCGGGCGACCACGCGGACCCATCCGGTGGGATCCCCGGCCGCGGTGAGTGTGGCCCAGCGGCCCCAGGCCCGCGAGTACGCCTCCTGCACGGCGTCCTCGCTGTCCGCGAGATTGCCGGTCAGTGCGTAGATCACACCGATCATGCGCTGCGAGGTGGCCAGGTAGAACGCGTCGAACTCGGCTTTTCGCGTGGCCTTCGCCGCGTCGTTCGTGGTCGACATGCCCCGGGGTACCTCCGTTCTCGTCGCGTCGCGTGCTTCGTCGGTTCGGTACATGCACGCCCGGTCGGGGCCCGCTGTTACAGACGCGGCCGGAATTTCTCGCGAGGGTGCGGCGTGCTCGGGACAACGGCGAAATTCGGGTGATCGTATTGTTCGGGGGTGAGGAAGTCGGGCGATCGCCCGACCCGACGGGGGTGCGGTGTGCGGGGGTTGGCGCAGGACGATCCCATCGTGATCGGGGGGTACCGCCTGCTGCGGCACCTCGGGTCGGGCGGGATGGGTCGGGTGTACCTGGGGCGGACCGGGCGGGGGAGCCTGGTCGCGGTGAAGGTGGTGCGCCCGGAGTTGGCCGACGACCCGGAGTTCCGGGTGCGGTTCAGGCGCGAGGTGGAGGCGGGCCGCCGGGTGGCCGGGCCGTGGACCGCGACCGTGCTGGACGCGGATGCCGAGGCGGCGCGGCCGTGGCTGGTCACCCGGTTCATCGCCGGGCCGTCACTGCACGAGGCGGTTCGGCTGACCGGGCCGCTGCCCGAGGAGGCGGTGCGGGCACTGGGCGCGGGACTGGCCGCGGCGCTGGTGGACGTGCACGACGCCGGGCTCGTGCACCGCGACCTCAAGCCGTCCAACGTACTGCTCACCCTCGACGGCCCCCGCGTGATCGACTTCGGCATCGCCCGGGCCGCGGACGCCACCGCGCTGACCACGACGGGCGTGTCCGTCGGCTCGCCCGCGTTCATGTCGCCCGAGCAGGCCGACGGCCTCGACGTCGGGCCCGCCGGGGACGTGTTCTCGCTCGGCTCGGTGCTGGTGCACGCGGCGACCGGGGTGGGACCGTTCGGCGAGGGCAACGACCAGGCGCACATGTACCGGGTGATCGGGCACGAACCGAACCTGTCCCGAGTGCCGTACTCGATGCGCCTGGTGATCGAGGCGTGCTTGCAGAAGGATCCCGCCGTGCGGCCGACGGCGGATCAGATCGTGACCGCGCTCGCGCCGGAGGGCGATCCGCGGCGGTTGTTCGTGCCCGGCTGGTTGCCGGGTCCGGTGGTGGAGTCGACCGCCCGGCGGGCCGTGGAGCTGCTGGAGATCGAGATCGAACCGGCGGCGGACGACGCGGCGCCGACCCGGGTGGCCGACGCCGAGGAGACCCGGCTCGCGCCGGAGCCGACGGAGGTCGCCGCCGGGACCGGTCGCGCGGGGAAGCGGCGCGAGATGTGGTGGAAGTACCCACTGATCCTCCTGCTCGGCGCGGCACTGGCGGCGGGCGGGTTGTTCGCGACGGTGGGGTTCGGGAAGAAGAAGGACCGGAACGGGCCGGCCGCGAAACCCGGGCCGACGGGGCCCGCCGCGCCGGGGCCGACGGAACTGCCGATCGAGTTCGCGCACAAGTGGGAGGGCCTGCTCCCGGCGAGCCAGGATCCGAGCCTGCCGGTGAAGATCGCGGTCGTGCTGAGCCGGGGCCGGGTGGGTGACCTGGTGGGCCGGATCACCTACGAGGGCACGTTCGGGCGGGTGTTGTGCGAGGCGCCGGCGCGCCTGAAGGAGTACAGCAGGAACCGGATCGTGCTGGGCGGCGGCGTCCGCCCGGACACCTCCGGCTTTTGCGTCCGCAACGACATGCTCCTGTCGATCGTCGCCGACGGCACCATCGAGTTCGACCAGACCGACCTGCACAACCGCACGTTCATCGCGACGCTGCGCGGGGTGTGAGCGGGCCGGGCCGCCGATCGCGGTGTGGCGCCGGGCCCGACCGGCGGGGCGCCGCCTCGTTTGGCGGCTCGCCCCAGGAGAATGGATTCTGCGGATGCCCGGACAACGGGTATCTTCTACGAGTCTGTAGATTGAAGGCTCGAAAATCTACGCGTATGTACGCGAGGCAGGGGGATCCCCATGGCTCTGTGGGACAAGTTCAAGCAGTCCGCCCAGACGATGCAGGGGCAGCTGGAAGCGAAGAAGAACGAGCTGAAGAGCGGCGGATTCCGGGACGCGAGCATGGCGATCTGTGCCCTGGTCGCTGCGGCCGACGGCTCCATCGACCCGGCCGAGCGGCAGCGGGTGAGCGCGCTGATCACGAGCAACGACGTGCTGCGCAACTTCGCCGCGAGCGACCTGGAACAGCGCTTCGAGAACTATCTGGCCAAGCTCACCGCCGACTTCGAGCTGGGCAAGGTGTCCGTGCTCCAGGACATCGCCAAGGTGAAGAAGAAGCCGACCGAGGCGCGCGCGGTGATCCAGATCGGCATCGTGATCGGCGGCGCCGACGGCCACTTCGACAAGACCGAGCAGGCGGTCGTGCGCGACGCGTGCTTCGCCCTCGACCTGGCCCCCGTCGAGTTCGGTCTCTGACCCGACGCTTCGGCCAACCCTTTCGAGGGATCGATTCCGCCCGACGGCCGATGTTCGTCGGGCGGAATCGTGCCGTTCGGCGGACGTTGGAGACATGACCGACGCCCGCATCCTCCCCGGGCCGCGGCGGGCTCGCTGGTGGGGCCCGCTCGCGGTCGCCGCCGTGTTGGTGCTGCTCACCGGCGGGTGGCCGCTGATCGACTCGTGGATCTCGGGCGACGAGCGGGTCCGGGCGGGCACGGTGTTCCGGGTCGGACCGGACGACGACCACCGCGCGTGGTTCCGGGTCGGCGCCGGCTGGATCCTCGACCAGGCGGCCACCGCCCCCTCGCGGCTGTTCGTGCTGCGGCACGGCGACGTGGACCTGTCGGTCGCGTACATCTCGCTGCCCCGGACCGAGAACGCCGACGCGCTGTGGACGGGGCTGCGCGACACGCTCCGGGTCGGCGACCGGCATGCCCGACTCGGCGTGCCGGTACCGCTGGTCGCCCACGCCGGGGCCCGGGGCATGGTCGGCACCGTGGTCCGGGACGGCGACACCGGGCAGGCGGTGATCTATCCCGGCCCCGAGGACGCCTTCGCCATCCGGCTGATCGCGCTCGCGCCGCCGGCGACCGCCGATCCGCAGTGGGCACAGGTGGCGGACGTGCTGCGCTCGTTGACGTTCACCGAGGGGGCCGCGTGAGGGGTGGCGTGGTCCGGCCGACCGGCGAGCCCTCGGCTCCGGTCGCCGCGGGGGTGGCACTCCTGGGGTGCCTGTTCGGACTCGGCGTCATCGTTCACGAATCCCGGGACACGGTACGGGTCTTCCCGGCCGCCGCGGTCCTCGCGGCCTTTCTGCTCCTGCTCACCCTCGGCGTCGGCTACCTGCTGCCGCGTCGGATCCGACCGGTCGTCGCGCCGCCGCACGCCGGCTCGATCGTGTGCGTCGTGTGGGGGATGACCGCCGCGGCCGGGTGCGCGATCCTGGCCAACACCGGATTGGGCGACATCTGGGCGAAGACCCGGGGCGTCGACTTCGCGGACACGTGGGGGGCCGCGGTGACCGCGCCGTTCAACGAGGAGACGCTCAAGCTCTGCGGCCTGCTGATCCTCGCGCTGATCGGGTCCGGGGTGATCCGCGCGCCGATCGACGGCTGGGTGTACGGGGCGCTGGTCGGACTCGGCTTCCAGGTGGTGGAGAACCTCCTGTACGCGCTGAACACCATCCTGCTCGACGGTGCGACCGACCCGGGCGCCTCGGTGAACACGTCCTTCGCGGTGCGGGTGGGGATCACCGGGTGGGGTTCGCACTGGGCGATGAGCGCGGTCGCGGGCACCGGGGTCGGCTACCTGGTCGCGCGCGACGGTCGCCCGCTCGGCCGGCGGGTGTCGGTCGCGCTCGGGTGCTGGGTGTTGGCGATGGGGATGCACGGGTTCTTCAACGCGCCGCTGCAGCACGGGTGGCGGGGGGTGCTCGCCCGGGTCGGGGTGGACTTCGTGGTCGCGATGCTGGTGTACCGGTCGGCGCGGCGGCACTATCTGGCCAGGTTTCGCGAGGTGGCCGCCGAGGAGGCCGCGACCGGGGCGATCCGGCCCGTGGAGGCGGAGTTGCTGCCGCGGCGGTACAGCCGTCGGCAGGTGCGGGGCGGGCCTCGGCCGCGGCCGGTCCGGGTGCTGATCGGCGAGATCGAGGAGGCCCAACTGGCGCTGGTGGCGGGGCGGATCCCGCGTGCGGACCCGGGCGAGCCGGCCCGCTCCGAGCGGCTGCGGGAGGAGATCGCGACGCTGCGGGCGCACCTGCGGCCGCGGCCGGCGGTGGGACCGGGGTGGCCGACGCCGGGTGGGCCGGCGGCGCCGGGCGGGGCGTGAACGCGCGGAAGCCCGTCGGAGGTGATCCGACGGGCTTCCGTGTCGCCTGCTCCAGGTAACCGGAGTTACCGAACCGAGAGGGGCCCATCCACTTCTCGTGGATCCTGATTGCGCGGTGCACGGCCCTACATCGACCGCTTCTCCGCGTCTATCCGTGCGGGCCCCTCTCGTTCCCTCAAGTAGACCTCTGCCGCGCCGAAGGTGCAAACGGCTTGGATCGGGACGAACGGCCCGATCCCGCGGTCGGTCAGCCCGCGGCGATCTTGCGCTTGACCTCGTCCATGTCCAACCCCTGCGCCTGCTTGATCAGATCGACCAGCGCGGCCTCGGGCAGGGCGCCCGGCTGCGAGAAGACCACGACGCCGTCGCGGACGAGCATCACGGTCGGGATCGACTGGATCGAGAACGCCTGCGCGAGATCGGTCTCCGCCTCGGTGTCCACCTTCGCGAAGACGACGTCGGGCGTGGCCTCCGAAACCTTCTCGAAGGTCGGTGCGAACGACCGGCAGGGCCCGCACCAGGCCGCCCAGAAGTCCAGCACGGTCAGGCCGTCGCCGGATACGACCTCTTCGAAGTTCTCCTTGGTCAGTGCGACCGTGGCCATGCGTCCTCCCAAACGTTCGTGCCCCGTGCTGCGTGTACGTGCCTGTCAACAGGCGCGGGGTCGCGGGCATTCCTGGGCTCGTCCCCGGGGGCGCGACCACTCGCGGGCGCGGGGCATCCACCGGGCGTGTTCCGCCGGTACCTACCCCGGTCGATCGGTCGCACACGCCGGGGCCGCGGGGCGCACGAGCGAGGGCGGGCGGGCCGGACGACTCCGGGTCTTCGCACCGCATACGCCCCGTGACCCCAGCAGTCACACCGGCACCATAGGCTTGTTCGAACCGGCGCAGACCGCCGGTTCACGTGCAGCCGAGGAGTCCCGCCATGCGCTACACCCGCCGCAGCGTCGTCAATCTCGCCCCGGCCGAACCCGGGTGGGACGTCGAGGTGACCAGGTCCGGTGAAGAGCCCGTCCTGTGCCCCGTCATCGGCTGGGCCATCGTCGTGCAAGACACCAGCGCCGAGGGGCTTACCGAGACCGCGATCGAGCCCGCGTTCGTCTACGACGGCGCGGTGTACACCCCCGCCGAACTCGCGCACTCGATCGGTGAGCTGGACTACCAGATCATCGAACCGGAGGAGTGAGCGGACCGGTCGGGGCGTCCCGGTGGGTGACGTTCGGATCATGTGCTCTCGGGAAGTCGGCTCCCGGCGCGACGGGGACGGGTGGCGACCGCGGTCACCCGGGCGGGTGGGGCGGCCCCACCCCGAAGCGGGCCCCGGCGATGGGGCCCGCGACCGGGGATACGAAACCGGGGAGC
>NZ_JBHTVA010000086.1:19442-40140 GCF_042793325.1 Embleya sp. NPDC056575
GGTGACCGCCAGGTCCGCCCCCCGCTCGGCGAACAGGCGGCAGATCGCGGCCCCGGTGCCCCCCCCCGCCCCCCCGGCCCCGGCCCCCGACCGCGTTCACCCGGGCGGGTCGGGCTCCCCCTCCGCGAAGCGGGACAGGGCGATCGCGCCCGCGACGGCGAATACGAAACCGGTCAGCGCGAGCGGGCCGTAGGGGCCGGGGCGGCTGTGATCGCCGAGGAAGACGATGCCGACGCCCGCCGGGAGTACGGTCTCGCCGACCACGAGCGCGGCGGCGACCGAGGTGACCGCGCCGCCCTGCAACGCGATCGTGTACAGCAGGAACGTCAGCGCGGCGCCGATCACCAGCGCGTAGACGGTCGGGGAGCGCAGCAGGTCCGGGAAGGACAGGTCGGTCAGCACCCGGGTGGCCAGCGCGATCAGGCCGAAGCCGAGTCCGGAGAGCAGTCCGAGCAGGCGCGAGCGCCACGGTTCGGCGAGCCGGACGGCGGCCCATCCGGCCAGGCCGAGCAGCGCGACGCAGGCGAGCAGCGACCAGTGGAAGGCGGCGTGGGTCCGGGCCGGGCCCTCGTGCCCCGCGGAGACCCCGAGCAGCGCCAGGCCCGCGCACACGGCGGCGACCGCGCCCCACTCCGGGCCGCGCAGGCGGGCGCCCAGGACCGGTACGGCCAGCACCGCGGTGACCGCGAGGTTGGCCGACTGGGCGGCCTCGACGGCGAAGACCGGCAATTCGCGCAGCGCGACGAACTGGCAGGCGTACCCGGCCAGATCGAGTCCGGTGCCGAGCACGAACGGCCACTGGCGCAGGGCCCGGGTCAACACCCGGGGATCGAGTCCGGACGCGCCGGCGGTCCGCCGCGCGCCCAGGGCCTGCAGTACGGTCGCGACGCCGTAGCAGAGGGCGGCGGCGAGCGCCGCGAGCACGGAGAACACCACGGGTCGACGGTATGCGCCGCGCCGGCCGGGGCAGCGCAGGACGAGCCGGGTGAAGGGGTGGGCTTCGGCTCAGCGCAGTTCGGCGACCACCGCGTCGTTGAGGATCGGCCAGACCTCGGCCGCCCAGGGGCCGAACTCGCGGTCGGTCAGGCAGACGCAGGCCGCGCCCAGCTCCGGGTCCACCCACAGGAAGGTGCCGCACGCGCCGAAGTGGCCGTATGTGGCGGGCGAGTTGGTGGTTCCGGTCCAGTGCGGCGACTTGGTGCCGCGGATCTCGAAGCCGAGGCCCCAGTCGTTGGGCCGCCGGGTGCCGTAGCCCGGCAGTACGCCGTCCAGGCCGGGGAAGACCACGGTGGTGGCCGCGCGTACGGTCTCCGGCGCGAGCAGGCGCGGGGCGAGCAGTTCGGCCGCGAACCGGGTCAGGTCGCGCACGGTGGACACGCCGCCGGCGGCCGGGGAGTCGCCGATCGTGGTCTCGGTCATGCCCAGGGGCGCGAAGACCGCCTGCCGCACGTACTCCCCGAACGGGATGTCGCACGCCTTCTCGATGGTGGCGCCGAGCAGGTTGAAGCCGGTGTTCGAGTAGATGCGCTTGCGGCCGGGGCCGGCGAGCACCCGGTCCTCGTCGAAGGCCAGGCCCGACGTGTGCGCCTGGAGGTGGCGGATCGTGGATCCGGGCGGCCCGGCCGGGTCGTCCGGCTCGATCGCCCCCTCCTCGATCGCGGCGAGCGCGGCGTACGCGGTGAGCAACTTGGTCACCGAGGCGAGCCGGAACGGCTCGTCCACCGGGCCGTGCTCGCTCTTGACCACTCCATCGCGGGTGACCACGGCCGCGGCGGCCTTCCCGACGGGCCAGGTGTCGATCATGCGCAGGCTGTTCACGGGAGTCGAGCCTACGGCGAGGCCCTGCGTACGCCCAACCGAGGGAGGGGGTCGCGCGACGGGGTGGACGGTTCGGGTGGGTACGGGACGGGGACCGGGCCGTCGGGGCGTGGCGTCAGTCGGTGACCTTGCTCGGCGGGGCGTCGTAGACGAGGTCGAAGTAGTCCGGGTGCTTGCCGATCCACGCCTTGACGAACGGGCACAGCGGCAGCACCTTGTGCTCGCCGGCGCGGACCAGGTCGAGCGCGCCGCGGACGAGGGTGCCGCCCACGCCCTTGCCCTCGAAGCTCGGGTCCACCTCGGTGTGGGTGAACACGATCAGCGTGTCGGTGGTCATGTACTCGGCGAAGCCCGCCAGGGCGCCGTCGACCCGGGCCTCGAAGCGGTGCTGCGCGGGGACGTCCTCGACCTTGATGTCCATGTGATCCCTTCGTCGTGGTGCGTGCCGACGGGGGTCGGGCGCACCGGTCGCGTTCGTTGCCCCCATCCTGCCCGGTCTCGGTCCCCCGGGCTCGATCCGTGCGCCGGAGTCGGGGGTGTGGCGAAGATCGTCCGGGTCGGGTTCGGCGTTGACCTCGTGGCCGACCTGGGGGAGCATGCGCAGATCTGACGCATCGTCATATTCGTCCAGGAGGCACCACCCATGCTCGACCCCGAACCCCTCGCCGGCCAGGTCGCGATCGTCACCGGAGGCGGGGCGGGCATCGGCGGCGGGGTCTCCCGACTGCTGGCCCGCGCGGGCGCGCTCGTGGTGCTCAACGACATCGACGCGGACTGGGCCGAGCGGGCACGTACCGACATCGAGGCGGCCGGCGGGCGGGTGGAGGTGGTCCTGGGCGACATCCGGGAGCCGGCGACCGTGCGGCGGCTGAGCGACGCGGCGCTCGCGGCGGGCGGCGCGGACGTCCTGGTGAACAACGTGGGCGACTACCGGCCCTCGACCACCTTCCTGCGCAGTACGGAGGAGGAGTGGCGGGCGCTGCACGCGATCAACTTCGAACACGTGCTGCGGGTCACGCACGCGGTGTTGCCGTCGATGGTCGAACGGGGCCGGGGGAGCATCGTGAACGTGTCGACGGTCGAGGCGCTGCGCGGCATCCCGGGGTGTCCGGTCTACTCCGCGTACAACGCCGCGATCATCGCGTTCACCAAGTCGCTCGCGGTCGACGTGGCGCGCAAGGGGGTTCGGGTCAACGCGATCGCCCCGGACATGGCGAACACGCCGCAGACGACATACGAGGCCAAATTGCGCGATCGCGACCCGGCGTTGATCGGTTCGTGGGTCCCGTTGGCGCGATTCGGCGAACCCGATGACTACGCGAAGGTTGTGCTCTTCCTGGCCAGTGCCGCATCGTCGTATGTGACGGGTCATCTGATCCCGGTGGACGGCGGTACCACGGCGGCCAGCGGGTGGTACGGCAGGGCCGACGGTCGTGGTTGGACCAACCTGCCGGACGGCGCGTGAGGGCACCTTCGTAGGGTGTCCCGTTGTCGTGCGGTCGCGGTCCGGCCGGATGGTCCGGGTGTGGTCCGGGTGTGGTCCGGGTCTCGTCCGGTTGTGGCGGGAATCGGGAACCGGGTGACGGGTCCCGATCGTCGGGATGGCGACAGGACAACGACGGTGCGACCGAACGCCGGTCGGGCCGCTCGGAGCCCGAGCGGTTCGGCTCGAAACGAGTTCGGGACAACGTGAACGACACGGGTACGACCGGCCGATGCGTCACCGGGGGGACGACGGACATGGCACGTACGACGGTGAGGGCCTACCTCAATCTGGCCATCCTGGTCGCCGGGCTCGAACTCCTCGCCATCGGTGTCTGGTTCGTCCTCGAAGGTGTTCGGGTGAACCAGTCCGACAGCATGATGGTGGTCTACATCTGCGCCGCGGCGGGGCTGGCCTCGGTGATCTGGCTGGCGGGATACCGGCCCAGGGCCGACGAGCCGATCGAGTATCGCGACGACCGCGCGCTGCGCGACGCGCAGGCGCGCCTGGACCGCATGGACCCGGCCCGGCTCGCGGAGCACGTGGCCGAACTGTGCGAGCGCGACGGCCTGGCCGAGGTGGAGACGGTGCGGGTGGTCGAGGACGCGTACGCGGTGGACGTCCACGCCAGGCGCGGCGACGGGACACCGGCGGTGCTGCGCTGTCGCAGCGCCGACGGCCCGGGCCCGGTGGCGGGCGGCGTGGTCCAGGACTTCGTCTCCGCCCTCGACGCCGCCGAGGAACACCCCGGCCCGCTCCTGCTGGCCACTACGGCCGGCTGCTTCTCCACCAAGGCCGAAGCCTTGGCCGCCGACGCCGGCATCACCCTCCTCGACCGCTCGGCCCTGGCCCACTGGGAATGCGACAAGGAAACCCCGAAGGCATTGGCCGCGTAGCCGCCCGATCCGGCTCGGGTGGGCTGAAACGATATCGATCGATCCATGCCAATGGCATCGTTTTGTATCTCGGGTCACCCATGGAAGGACCGTCGCATGGCCAGAACCGTCATCGACCTCGACGACGACATGGTTGCCGAGGCCATGCGCATATACGGCACCAAAACGAAGGCCAAGGCTGTGCGCCTCGCCATGGAGGACGCCGTCAAGCGCCACCTTCGCCAGGAGTTCTTCGATGCCATGGACGCCGGCGAACTCGATTTCAGCGAGATCGTAGAGAGCACCGGGCCTCGCAACCCGGACGGCTCCCTCAAGCCCCCGGGTGGCCGGGCCGCCTGATGCAGGACCGCTGTCTGATCGACAAATCAGCCCTCGCACGCTGGACGAAGCCGAACGTCAGAGGTGCTCAAGCCTCTCCACGAACGCTCCCTCCTTGCCGTATGCCAACCCACCGAGTACGAGATGATCCACGCGGCTCGGGATATCGCGGAAGCCACGCGGATCAGTACATGGCTCCACGCCTTCGGCTATGTGTACAGCAGCGAGGAGATCTTCACCCGCGCGCTGGAGGTTCAACGGCACGCGCTCAACGCCGGGTTTCACCGTGCTCTCTCGCTCCCGGACCTGCTTATCGCCGCCATTGCGGAACGGCACCGCCTGACCGTGCTCCACTACGACGGCGACTTCGACGTGATTGCCGACCTCACCGGCCAACCCGCGCAGTGGGTCGTGCCACCGGGTAGCGCCGACGGCTGACCACCGGGACCCGCCGGTCGCGGGCCCCGAGCGTCGATCGGATCGGGTCAGGCGCAGCAGCCGCCGCCGCAGCAGCCGCCTCCTCCTCCGCCTCCGGTGGGGCGGGGGGCGGAGGCGGCGCCGGTTACCGCGACCGTGGACAGCAGCTTCGTGGTGTCGGCGTGGCCGGCCGGGCACGTGGCCGGGTCGTTGGAGGCGGCCATCGGGCGGTTGACCTCGAAGGTCACGTCGCAGGCGCGGCAGCGGTAGTCGTAGCGAGGCATGGGGCAAGGCTAGTACCGCGTCGGACTACGTTCACCGTGCTCCCCGCGTTCTCCGCGTTTCCCGCGTTCTTCGCGTTCCCGATCGGATGCCGTCGCCGATCCGAGCGGTGAGTGCCTTGGTCATGAAGACACGTCCGGCGTCGGGCGCATCGGGCGGCAGGAAGAAGTCGACGAAGAACAGCCCGAGCGAGGTGCGGCCGGTCGGTCCGCCGACCACCCGCGGCGTGTCGGGATCACCGTCCCGCCGGCCGCCGAGCGGGCGACGACCACTCGGGCGTTCGGGCGGTCGACCTCCAACCAACCCCGGACGGGGTCAGCCCTTCGGCCCGGTGCTCTGGATCACCTCGAAGGACCACAGAGCCGAATCGGTCGAAGCCGGCTTGGGCCGCTCGGCACCGTCACCACCGCCACCATGCGCGGCCCGCATGGTCCCGGCCATCCACGCCTGAAAGTCCTCCTCGCTGCGCCAGCGGGTGTACACGAGGTACTTGTCGGTCCCCTCGACCGGCCGCAACAACTCGAACCACTCGAACCCGTCCTGCGAGTCCACCATCCCGGCACGCGACGCGAACCGCTGCTCCAGGGTCTCCCGCATCTCGGCGGGCACAGTCAACGCATTGATCTTCACCACAGACATGGCCCCAGTCTGCCCGACCCCCCGAGGATCCACCGGTCCCGGTCAGCGATCGTGTACGTACTGAACGGCCTTGGCGGTCTCCAGGTTGCGGCCCACGGCGGCGTGGTCGGTGCCGACGTCGGCGGGACGGCCCCCGGCGCGGGGTGGGCAGCGCTCGGGGGCCGTCGTTCGGGGGTGGGCGGTCAGGGGCGGAGGGGGCCTTCGCAGGTGTAGGTGGAGGTGGCTGCCTGGGCGTTGGGCCAGGGGGTTGGTTCGGTGAAGTGGCAGTTCATGTCCGCCAGGTTGTTCAGGGCGGCGCCGGCTCGGGTCAGGATGAAGTAGTCGATCGTGGCGGCCATGGCGGTGTGCATCTCGCCGGGCGCGGTGGAGGGGATGTTGGCGGTGATCGCGCCCATGCACGTGAAGCGAGGGTGCTGGTCGTGGTACGCCGTGCATGAGGTCGGGTTGTTGGATGTGGACCGGTGGAAGACCTGGCGGATGTATTCCGGCCCCGTTGCGGCGAGTTGGGCCGTAGGGGTGTACTTCGCCACCGGGACGGTCAGGGTGTCGACGCCGGCGATCTGTTGGTCCAGGTAGGTGTCGAACTCGGCCTGGTAGTTCGGGGCGCTCACGCGGTCGAGGAAGGCGTCGAAGCCCGCGACGTCGTTGGTGCGCAAGTGGGTGTACATCTCGGTGAGTTGGTCCGGGTGGTCGCGTCCGAGCATGGAGAAGAACGAGCCGGCGTAGGCGTAGTAGCGGAAGAAGTAGCCGGCGTCGTCGTACTTGAAGTGCAGCGTTTCGCGGACCGAGGGGCGGCTGCCGTATTGCTGCACGTCGGAGATGATCTTTGTGACCAGTGACTTGCGCAGCTTCACACCCTGGTCACGGGTCGAACCCGCCATGTACTCGGCCATTCCCTCGTCGAACGCGGTGGTTCGGTTGTCCGCGTACCACGGGCCCTGGCCGAACGAACCCGGCACCGCGTAGCGGCCGTTGAGGTAGTGCGTGTATTCGTGCCGGAACAGCTCCTCCAACTGGAGCTTGGAGTCCCTCGGCACGACCCGCTGGTAGGTGTAGAAGGTGGCGCCGTCCTCGATGTACAGGCCGCCGTTGTTGGTGGCGTAGCCGTACAGGAACGGCTGGTAGGTGTGGTAGTCGGCCATGCTCGCGTAGAGCCGGACGGTCAGCTTGTGGTTCGGGTCGCCGGCCAGCGGCCGGTCGGTGCCGAGGGTGCGGAAGAACTGCTCCTTGACCTGCTTGGACGCGTAGTACAGCTGCTCGACCGTGGCCCGGTCGAGTGAGGTGTGCACCTCGATGTCGCCCAGGTCGTAGGTGTACGTGTTCGGGAAGACCTGCGCCTCGACGTCGGCCCGACACACCCCCGCCGCGTGGCAACCGCCGTACGTCTCCAGCCAGTGCGCGACCTCGCTCCACGGTACCGAGAAGCGGCCGTACCAGCCCTCGGTGTCGGCGAGCAGGGTGCCCAGGCCCGTCACGGTCTCCGCCGTGAGGCTCGGGACGCGGCCGAGCCGGCCGTACTCGAACACGGCGTTGCGCAGCAGCCCGGCGCTGGTCGGCACGTTCAGGTGGCGGTAGCCGACGAACGCCTTCAGCCCGGCGCGGTAGGCCGGGTCGGCCGCGACGGCGGCCTGATAGCCCGCGTCGCCGTTGGCGATGCCGTGGTACGCGAAGTTCTGGGCGGCCAGCGCCGCTTCCCTGCGAGTGGGGCTCTGCCACGCGTCGGTGCTGCCGTCCATGTCGCGTAGGACCCGGGCGGCCAGCGGCAGTTGGTGTTCGCGAACGCCGTCGACGTCGACGCTGATCAGGATCTCGCGCAGCAGCGCACCCGAGGTGGGCGTGACGTCGAACGCGTGCGTCGCGGCGCGGAACGCGTCGGCCGCGGAACTGATCGCGGCCACCGTCGCGGGGTCGCGCAGGTCGATCGCGGGGTTGTCCCAGTCGAGGTAGAGCGCGGCGTGCGTGAAGTACCAGAGTTCGTACAGGTGCGAGGTGTTGCCGCCGTCGTAGGTCGGGGCGAGCGCGGTGATCCGGG
This sequence comes from Embleya sp. NPDC056575, assembly GCF_042793325.1. Classification (NCBI taxonomy): domain Bacteria; kingdom Bacillati; phylum Actinomycetota; class Actinomycetes; order Kitasatosporales; family Streptomycetaceae; genus Embleya; species Embleya sp. NPDC056575. The sequence goes on from NZ_JBHTVA010000086.1 coordinate 27,328, forward strand.
CCAGCACCGCCTGGAGGTGAGCCGGCGTCAACACCCGGCCCAGTTCCGGGGTGTAGGTCCACAGGAAGCCGCGCAGACAGTCGGGACCGACATCGGCGCGGGTCAGGAAGTCGGCCAGCGCCTGCGGGGACAACGCGGCGAACTCGGCGAGCGTACAGCCGGGCACCGGCGCGGCATCGGTGCGAAGCCGCGGTCCGAGCGGGAGGTCGGTCGCCGCCGGACCCCGGCCGGTGGGCGCGCCGTTGCCGCCGTCGAGCGGACCCGGGCCCCGGTCGGGGCCGAGGGGGAGCGGCGAACCGACCCGGTCGACCTCGTCGCCCGGGTCGGCCGCCGCCGGCGTGTTCACGTGCCCGACCCGGGAGTTCGTGTTCGGGGAGGGGCCGGCCGAGGCCGTCGGCATGATTGCGATCGGCAACACACCGACGACCAGCGCCAAGAGGGGAACGCTTGTGGCAAACCACGTTCTACGGCGTGCGTGAGTGCTCATGTACGGCCCTTCGGGCGCAGGTGGGCCACGATCGGCGGCCCACATCGAGAACACGACGTCGAGTACAATGGCACATGTCACAGGTGACATCCAGATCAAGCATGCGGTGATTGTGTCCAACCTGCTTTCCGGTGGCGGGAGTTGCCGGTGGGGCCCACGAAGTCCGGGCACGCCGGCGCCCGACGACGATGACAACGCGGCTTTTCTTCCCGGACCCGGTGACCATCGGCGGCCGAGCGACTACCGTCGGCCGCAGGCGGCCCGGCCCGCTTTCCGAGGCCGGTGGGTTCGTCGACGGTCCGTCATGCCCACTGCACGGCAAGGGAAGCGGAGGCTCGCGTGGTCTACAGTCAGCCCGGCCAACCGGACAGCATCGTCACGTTCGAACCGCGATACGACAACTACATCGGCGGCAAATGGGTGCCGCCCGTGCAGGGTCGGTACATGGACGACATCACCCCCGTGACGGGTCAGCCGTTCTGCGAGGTGGCCCGCTCCACCGCCGAGGACGTCGAACTGGCCCTGGACGCCGCACACGCCGCGGCCGACGCCTGGGGCAGGACCAGCGTCACCGAACGCTCGCTGCTCCTGCTCAAGATCGCCGACCGCATCGAGCAGAACCTCGAACGCCTCGCGGTCACCGAGACGTGGGAGAACGGCAAGCCGGTCCGCGAGACGCTGGCCGCGGATCTCCCGCTGGCCGTCGACCACTTCCGCTACTTCGCGGGTGTGATCCGGGCCCAGGAGGGGTCCATCTCGCAGATCGACGAGGACACCGTCGCGTACCACTTCCACGAACCGCTCGGCGTGGTCGCGCAGATCATTCCGTGGAACTTTCCCATTTTGATGGCCACGTGGAAGCTCGCCCCCGCGCTGGCGGCCGGGAACTGCGTCGTGCTCAAGCCGGCCGAGCAGACGCCGGTGAGCATCCTGGTCCTGATCGAGCTGATCGCCGACCTGCTGCCGCCCGGCGTGGTGAACGTGATCAACGGCTTCGGCTTCGAGGCGGGCAAGCCGCTGGCGAGCAGCAGTCGGGTGGCCAAGGTCGCGTTCACCGGCGAGACCACCACCGGGCGACTGATCCTGCAGTACGCCTCGCAGAACATCATTCCCGTGACGGTCGAACTCGGCGGCAAGAGTCCGAACATCTTCTTCGCCGACGTGGCGGACGAGGACGACGACTTCTTCGACAAGGCCGTCGAGGGCTTCGTGATGTTCGCGCTGAACCAGGGCGAGGTCTGTACGTGTCCGTCGCGGGCGCTGATCCACGAGTCGATCTACGACCGGTTCATGGAACGGGCGTTGGCGCGCACCCGGGCGATCGTCCAGGGCAATCCGCTCGATCCGGCGACGATGGTCGGCGCGCAGGCTTCCAACGATCAGTTGGAGAAGATCCTGTCGTATCTGGATATCGGACGGCAGGAGGGTGCCGAGGTTCTGATCGGTGGTGCGCGCAAGACGGTCGAGGGCTTCGAGGACGGGTACTACGTCGAGCCGACGATCTTCAAGGGCACCAACGACATGCGGATCTTCCAGGAGGAGATCTTCGGCCCGGTGGTGTCGGTGACCACGTTCCGGGACGACGCCGAGGCGTTGCGGATCGCCAACGACACGCTGTACGGCCTGGGCGCGGGGGTGTGGACGCGGGATGCGACGCGGGCCTATCGGTTCGGGCGGGAGATCAAGGCCGGGCGGGTGTGGACCAACTGCTATCACGCCTATCCGGCGCACGCGGCCTTCGGCGGGTACAAGGCGTCGGGGCTGGGGCGGGAGACACACCGGATGATGCTGGGGCACTACCAGAACACCAAGAATCTGTTGGTGAGTTACTCGGCCAAGAAGCTCGGGTTCTTCTGAGTCGCGACGGCGGCGGTCGTGGCGGTCGTGGCGTTCGCGGCGGTCGTGCGGTCGGCGGAGGAGGTGCGCTGATGTCGGACGCGGAGGGTGGGGCGGTCGAGCGGGTCGCGATCACCGGGGGCGCGGCCGAACTGGTGGGGGAACTGGCGGCTGAGCATGGGCCGTTGTTGTTCCACCAGTCCGGTGGGTGTTGTGACGGGTCGTCGCCGATGTGTTATCCGCGGGGGGAGTTCCTGGTCGGTGATGCGGATGTGTTGCTCGGATGGGTCGCCGGTCAGCCGTTTTATATGTCGGCGGCGCAGTTCGAGTATTGGCGGCACACCCATCTGACCGTGGACGTGGTTCGCGGACGCGGTGGCGGGTTCTCGGTCGAGGCGCCCACGGGGTGGCGGTTCCTGATTCGGTCTCGGGTCTTCAGCGATGAGGAGGCGCGGGCCGCGGAGGCGGAGGTGGTGCCGCCGGGCCTTCGGCATTGAGGGGTGTTGTCGCCGAGGTGGCCTCGAACGCGCGGGCTGGGTGGGCTGGGTGACTTGGCCTCCGGCCGGGGTGGCCTCGAGCGCGCGGGCTGGGTGACCCGGCCTCCGGCCGAGGTGGCCTCAAACGCCGGCCGGGCTGTTTGGCCTCAAGCGCCGGCCGGGCTGGATTGTCCGTTCCCGGCTGGGATGGGCTGATGCGTAGGTTGGGCTGGGCTGCCTGGCCTTCGGCCGAGGCGGCCTCAAGCGCCGGCCGGGCTACTTGGCCTCAAACGCCGGCCGGGCTGAGTGGTTTGGTCGGGTTGCTTGGGTCCCGCCCGCTTGGGTGGACCTGGCCGGGTGGAGGGGCGTTCGGTTGGGTTGAGTGGCGGGGCCGGGCTGGTTGGGTCTCAACCGGCTTGAGTGGCTTTGGCCGGGTGGAGGGGCGTTCGGTTGGGTTGAGTGGCGGGGGCGGGCTGGTTGGGTCCCAACCGGCTTGGGTGGCTTTGGCCGGGTGGAGGGGCGCTCGGCGGGGATGAGTGGCCAGGTCGGGCTGGTTGGGTTCCAGCCGGGTTGAGTGGCCCCGGGCAGAGGGGCTTGGGCCCCAGATGGGGCGAGTGGCCCTGGCCGGGCGGAGGAGTTCCGGGTGGGGTGAGTGGCTCGGTTGGGTTGTTTGGGGTCCCGGCCGGGCTGAGTGGTCCTGGCCGGGTGGGGGCGCGCCGGCTGAGGGGTTGGTCAGGGGTCTCGGCGGGTTCGGCGCATGCCGATGATCAGTGTGGCGGCCAGGAGGACTGCGATTACCGCGGCGAGGGTGTCGCGGAGGGTGTGGTCTTCCGGGCCGTTGATCAGGTTGCTCTGGTTGGTCATGTCGGCGGTGGGGGTCGGGGCCGGGCCGGTGTCTCGGAGGAGGCTTGGCAGGTCCAGGCCGCCGAACGTGGTTACGGTGCGGCCCGTGGAGACGGCCGCCAGGATCAGGGAGGCCAGGCGGACCGGGTCGTTGCCGGCCATCGTCTTGGCGCCCGCCGCGAGCCAGTCGGCCGCCGCGCCCGCCTCCGCGGGGTGGCCCGTCACGGCCAGGGCCTGGACGGCCGTCGTGGTGGCCGCGAAGTCGGTGGGGCCGCCGAGGTGGTTGCCGCCGGCCTTGAGCTTGGCGGCCAGCCACGCGGCGCCGGCCTGCGCGGCGGCCTGCCGGTTCGGCTCGGCCCCGGGGCAGGTCAGCGGCGTGATCGCGAACGACGGGGCGGCCACGGCCGGCTGGCTGCCGTAGCCCAGGGCCAGCACGGCGCGCGCGGTCGGCAGCGGATCCACCGGGGCCCCCGGTCCACCGGCGAAGGCCCCCCGGTCCGCGGCGGGCGCGTCGCACCGCAGCTGGGCCGCCCCGAGCGCGTCCGTCGGGGTGCGCCCCTGCGGCGTACGGAGCAGTTCCGGCGACGTGCCGGCCGTGACGATCGCGCTGGTCGCGGCGGCCGTCGCGGTCGTGTCACCGACCGCGTTCGGCCCGGGCACACTCGCGAACGAGCCGTCGGGGAGCTGCTTCGACCGCAGCCAGTCCACCCCCCGCGCCACCCGCGTGTCATACGTGCGCAGCGCCTGCAACGCCTCGATCGCGGTCGCGGTCGCCACGGTGTCCTCTCGCGCGCCATCGCACGGCGCGCCCGGATCGGCCCGAAACGCGGTGAACCCGCCGTCGGCGCACTGCTGCCCGAGCAGCCACTCGACCGCGGTCGGCGCCGGCGGCGTGTCGGTCGAGGCCAACGCCATGACCGCCAACGACTGCCGGTACACGCCGTCCGTGGTCGGGTCGGTCTTCCCGTACAGCGGGAGCGGCACCGGACCGCCCTGGGCCTTGGCCGTCGTGGTGTACCCGACCGCGGACACCGGCGTCGGCGTGTCGGCCGAGGCCACGCCCCCCGTCCAAGCCGAGCACAACAGCGCGGTCGTGAGCACGGAGGCCGCCGCGGCGCGCCTGCGGCGTCGGGGGGAGGGCATGCGTGGCCTTTCGTGAACGCCGATCGGAGTGAAGCGGATCCGATCGGATCGGATCGCGGTTCGGACCGCGGCACCGACCGCGGACCGGACCCGCCGGCAGGCCCTTCGACAGGCCCGCCGCAAAGTCCCGGCCAACCCTACCCGGGCGCCCCCTCGGCCCCGGGAGTCACAGGGCCGTATACCGCACCGGGTCGCCCTGCGCCTCGGCCGCGGCGCGGCCCCGCTTGACCAGGTGGCGCAGGTGCGCGGCGGCCTCGCTGAGCGCCAACTGCCGGTTCTGCGCGCCCAACCGCGCCCACGGGCGGTTCCAGTCCATGCCCTCGGCGATCTGCCACAGGGTCAGCGAGCGCTCCCGCAGCCGCGCGTGCAGCGCGGCCAGCCGTACCTCGTGCAACCGCGCCACCTCGGCCGCCCGGCCCGCCGCGTCGGTGAAGACGTGCTCGTGGGCGGGCAGTACGCCGGTGATCGGCAGCCGCGCGACACGTGTCAGCGAGGCGAGGAAGTCGCCGAGCGGATCGGCCTCCTCGGCGTCGTCGTAGAGCCCGATGTGCGGGGTGATCGACGGCAGCAGGTGATCACCGGAGAGCAGCCGACCGTCGCCGTCCTCCAGGTGCAGGCAGACATGGCCGGGAGTGTGGCCGGGCGTCCACACGGTACGCACCGCCCGACCGGGCGCGGGCGCGAGTTCGCCGTGCACCAACTCCCGGTCGGGCACCGCGTAGCGCAGGCGCGGCCTGGTGCCGTCGTTCGCGCTCCGGGTCCGCAGCGCGGTCAGCGCGTCGATGGCCTCCTGCGGCGCGCCCGCGAGGGTCAGCACCTCCAGGTGGTGTCGCAACCAGGCCGCGCGCGGGGCGGCGTTGATCTGCTCGACCTGTTGCGCGTCGGCCGCGTGCAGCGCGATCCACGCGCCGGAGACCTCGCGCACCTTCTCCGACAACCCGTGGTGGTCCGGGTGGGCGTGGGTGACCAGGACGCCGTGCACGTCCTCGACCGAGGTGCCGACCTCGACCAGGCCGTCGACGAGGGCGCGGTAGGAGATCGGGTCGTCCCAACCCGCGTCGACCAGGACCGGCCCGGCGTCGGTTTCGAGCACGTAGACGAGCGTGCAGCCGAGCGGATTGTTCGGGATCGGAACCGGAACGGTCCACACACCGTTGCCCAGATCGGCGACAGTGGGCGCATCGGCGCCGGCGGGCGACCCGGCGGCATCGGCATCAGGCACGTGGGGAATGGGGCGATCGGACGCGGTGGTCATGGGCGGCCTCCTTCTCGACGGTTCTCGAAGCGGCGCCCAACGGCCGCCGGATGGACATCCGGCTCCGATGATCACCATAGAACACGTTCTCTCATACACCACCGGGCCAGTGATTTGAGGGGTCGTCAGATCGAGATCCGGCACGTACGATCCTTACCTGTCAGCCGGTGAGACTCCAGTCTCATTCGAGCCGTGAATCCGTTGTTCCCTCATCGGCAAACTGGTATCTGTTCTAGTCGGAGTTCTGCTCAACGTCCGCAAGCCCCACCCGCAAGCCCCTGTACCGCGCGCAGCGTGTGCGCACCGAGGAGGACCGTGATGACGGATATCGTGGAGCACAGCCAACTGGTCATCGGCGGACAGCTGGTCGACCCGCTGGGCACCGACACGATCGAGGTCGTCTCGCCGCACACCGAAGAGGTCTTCGCGCGCGTCCCGCACGCGTCGACCGCCGACGTGGACGCCGCGGTCGCCGCCGCGCGCAAGGCGTTCGAAGAGGGCCCGTGGCCGCGGATGTCCCTGGACGAGCGCATCACCATCCTGGAGAAGATCCGCGACGGCTTCATGACGCGGTCGCAGGAACTCGCCGAGGTGGTCGCCTCGCAGAACGGCTCGCCGGTCGGCTGGGGCCTGTTCGCGCAGGCCATCGGCGCCGGGATGATCTACGACACGGTCGCCAAGATCGCCCGCGAGTACCGGTGGGAGGAGAAGCGCACCGGCCTGCTCAACCCGCTGCTCGTGCGCCGCGAGCCGGTCGGCGTGGTGGCCGCCGTGGTGCCGTGGAACGTCCCGCAGTTCGTCACCGCCGCCAAGCTCGCGCCGGCCATCGCGTCCGGCTGTACGGTCGTGCTCAAGCCGTCGCCCGAGACGCCGCTCGACTCGTACATCCTGGCCGAGATCTGCCGGGACGCGGGCCTGCCCGACGGCGTGCTGAGCATCGTCGCGGCGGACCGCGAGGTCAGCGAGTACCTGGTCGGCCACCCCGGCATCGACAAGGTCGCGTTCACCGGCTCGGTCGGCGCGGGCAAGCGGATCATGGAGGTCGCCGCGCGCAACCTCACCCGGGTCACCCTGGAGCTGGGCGGCAAGTCGGCGGCGATCATCCTGCCCGACGCCGACCTGGAGCACACCGCGACCACGCTGCTGCCGAACTCGTACATGAACAACGGCCAGGCGTGCGTGGCGCAGACCCGGATCCTGGCTCCGCGCGCCCGCTACGACGAGATCGCCGAGCGCTTCGCGGCGTGGGTCGGCGAACTCAAGGTCGGCGACCCGATGGCGGCCGACACCCAGGTCGGCCCGCTGGTGGCCAAGCGCCAGCAGCAGCGCTCGTTCGACTACATCCGCATCGGCCAGGAGGAGGGCGCCAAGATCCTCGCCGGCGGCGGTCGTCCCGAGGCGCAGGAGAAGGGCTGGTACGTCGAGCCCACCCTGTTCGGCGACGTGGACAACTCGATGCGGATCGCGCAGGAGGAGATCTTCGGACCGGTCGTGGCGCTGATCGCCTACGACGACGAGGAGCAGGCGATCGCCCTCGCGAACGATTCGGACTTCGGCCTGTCGGGCAGCGTCTGGACGACGGACATCGAGAAGGGGATCGACGTGGCCCGGCGGATCCGGACCGGTACGTACTCGGTGAACACGTTCGGCCTGGACTTCTTCGGCCCGTTCGGCGGCTACAAGAACTCGGGCATCGGCCGCGAGTTCGGCATCGAGGGGCTCGACGCGTACACCGAGGCCAAGTCCATCGCGCTGCCCGCGGGTTACGACGCGCAGATCTGACCGTCGCGGCCGCGCGCCGCGCGGGCGGACGCGGGAGCCGAGCGAAAGAGGAGTACTGATGGGTGATCGCTGGCGGGTCGAGGTCGACCGGAGCGTTTGCATCGGGTCGGGCATGTGCATCGGCAGCGCGCCGAACGACTTCAAGCTGGACGCGGGTCGGCAGTCGCACCCGACGGCGGGGGAGACGGACGCCTCGGACGCGATCCTGGAGGCGGCCGAGAGCTGCCCGGTCGAGGCCATCTCGATCGTGGACGCGGCCTCCGGCGCGACCGTGTTCCCACCGGACTAGCGCGAGTGCTCCGGCCGGGCCGATGGCGGGCCCGGCCGGGTGCCCTCGCGGGGCCTCAGTCCTCCGGGATCAGCCGGCAGACGGTTTCGATGTCGGTGCGGACCTGGGCGATCGAGGCACGACCGTTGAGCCAGGCGATCAGGGACGAGTGCCACGTGTGGGTGATCACCCGGATCACCGCCAACTCCTCCGTGGTCGGCTCGTTCGGCGGCTCGTCGCCGCTGATCGCCTCCAGGATCATCGAGGTGGTCTCCCGGCTGACCGTGTCCACCTCGGCGCCGACCGAGCGGTCGGCGAACTGGAGCGCCCGCATCATCGCCTCGGTCAGGTGCGGCTCGCGCTGCATGCCCTTGAACGCCCGGAGCAGGGTGTCCACCACCCGCTCACGCGCGCCGGCGCTCTTCGGCGGGCGGCGGCGCAGCTGGCTGTGCAGCTGATCCAGCTGGTCGTACATGGTGGCCACCAGCAGATGCACCTTGGACGGGAAGTAGCGGTAGAGCGTGCCGAGCGCCACCTCGGACTGCTCCGCGACCTCGCGCATCTGTACCGATTCGTAACCGCCTCGGGCGGCCAGTTGGGTGGTCGCGCGCAGGATGCGGCGGCGGCGTGCCTCCTGGCGCTCGGTCAGCGGCGCCCGGTCGGCCTTCGTATACGTCGTCATGTCAGCCTCTCGATGCGCGGCGGTCCGCCGGGCGGTGTGTTACGGGTCACGCGGTGCACGTCGCAGTGGGTACCCGGCGGTATCTTGGCTGCTCTCCGACGGGCACATACTGAAACCTGTTCTAGATTACGCGACTACTATGCTCCGACGAGGGCAGCGATAGGGGGCCATTCGTGACACGGGAGACCGCATCCGCTGTGAACGCCCAGGTGGGCCCGGCGCGGACCTCCCCGGAGCGACCCCTGCGAATCGCCCTGCTGGCGTATCGGGGCGACCCGTACTGCGGCGGACAGGGAGTTTACGTCCGCCACCTCTCCCGCGAACTCACCAGGCTCGGACACGAGGTCGAGGTGATCTCCGGCCCGCCGTACGCGGTCGTGGACGAGGGCGTGAAGCTGACCACGCTGCCCAGCCTGGATCTGTATCGCGAACCGGATCCGTTCCGGATGCCCAAACTGCGCGAGTATCGCGACTGGATCGACGTGCTCGAGGTCGGCGGCATGCTGACCGCGGGCTTTCCCGAGCCGCTGACCTTCTCGCTGCGCGCGTGGCGCCACCTCGCGGCCCGGCGCGGCGAGTTCGACGTGGTGCACGACAACCAGACGCTGGGCTACGGGCAACTCGCGCTGCCCCGGCTCGGGTTCCCGCTGGTGACCACGATCCACCACCCGATCACGGTGGACCGCGCGCTGGAGATCGGAGAGGCCACGACGCTGCGGCGCAAGGCCACGCTGCACCGCTGGTACGGGTTCACCACCATGCAGAAGCGGGTCTCCGCGCGGCTGACCGAGGTGGTCACCGTCTCCGGCTCGTCCAAGGCCGAGATCGTCGACCACCTGGGCGTCTCGCCCAGTCGGGTCACCGTGGTGCCGGTGGGCGCCGACACCGACCGCTTCGCGCCGGATCCCTCGGTGGCCAAGGTGCCCGGACGGATCGTGACCACGGCGAGCGCGGATGTGCCGCTCAAGGGCCTGATCCACCTGGTCGAGGCGCTGGCCAAGCTGCGCGTCGAGCACGACCGGGTCGAACTCGTGGTGGTCGGCCGGCCCAAGGGCGACGGACCCGTGTTGCGCGCGATCGAGCGGCTCGGGCTGGGCTCGGCCATCCGCTTCGTGTCCGAACTCACCGACGACGAGCTGGTCGACCTGATCCGCAGCGCCGAGATCGCCTGCGTGCCGTCGCTCTACGAGGGCTTCTCGCTGCCCGCCGCCGAGGCGATGGCGTGCGGGACGGCGCTGGTGGCGAGTACGGGCGGGGCGATCCCGGAGGTCGCGGGGCCGGACGGGGTGACCTGCCTGGCGGTGCCGCCGGGCGACCCGGAGGCGCTGCGCGCCGCCCTGGGCCGACTGCTCGACGACCCCGAACTGCGGGCCCGGCTGGCCGAGGCGGGCCGCGCCCGGGTGCTCGAACGGTTCACATGGCGCAATACGGCGGTGCGTACCGTGGAGCGGTATCGGGCCGCGCTCGCGGCCGGTCCGATCGCGCCGAGCACGGCCGGTGCGGGGCGGCGCGGGTTGACCGAGCGGGCGAGCGACGTGCTGCTCGGCCGGTCGCCGTTCGGGCGGGTGTCGTCCGCGAAGCCCGCCGTCGGATCCCGAAACAGCTGACCACAGCCCACCCCTCGCCGGGCGCCCCCGCAACCGGTTCGCGCACTACGAGACGGAGTCGCCGACTTGCTCACCGTGGATTTCTCCCGCTTTCCGCTGGCCCCCGGGGATCGGGTCCTGGACATGGGATGTGGCGGCGGCCGGCACGCCTTCGAGGCATACCGGCGCGGCGCCGACGTGGTCGCGCTGGATCGGAACGCGAAGGACATCGCCGAGGTCGACGCGATGTTCGCCTCGATGCGGGCGGCCGGCGAGGTCCCGGCCGGGGCGCGCGCCGAGGCGATGGTCGGTGACGCGCTGGCGCTGCCCTTCCCGGACGCGAGCTTCGACCGGGTGATCATCTCCGAGGTGCTGGAGCACATCCCGGACGACAAGGGTGTGCTGGGCGAGCTGTTCCGGGTGCTCAAGCCGGGTGGGCTGGCCGCGATGACGGTGCCGCGCTACGGGCCGGAGAAGATCTGCTGGGCGCTGTCCGACGCGTATCACGAGGTCGAGGGCGGGCACATCCGGATCTACAAGGGCGACGAGTTCGCGGCCCGCATCCGCGAGTCGGGACTGCGGCCGTACGGGACGCACCACACGCACGCGCTGCACTCGCCGTACTGGTGGATCAAGTGCGCGGTCGGCGTGGACAACGACAAGGCGCTGCCGGTCCGCGCGTGGCACAAGCTCCTGGTCTGGGACATCATGAAGCGCCCGCTGGCCACGCGGCTCGCGGAGAAGGCGCTGGACCCGGTGATCGGGAAGAGCCTGGTGGTCTACGCGACCAAGCCGCGGCCGACGGGCGAGACGGGCACCGAGGCCGGGGTCGCGGGGGCCGCACGGGCCGTCGGTCCCGACGGGACGCTCGACGGGGCGGGCGCATGAGCCTCGCCCGGCCCGGATCCGAGCCGGCGCTCGAACTGCTGGCCCTGGAAGGCGTGCTGACCGTCGATCAGGTCGCCGCGACGATCGACGGCATCGCCGCGGTACAGCGGCCCGACGGGTCGATCCCGTGGTTCGTCGGCGGACACCTCGACCCGTGGGACCACACCGAGGCTGCGATGGCGCTCGATGTGGCCGGCCGGCACGACGAGGCCGAGCGGGCCTATCGCTGGCTGGCGAGCCGTCAGGAGCCGGACGGCTCGTGGTACGCGGCGTACGTGGACGGCGAGGTGACCGATCGCAACAAGGAGGCCAACTTCACCGCCTACCTCGCGGTCGGCCTGTGGCACCACCATCTGCTCACCGGGGACGAGGAGTTCCTGGTCCGGATGTGGCCGAAGCTGCGCGCGGCGATGGGCTTCATCCTCGAACTCCAGGCCCCCGGCGGCGAGATCCGCTGGAAGCGGGACGAACACGGCGTGCCGGTGCCGGACGCGCTGCTCACCGGGTCGGCGAGCATGTACCAGGCGCTGCGCTGCGCGCTGGCCATCGCGGAACACCTCGGCGAGCCGCAGCCCGACTGGGAGTTGGCGGCCGGTCGACTGGGCCACGCGGTGCTCTCGCACCCGGAGCGGTTCCTGGACAAGAGCCGCTACTCGATGGACTGGTACTACCCGATCCTGGGCACCGCGCTGCGCGGGCCGGCCGCGGACGAGCGGATCAAGGACGGGTGGGACACCTTCGTGGTGCCGGACCTGGGCGTGCGGTGCGTCTCCGACCGCCCGTGGGTGACCGGCGCGGAGAGTTGCGAACTGGCCATCGCGCTGTGGGCGTTGGGCGAGAGCGACCGGGCGGTGGAGATCGTCTCGTGGATCCAGCGGCTGCGCCACGAGGACGGCCTGTACTGGACCGGGTACGTCTTCGAGGACGACGCGATCTGGCCGGTGGAGCGCACGGCCTGGACGGCGGGCGCGATGATCCTGGCCACGGCGGCACTCGGCGGCGAACCGGCGACGACGGCGGTCTTCGGCGGCGCCCCCACGGCCTTCGAGGGCGACGGCCTGCCGGTGGGGTTGGACCCGGCGCAGGTGCGGTGCGGGTCGGATATCTGCGTGAGGGGCTGAGGGGCGGGCGGCGCGGGGCGCGGCGCCGGGGTCGTGGGGTGGGCGTGTGGGGGAGGCGGGGTCGTGTCGGCGGCGGTGCTTCTTTTTGGGCGCTCCGCGCCGGCTCGCGAGGCACCACTTTTTCTTTCCCCCGCTTCGCTCCTCCAAGAAAAAGCGGCCCCTCGCTCGGGGCCGTGTGCCCCTCCGCTTCGCTCCGGGTCACCCAGCCCGAACTTCGCGGCTCCGCCGCTCTCCGCGCTTCGCGCGTCGATCTCCAGGGTTGGCCAGGATCGTGGGCGCTGACGCGCCGAAGGGGTGCGCCGACGACTCGGGTCACCGGGGGAAGCCCGTGTCGCGGCGGTGGCCGCGCCGGTTGTGACCCGGCCCGGTTCGCGACCCGGGCGTCCCCGACCACTACCCGGATCCTGGCTCCGCGCGCCCGCTACGACGAGATCGCCGAGCGCTTC
>NZ_JBHTVA010000087.1:0-4056 GCF_042793325.1 Embleya sp. NPDC056575
TCCTGGGCCTGTCGGCTGCCCGCCCACCGCCCGCGTCGGTGGGCCGCCCGCGTGCGTGGGGCTCCCCCCCCCCCGACCCCGCCGGCCGCGCCGCCCGCGCCGCCTCACCCCCCGGGGCGGCGCCCGCCGGCGCCCCCCCGCCACTTGGAGGTGGCACAGATGACCACGCAGACCGTACGCATCGTCAACCTGGACGAGATCGAGCCGAACCGCCGCCGCGGGGGTGACCTCCGGGTCATGCTCGGCCCGGCGACCGTGGGCTCCACCAGCGGCTTCATGGGCCTGGCCCTGATCGAGCCCGGGGACATGATCGCCGAGCACTACCACCCCTACTCCGAGGAGTTCATCCACGTCGTGGTCGGCTCCATCGAGGTCGACCTGGACGGCGTCACCCACGAACTCCGGCCCGACCAGGGCCTGATGATCCCGAAGAACATGCGCCACCGCTTCCGCAACGTCGGCCGGGTGCAGGCCCGGATGGTCTTCCAGCTCGCCCCGCTCGCGCCGCGGCCCGAACTCGGGCACGTCGACACGGAGGGGATCGAACCCGCCGAGACCGCGGGCGCCGACTCTTGAGGCGCCGGGTCGCGGTCACCGGCGTCGGGGTGGTGGCACCCGGTGGGGTGGGTGTCACCGCGTTCTGGGACCTGCTGATGGCGGGCCGCACGGCGACGCGCGGGATCACCTTCTTCGACCCCACCGGGTTCCGCTCCCGGATCGCCGCCGAATGCGACTTCGACCCGATCGCGTGCGGCGTCGACCCCGACCGGGCCCGACGCGCGGACCGCTACGTGCAGTTCGCGCTCGCCGCGGCGGCCGAGGCGGTCCGCGGCAGCGGCCTGGACCGCGACGCCGAGGACCCCTGGCGGATCGGCGTCTCCCTCGGCACCGCCGTGGGCGGCACCACCCGGCTCGAACACGACTACATCGCGGTCAGCGGCCCCGGCAAGACCTGGGCCGTCGACCACCGCAGGGCCGACCCCTTCCTGCACCGGGCCTTCTCGCCGAGCACCCTGGCCGCCGAGGTGGCCGAGGAGTTCGTCGCCAAGGGCCCGGTGCAGACCGTCTCCACCGGCTGCACCTCCGGCCTCGACGCGATCGGCTACGCCGCGCACGCGATCGAGGAGGGCCGCGCCGACGTGTACATCGCCGGCGCCGCCGACTCGCCGATCTCGCCGATCACGGTCGCCTGCTTCGACGCGATCAAGGCCACCTCGACCCGCAACGACGACCCGGCGCACGCCTCCCGGCCGTTCGACGCGGACCGGGACGGATTCGTCCTCGGCGAGGGCGCCGCGGTACTGATCCTGGAGGAACTCGAACACGCCCACCGGCGCGGCGCCCATGTGTACTGCGAGGTCGGCGGGTTCGCCACGCGCGGCAACGCACACCACATGACCGGCCTGACCCGCGAGGGCCTGGAGATGTCCGAGGCGATCGACCGCGCACTGGCGGACGCGGAGGTCGCCCCCGACGCCGTCGACTACGTCAACGCGCACGGCTCGGGCACCAAGCAGAACGACCGCCACGAGACCGCGGCCGTCAAGCGCTCGCTCGGCACGCACGCGCACAAGGTCCCGATGAGTTCGATCAAGTCGATGGTCGGCCACTCACTCGGCGCCATCGGTGCCATCGAACTCGCCGCGTGCGCCCTGGCGATGGAGCACAAGGCGGTGCCGCCCACGGCCAACTACGAGACGCCGGACCCCGAGTGCGACCTCGACTACGTGCCGGGCACCGCCCGGCCGATGGGCCTGACGACGGTGTTGTCGGTGGGCAGCGGGTTCGGCGGCTTCCAGTCCGCGGTGGTCCTGGACCGTCGGGAGAGGAGACCCCGATGAACAGCTCCGCACCAAGACGCACCGTGGTCACCGGCGTCGGCGTCGTCGCGCCCAACGGCATCGGCGCCGACGTGTTCTGGAAGGCGACCCGCGAGGGCCGCTTCGTGCTGGACCGGATCTCCCGCGAGGGCTGCGAGCACCTGCCGCTGACCGTCGCGGGCGAGGTGCGCGACTTCGACCCCGCCGCCGTGGTCGAGGAACGCTACCTGGTCCAGACCGACCGCTTCACCCACTTCGCGCTGGTCGCCGCCGACCAGGCCCTGGCCGACGCGGCACTGGGCCCGACGTCCACCTTCGGCGTCGGGGTGACCACCGCGAGCTGCTCCGGCGGCGGTGAGTTCGGCCAGCGCGAACTGCAGAACCTGTGGGGCAAGGGACCCGGCTTCGTCGGGCCGTACCAGTCGATCGCCTGGTTCTACGCGGCCACCACCGGCCAGATCTCCATCCGCGGCGGCTTCAAAGGCCCCTGCGCGGTGCTGGCCAACGACGAGGCCGGCGGCCTGGACGCGCTCGCGCACGCCGTCCGGACCATCCGCCGAGGCACCGACGCCGTCGTGGTCGGCGCCGCCGAGGCACCGCTCGCCCCCTACTCGATGGTCTGCCAACTCGGCTACGACGCGCTCAGCCTCGCCGCCGACCCCGCCCGCGCCTATCTCCCGTTCACCTCCGCCGCCCGCGGCTTCGCCCCCGCCGAGGGCGGCGCGATGTTCGTCGTCGAGGACGCCGACTCGGCTCGCCGGCGCGGCGCCCGGATCCGGGCCGAAGTGCTCGGACACGGGGCGACGTTCACCGGCACCTGCGGCTGGGGACCGTCCCGGCACGGACTGGCCCGGGCGATCCGCGACGCCCTGGCCGAGGCCGAATGCGGACCCGCCGACATCGACGTGGTCTTCGCCGACGCACTCGGCACCCCCGAGGCCGACCACGCCGAAGTGCTGGCCCTGTCCGACGCGTTGGGCGTCCGCGCCGCCAGGGTGCCGGTCACCGCGCCCAAGGCCGGCATCGGCCGGGCCTACTGCGGCGCGCCGATGCTCGACTGCGCCGCCGCGATCCTGGCCATGGAACACGGCGTACTGCCGCCCACCCCGGGCGTGTTCGACATCTGCCACGACCTCGACCTGGTCACCGGCCGGGCCAGGACCGCCGAACTGCGCACCGCCCTGGTGCTCAGCCGCGGCCTGATGGGCGGCAACGCCGCACTGGTGCTGCGCCGAGGCGACGGCCGCCCCGACACGCCGTAACCCGACCGGCGACTGCCGCGGCCGGTAAGACCCGTGCCCTCGTACGCATCATCCGACTCATCCGAAAGGAAGCCCGCGATGAACGGACCGCTCACCCACGAAGTGCTCGCCGAGGTGATGAAGTCATGCGCCGGCGTCACTGCCAGGCCCGAGCAACTGCGGGACCCCGACGCCACGTTCGAACAGTTCGGCCTCGACTCGCTGGGCCTGCTCGGGATCGTCGCCGAGCTGGAGCGGCGCTACGAGTTCCCGCTCGGCGCGGACGTGGACCAATGCAAGACCCCGCGCGAGTTCCTGGAAACCACCAACTCCCAACTCATCTCAGGAGTGTGACATGGCCGGCCATACCGACAACGACATCGTCATCGCGGCCCCGTTCGACCTGGTCTGGGACATCACCAACGACGTGGACAACTGGACGAACCTGTTCAGCGAGTACGCGTCGGTGGAGGTCCTCGAACGCGAAGGCAGCAAGGTGACCTTCCGCCTGACCATGAAGCCCGACAAGGACGGCAAGATCTGGAGCTGGGTGTCCGAGCGCGAGGCCGACCGCGAGACGCGCACGGTCTGGGCGCGCCGGGTGGAGACCGGGCCGTTCGCGCACATGCACATCCGCTGGGAGTACCACGAGGTGCCCGACGGCGTACGGATGCGCTGGGTACAGGACTTCGCGATGAAGGAGACCGCACCGGTCGACGACGCGTGGATGACGGACAACATCAACCGCAACTCGCGCGTCCAGCTCGAACTGATCCGGGACCGGATCCAGGAGCGTGCCCGGGAGACGGGCGTCGCGCCCACCGTGCGCACCTGGTGAACCCCGCGTCGTCGCCCGCCTCGGCGCGACGACGCCCCGCCGGTGGGGGCGCCCGGCGGCCGGCCCCCCCCGCCCCCCCCCCCCCCCACCCCCGCCCCCCCCCCCCCCCCGGCCTGTTAACCACGTACGCGGCCGCCGCGTTGGGGGGGGTTGTTAT